>JAVVEY010000224.1:0-1837 GCA_032250675.1 Longimicrobiales bacterium | reverse complement strand
GTCGACGAGGTCCTGCAGCGTCTTGCGGTTGTTCTCGATCTGCATCCGCTGCGCCTGGAGCCCGGCGAGCTGCTCGACCTGGGCGTCCGCCTCGGCGGTCAGGCTGATCACCTGCTCCCCCTGCTCGAAGGCGACGAGGAGATCCTCGGCGCCCTCGAGCTGCCGCTCGAGGGTGTCGATCTGCTGCTCGAGGAAGGCCACCGTCGAGCGCGCCTCGGTGGACTGGACCTCCTGGCGTCGCTCGATGAAGATCCGGGCGAGGAGGTTCGGCACCGCGCGCACCATCGCGGTGTCGGTCGAGGCGTAACGGACCACCACGAGGTTCGCGTCGCGGTTGATGCGCCCGACGCCGATTTTCTCACGCAGCCCCTCGACGAAGAGGTCGAAGGGCGCCACCTCGAGGCGGATCTCGTCGTGCTCGAAGGCCGAGGGCGCCATCCGGAAGCGCGCGCCGGGCACGCGGCCGGCCTCCGTCACCGAGGCGGTCCCGTGGAGCGCGCCGGTCTCGAAGTTGGTAATCTCGAAGTGGTCGCCCTGACGCGTGAGCTGGTAGACGGCTTCCGGCGCCCACCGTTCGATCCGGAGCCCGCGGACGACCTCGGCGCGGGAGAGCCCCCGGGGACGCGTCGGGGAGAGGGTGAGCCCGAGCGAGTCGACGACCGACTCGGTCAGGACGCGGCTCCCGAGCACCGCCATCTCGGTCTCGACCTGCGACGCCCCCCCCGAGAGGTTGCCGAGGACCTCGAAGAGGGGAATCGCGGGGCCCTCGTCATCCTCGATCCGGATCGAGGAGACCGACTGGTAGACGGGGACGGTGAGGATCGAGAAGAGCGCCGCTCCGCCGATCGCCGCCAGGAAGACGAGGGTGATCACCCCCCAGTTGCGGACGAGGAGGTCCCAGACGTCACGCAGATTGATCTCGTCGTCTGCGTGCGCGGGGACGGTGCCGTTCTGTGAGGCCCCGTTGAGCGAGGCGGGATCGTGGGTCATCGATACCGGGGGAGAAGAGCGGTGCGTGGGGACTCGACCAGGTGAGGGCCGCAGCCGCAATCGTTACAATCTACGGGCCAAGGTACCGTGGCGGTACCCTGCGCGCGAGGAATTGGGTCCGGGACTGGCGGAAATGCGCGACATCTCCGATCATGGGTGCAATGATGAAAGATTCAAGGAAAACGACGGCCCGCTTCGGCGCGGGCGAGGTGACGCTCGGCGTCATCGGTCTCGGCTACGTGGGTCTCCCCCTCGCCGTGGAAGCGGCGCGCGCGGGGCTCCGCGTGATCGGGATCGATATCAACCCCGCGGTGGTCGAGGGGGTGAACGCCGGGCGGAGCCACATCCAGGACCTCTCGGACGCCGAGGTGGCCGAGCATGTGACCGGGGGGCGCCTGGAGGCGACGGAGGCGTCCGCACGACTCGCCGAGTGCGACGCGATCTCGATCTGCGTGCCGACCCCGCTCGGGAAGACGGGCGACCCCGATGTCTCCTTCATCCTCGCGGCCACCCAGGCGGTGGCTGCCGCCCTCACCCCGGGGCAGCTCGTCGTCCTCGAGTCGACCACCTACCCCGGCACAACGCGCGAGGTGCTGCTGCCCGCGCTCGAGGCGGGCGGAGGGCGCGTGGGCGAGGACTTCTTCCTCTGCTTCAGCCCCGAGCGCGTCGATCCCGGCAACCGCGAGTGGCACACCCGGAACACCCCGAAGGTGATCGGGGGGGTGACGCCCGCGTGCACCGCGGCCGGCGCCGCGCTCTACGGCCGGATCGTCGAGACCGTCGTGCCGGTCAGCTCGTGCGAGGCGGCCGAGCTCACCAAGATCCTCGAGAATACCTTCCGCGCGGT
>JAVVEY010000134.1:0-6449 GCA_032250675.1 Longimicrobiales bacterium | reverse complement strand
TCGGCCGCCGCACGCGCACCGTCTCACCCGCGCTGCGCCGCGCGCTCGAACTCCGCGATCGCGGCTGCCGCTTTCCGGGCTGTTCGTGCCGCTTCACCGACGCGCACCACATCGTGCACTGGGCCGATGGCGGGCGGACCGACCTCAAGAATCTCGTGCTCCTCTGCCGTCGCCATCACCGCGCGGTGCATGAAGGGGGGATGCGGGTCTGTCTCGATCGCGACGGACGCGTCGCCTTCTTCACACCCAGGGGCCGGGCCGTCTCCGACGCGCCGCGAAGGGGACTGCCGCCGACGTCCGAGCCGGACGTGCCCACGCCCCTTCCCCCGGCGCCTCCTTCCGCCTCATCCTGGCCCGGCCCGATCGTCCGCTGGCGCTACGATCGTGACATCCCATGGGAGATCGAGGCGCGCGCCTGGGAGGCGCTCGACAGTGAGGCGCTGGACAGTGGGTGAGCGGGTGCGAAGCCGGAGTCCGTCCCTACCCGCGCGCCGCCGCCATCTCGCGGAACTGCTCGCGCATCGCGGCCATCCGCTCGGTTGCGCCGGGCCACTCGCTCGCCACCCGCTCGGTGTGGGCCAGCGCCTCGGGATTGCCGGTCTTCTCGCGGAACCCTTCGAGGTGCGGCTCGATCTTGCAGAACGAGGCGAGGAGCTCACCGCTGGCGTCGCGGAACATCTCCGCGTCGATCGCGCCCCGGTTCGCGAACGCCGCAGCCATGTCCCAGTAGCTCAGGACCATGCGAAGCTTCGCCGAATGCTCACCCGACATCGCCGCAACGATCTCGTCGGCGGACTCGGGGTGGAACTCCATCACGATCCAGCTCCGCGCCTCGCGCATCGTCTCCTCGCGGCGGAGGTCGTAGAGTTCCATCAGAATGCGTGCACTCTCATACGGTGTGGCCAAGGGGGATCCTCGCGTGTCGTGTGTCGGAGTGTCGTGTGTCGAAGGGGTCGCCGGCGCCGCGTGGCTCCGGGGATCCCAACACTAGTGCAGCGTATTGGGAGGTGGCAAGGCGGGAGCGTGCCCGACGCACGAGCCCGAACGAGGTGACGCATCAGGGGAGGTGACGCATCGTGACTCGAGGGCACCCCGGCGACCCACGGAGGGCGAACGGCCAGCGGGATGAGCGCGTTCGGCGGGGGCCAGGCGCCCGCTGCCGCGAGAGGAAGCGCCGCTCGTGAGGCGGGCCATCATGGGGAGTCTGGCCACCGTCCTGATCGCGACTGCAGCCGTCGCGGGGTGCTCCCGGGAGGTCCCGCCCGGAGATGCGCCCGGCGATCCGACGCCGCCACGAACGGAGGAGGCCGGCCCCCTCGTGACCGGCCTGACGCTCCCGGACCTCGACGGCCGCGAGCGGCCCCTGAGCTTCGCGGACGGATCGGTGACGGTATTGAACTTCTGGGCCACCTGGTGCGTGCCCTGCCTGCGGGAGATCCCCGAGCTGGTCGCCCTGCACCGGGACCGGTCGGACGAGGGGCTGGGGGTCGTGGGGATCGCCGTCGAGTCGGGGCGCCCCTCCGATATTCGCGCCTTCGCCACGGAGAAGGGGATGATCTATCCGATCGTCACCTCGAGCCAGAGGTGGGCCCGGAAGGAGTTCGACCTCTTCGGCCTTCCCCTCACGCTGATCGTCGACCGGGAGGGCGTCGTCCGTCGCCGCCTGATCGGCCCGCACTCCCGCGCGGAGTTCGAGGCGGCCGCCGAGCCCTTCCTGACCGCAACCGATTCGACGGGAGAGAGCAGATGAGTGAAGAGGTCCCGGGAGTCACGGCACGCATGAAGTGGTTCTCGTCAACATTGGTGGCACTGGCCCTCTCCACCGCCGCGCCCCTGGCCCCGATGGCGCCGCAGGAGCTCGAGAACGAACTCGCCGGGGCGACGAGCCCGTACCTCCGCTCCGCCGCCGATCAGCCGGTGGCGTGGCAGGAGTGGGGCCCCGACGCCTTCGCCCTGGCTCGCGAACTCGACCGTCCGATCTGGCTCGATATCGGCGCGATCTGGTGTCACTGGTGCCACGTCATGGATCGCGAGAGCTACGAGAACCCCGAGCTGGCCGCGCTCATCAATGCGGGCTTCGTGCCGATCAAGGTCGATCGGGACGAGCGCCCCGACATCGACAGCCGCTACCAGCTCGCCCACCAGGCGCTGACCGGCCGAAGCGGCGGGTGGCCGCTCACGATGTTCCTCACCGCGGACGGCACCCCCTTCGCGGGCGGCACCTACTTCCCCCCCGAGCAGCGAGGGGAGACGCTCGGCGTCCGCGAGTTCGCCACCCGGATCGGGGGAGGGTACCGCGACCGTCAGGGCGAGATCGGCGAGGTCACCGCGGCGGTGATGGAGTGGATCAGACCGGTGGCGCGGATGACGAATGCTTCCGGGACGCTGACCCCGGCGGTCCCGCGGGCGATCACGGCCGACGTGAGGGCAGCCTTCGATCCCCTCCACGGAGGGTTCGGGGCTCAACCCGGCACGAAATTTCCGAAGGGCGAGGCGATCCGACTCGCTCTGGCCCGGGGCGTCCTCGACGGCGATCCGGAGATGGTTCGCTCGGCGCTCCAGACGCTGAAGGCGTACGCGCGTAGCGGGCTCCGGGACCACCTCCTGGGGGGCTTCTTCCGCTACAGCACCAACCGGGAGCTCACCGTCCCGCACTTCGAGAAGATGGACTACGTCCAGGCCGCGCTCCTCCAGGCGTACCTCGACGCCTACCGGCTGACGGGGGAGGTGGTCTACGCGGAGGTCGCCCGCGACATCATGCGCTACGTCGACGCGACGATGTCGGATCCGGAGGGAGGCGGCTTCTATCCGCACCAGGACGCCGATCTCTCCCTCGACGACGACGGCTCGTACTTCACCTGGAGCGTGACGCAGCTCGAGGCGGTCGTCACGCCCGAGGAGGCCCGCGTCCTCGCGCCCCACTTCGGGGTGGAGTCGCGGGGCGAGATGCGCGAGCACCCCGACCAGAATGTCCTCCGGGTCGCGGCCACGCCCGAGGAGATCGCCGCCGAGACCGGCCTCTCCGTCGAGGAGGTGGAGGAGCGGATCCGGTCGGGGACCCGGACGATGCGCGCCGCGCGCCTGGCGCAGGAGGCGCCCTTCGTCGAGAAGACGAAGTACACGAGCCGCAACGCCATGCTGATCGTCGCCTACCTCGACGCGTGGGAGACGCTCGGCGACGAGCACGCCCGCGACTTCGCCCTCCGGACCCTCGACCTCGTTCTCGAGACGAATGTGCAGGACGACTGGACCGTGCATCACGCCCACGACGAGGGCGAGTCCCCCGTCGAGGGGACGATGGAGGACTACGCCTTCCTCGCCGACGCGCTGGTCGACGCCTGGCAGGTGTCCGGGCGCGACCGCTATCTGCGCGCCGCCGCGGGCATCATGGACCGCGCCGAAGCGCTCTTCCGGGATGAGGAGGACGGGGGATTCTTCGACCGACCGCCGGATCGCCAAGCGCTGGGGCTCCTCGCGGAACGGAGGAAGGACTTCAATGACGCCCCCCTCCCCGGGACGAACGCCGTGGCGGCCCGCGTTCTCGAGAAGCTCTACCTCGTGACCTCGGACGCGCGGTGGCAGGAGCTGGCGGAGGAGACGCTGGCGGCCTTCGCCGGGACCGCGCAAGCGAGCGGAACCTTCGGCGGCAGTTATGCCCTCGCGGCCGAGATGCACCTCAACAAGCCGCCCCAGACGGTGGTGATCGGTCCCGCCGGGAACCCGCTCACGGGCGAGCTGGCCCGCGCCGCCTGGACCACCTACCGGCCCGGACGGATCGTCGCGTCCTACGACCCGGGCGTCGTCGCGCTCGACTCGCTGCCCGAGGCCGTCGCCGGGGCCGCGCGCGTCTTCGAGGGCGACCCCGTCCCCCGCGCGTACGTCTGCGTGGGCCGGACCTGCGCGCCGCCCACCTCGTCACCCGAGGAGGTCGCGCGCCTCGTGCGGGACTTCGGCCGAGACGGGATCCGGTGAGGGAGGGGGAGCCGGAGCGGCCACCTCTGGCGAGACGAGGCATGATCGCCGGAAGATATCGAGCTGAATCGCATGTTTGAGTGAAATTGAGCGGACTCTGATTGAAATTGCGCCTTGACCCGTCGGTGGGGACCTCTGCAACGTTCAGGTCAGGCTGGCTCGAATCGAGCCGGCGCTGTCCTCTTCCCCAAGTCAGGAGGCTCTCATGAGCAAACCGCAGAGAAGGGCAAGCATCGTACTCGCTGTCCTGCTGGCAGCGGCAAACCTCGGTTTCGGCGCGTCGTGGATCGCGGCAGCTGCGGCCGAGGAAAGTGTGCTGGCCTGCGTCAGAGACTGCCAGTGTGCGCTGGAGGGTACCAACGGTGGCTTCTGCGCCGGCTCAGGTGACGGAAAGGCCTGCACACATTCATCCGAATGCAGATGATGGGAGGACGCGTTCTGACGGGTCGCTGGGTTCTCGCGGTCCTCGCCCTGACCCTCGGGGTACAGATCGTGATCCGGGAGGGGCGGCCGGCGCCGCCCCTCCCTGGCGGGCCCTACGCCGGCGACCTTCTGCCGGAACTCCCGGTGGGCATGCTCGACGGAGGACACCGGTCCACTCTCCGTGAGGTCGTCTCGGGGTCCGGGACATGCTCGCTCCTTGCCGTGATCAGCACATCGTGTGGAGTCTGCGCGCGGATGCGCGTGACGTGGCTGGACCGCTTCAATGCGTGGGCGGACTCGGTGGACGGTGTGGTGCGACCGGTGTGGCTCGCGGGGGAAGGAGAAGCCTCCCTTGAGCGCTTCACGCGGGACTTCGATCTCGCGTCGATCGACTTGGTGTTCACGGCCGGATCGCCGAGGCAGGCGGGGCGAGAGCTCGGAGTCATCGGCACGCCTACGCTGTACCTTGTCGACGCTCAGGGTCGAGTCCGATCCGGGGTTCTCGGCGACCAGTTCCCCCCGGCGGATATCGCACGCTCGATCTGCGAATGACGAACTCAGGTCGGCTCGGGGCATGGGGGTCGGGCTTCGCAGCGTTCTTGCTGCTCGGCGCATGTGAGTCCGCGAAGATTCCGGACTCGGCCCCACCTCCGAGGCAACTGCCTCTGGAAGTGATCGCCACACTCGAGGATTCCGAGTCGTTCAGCGTGTCCGGGATCGCACCAGTCCAGGGGTGCTCGGTCTGGGTGGCCGGATCGGCGTGGGGGTTGATCGTCGAGGTGGATTTTATGACCGGGAGCCTTCGAGAAGTCGGGCGTCTGCCGGTCTGGGCTTCCGGCGTGCGGCTGGAGCGGGGCGACAGCACCGATCTCGTGGCTTGGTCCGTGAGTCCGCCTTGGCTGGCGCGGCTAAGTACCCGTACGGAGCGGGTTCAGCCCCTGAGGATCCCTGTCCATCCGTGGATCGGACGGACGATGGGCCCTCTGGCTGTCCTGAGTTCCTCGCGGGTCGCGATCGCGCCGATCGGTTCGCAGCAGATTGTCCGGTCTCCAAGGCCCTGGACTGAGGTTCCGCTCATCCGCATTCAGGACGCTGCGGGGCGATGGGTCGAGAGCGTCGGACACGTCGAGGATCGGGGTGGGGATTACCTCTCTGCCTACCAGGCACGCGTGCGGTTGGGCAGCCGGGGGGATACGCTCTTGAGCGTCAACCTGGTCGATGCGGTGGTGACGGTGTTCAGCTCGCTCTCCGATCCGGGCGGGCCGGCCGTGATTCGGTCCGTGTCGCTGCCACGCTACTTTTCCGCGTCTCCGCCTCAGGAAGAGATCTGGCGTGCCGACTGGCTTCAGATCGGCGGCGCGCGTCCCCGGATCTACGCGACGCCTCACCTGGCCGAGGCCACCTTCGGTCCTGAGGGACGGTTGTATGTCCTGCGCAACCATGGATTTCGCTGGAACAGCGACGACACGACCCTGAGCAGGCAACTCTATACCCGGGCAGGCCGGTGGGAGTCGACCGAACAGTGGCTGGAGATCTTCTCCGTCGAAGGCGCACTCCTCGGCGCGTACGCGTTACCCAACGGCCGCGCATTCTGGCTGCGCGTCGATGACGCCGGCCGTATCTTCCTTCGAGATGAGAAGGGGATCACCATCGTGCGAAATCCGGTCGCGAGCGCGCTGCGCTGTGGCGGCGAGTTCCGCGCGGTCACGCTCGACGCGAGCGACTCTCCGGACCATCCGACGGTACTTTCCCTGAACCCGGCCGTGGAGCCGGTTGTTGCACTCCCCCCCGACGTGTGAGCGCCCCATGACGGAAGCCCGCCTCCTCCCGCCACGCCCCCACCGCCGCCGTAATGCGCGCCCCGCGCCCGCCTCGGCGCCCGGGAGGTGGTTTGCGCTCCTCGCCGTCCTCGCCGCGAGCTCCGGCTGCGACACGGCGGGCGGCGATGCGGGCGAGCCCTTCACGCAGAGGGACAGCGCCGGGATCGCGATCGCCGAGAGCCGGCGGCCCGCCTGGGGTGAGGGTGAGGGGTGGCGGCTCTCACCCGAGCCGGA
>JAVVEY010000133.1:0-6451 GCA_032250675.1 Longimicrobiales bacterium | reverse complement strand
GAGGAAGGCGATCCCCGGCTGATCACCGAGCGCGGGGAGGAGGGTGGCCGGATCGGCCCACGGGATCTCCTGGACGAGCGGCGTGAGGTGGGTCGGTGGGGGCGAGGAGAAGCGGATCATTCCGGTAGTGTAGTCCTCTTCCGCCTCCATGTCGTCACCCGGCGCGCCGCCGCGCGCGCGCCGACCCGTTGCTCCCCGCAGACCCCCCGGACATGTTGAGGGATGGCCGACCGCATCGAAATCACCACGCCGGAAGCGCTCGACGACGAGGCGCCCGTCGAATCCACCCTCCGCCCTCTGCGCCTCGACGAATTCGTCGGCCAGAATCGCGTCCGGGACGCGCTTTCGATCGCGATCGAGGCGGCGCGGGGCCGGAACGATCCCCTCGACCACACCCTCTTTCACGGACCGCCGGGGCTGGGCAAGACGACGCTCGCCTCGCTCATGGCGCGCGAACTCGGCGTGAACTTCAAGGCGACCTCGGGCCCGGTCCTCGAGAAGCCGGCCGACCTCGTCGGGATCCTCACCAACCAGCGGCGCGGCGACGTCCTCTTCATCGACGAGATTCACCGGCTGCGGCCGATCATCGAGGAATTCCTCTACCCTGCGATGGAGGACTGGAAGGTCGACATCCGCCTCTCGGACGGGCCGCACGCCGAGACGGTGACGATGGCGATCGAGCCCTTCACGCTGATCGGCGCGACGACGCGCTTCGGGCTGCTCACCGCGCCGATGCGCGCGCGCTTCGGGATCGTGCAGCGCCTCAACTTCTACCCCGCCGACGAGCTCCGCGAGATCGCGCTGCGCTCGGCCGGGGTGGTGGGGGTCGAGATCACCGAGGACGGCGCGGAGGAGATCGCGATCCGCGCGCGCGGCACGCCCCGGGTGGCCAACCGACTGCTGCGACGCGTGCGCGACTTCGCCGAGGTGCGCGCCGAGGGCCGCATCGACCGCGAGGTCGCGATGAACGCCCTCGAGCTCCTCGACGTCGACGAGTACGGCCTCGACGAGATGGACTCGCGCATCCTGCGCACCGTGATCGAGACCTTCGAGGGGGGACCGGTGGGGCTCAACTCGCTCGCCGTGGCGCTCGGCGAGGACGCCGGGACGCTGGAGGAGGTCTACGAGCCCTACCTGATCCAGGAGGGCTTCCTCATGCGGACGTCGCGCGGCCGCGTCGCCACCGCGCGCTCCTTCGCCCGCGTGGGGGCCACGCCACCCCCGGGGCTCTCGGCGGGGCAGGCCACCTTCTTCGACGACGCGTGACGCCGACCCGCACCCCCGACGGGGCCCGCACCGCCGACTACGACTACGCGCTGCCCCCGGGACGGATCGCCACGCACCCGGCGGATCGCCGCGACGCGAGCCGGCTCCTCGTCGTCGATCGCTCCGCCGGCGCCTTCCTCGATCGTCGCTTCCCCGATCTGGTCGAGTGGTTCGAGCCCGGCGACCTCCTCGTCGTCAACGAGAGCCGGGTGCTCCCCGCGCGGCTGCGGGGGCACCGCGCGACGGGGGGACGGGTGGAGCTCCTCCTCCTCGCGCCCGCCACCGACGGGCACGGCTTGACGGGCGAGATCTGGACCGCGCTGATCCGCCCCGGGCGCAAGCTCCGCGCGGGCGACCGCGTCACCATCCCGCGCCCCGGCTCGCCCCCCGTCCCGCACCCCGCGAGGGAGGACGGCGCGCGCGCGGCGCGGGCGGGGGGCGCCGGACGCGAGGTCACGGCGGCGGCCGCGCTCGAGGTGACGGTGGTGGACGACCCGCACGAGCGGGGGGTGCGTCGCGTCCGATTCGCGCCAGGGTGCGACGCGCTCGCGGCGCTCTCGACCTTCGGCGAGCTCCCGCTCCCGCCCTACCTCGAGCGCGACGCGGAGCCCGCCGACCGGGAGCGCTACCAGACGGTGTACGCGCGCGTGCCGGGCTCGGTCGCCGCGCCCACCGCGGGGCTGCACTTCACCGACGCGGTGCTGCGGACGCTGGCCGATCGCGGCGTGGAGCGCGCGGCGGTCACGCTGCACGTGGGCGCGGGCACCTTCCGCCCCGTCGAGGTCGCCGACCCCGCCGACCACGTGATGCACGCCGAGGTGTACGAGGTGCCAGCGTCCACGGCGGAGGCGGTGGCGCGGTGCCGCGAGCGGGGCGGGGCGGTGTGGGCGGTGGGCACGACGGTGGTGCGTACCCTCGAGAGCGTGGCGGTCGAGGGGGGAGGCGTCCGGGCGGGGTCGGGATCGACGCGTCTCTTTCTGCACCCTCCGGCGCGCCCCGCCGTCGTCGACGGACTCCTCACCAACTTCCATCTGCCGCGCTCCACCCTCATGATGTTGGTCGCCACCGTGATCGGCTACGAACGCACGATGCGCGCCTACGCCGCCGCGGTGGACCGCGGATACCGCTTCTACTCGTACGGAGACGCCATGCTCATCCCGCCGAACCGGAGCGCTCGATGAGCGCGCGCGTGGGGTTCCGGGGGCACCGAGCGGTGGGAACGGCGCTCGGGCTGGTGCTCGCCGCGGGGGCGTGCGATGAGGTCGGATCGCCCCTCCCGTCCGGTGATCCCGACCGGATCGCACCCGCGCCCGCCGCGGAGGTGGCACCGCCGGATCTCCCCCTCTCGCTCACCCTCGAGCAGCTCCGGGCCGGGACGTATCAGCTCCCCCAATTCGACGGGGTGATCGTCCGGTTGCGCGACGGAGAGTTCCAGGATCCCGCTTCGCGCCGCGTCGTGACGCTCGCGCCGGACCCCCGCCTCGAGGGTGATTTCGACGGCGATGGAGAGCCCGAGGTCATCGCGCTCCTCGTGGTGGGATCGGCCCTCGGGATCGAGACGAATCTGGTGGCGCTCGGATCGGTTTCGGGCCGGATGGTGCAGGAGGCGGTGATCTCGCTCGGACCCGGCGTCACCGTGCGGAGCCTGCGGAGCCGGGACCGCGCGATCCTCGTCGAGGCGCTGACCACACCCCGTCCCGGATCTCCGCCCCGTCCTCCCGAGATGCGCCGCTACGTCCTCGATCCGGGGTCGTGGTCCCGCGTCGATTGAAGACGCGATCTCCCTCCCCGGTGACGCGATGAGCGGGTTCGGATTCACGCTGCACGCGACCGAGGGCGCCGCCCGCGCCGGGGTCTTCCGCACGCCCCACGGTGCGATCCCGACGCCCGCCTTCATGCCGGTCGGCACCCAGGCCACGGTGAAGGGGCTCGACCCGAGAGAGCTCGAGGAGGTCGGCGCCACGATGGTGCTCGCGAACACCTACCACCTCTTCCTGCGCCCCGGCGCCGAGCTCGTGCACGAGAGGGGCGGGCTGCACGACTTCATGCGCTGGCCCGCTCCGCTCCTCACCGATTCGGGGGGATTCCAGGTCTTCAGCCTCGGCACGATCCGCGAGGTGCGCGACGACGGCGTCGAGTTCCGGAGCCACCTCGACGGCACCCGGCATCTCTTCACCCCCGCCTCGGTGATGCGCGCGCAGCGCCTCCTCGGCGCGGACGTGGTGATGGCCTTCGACGAGTGCCCCCCCGGAGGCGCCGACCGCGCCACCGTCGAGCGCGCGAATCGGCGCACCCTGGCGTGGCTCGAGGAGTGCCGGGTCAGCCTCGAGGCACTCACGCCCGAGATCGCCGGGCCCGAACAGGCGCTCTTCCCGGTGCTGCAGGGCAATGTGCACGACGATCTCCGCCGCGCGCACGCGCGAGACGTCCTCTCCGCGGGCGACTGGATCGGGCTCGCCATCGGGGGGCTCAGCGTCGGAGAGGCGAAGCCCGACATGTATCGCACCCTCGAGGTCCTCGATCCCGAGCTCCCCGCGGATCGCCCCCGCTACCTCATGGGCGTGGGCTACCCCGACGATCTCGTCGAGTCGGTGCGCCGGGGGTGCGACCTCTTCGACTGCGTGGCCCCCACACGCAACGGGCGCCGGGGGTCCGCCTGGACGATCTCGGAGGGCCAGGTCAACTTGAAGGCCGCCCGGTATGCCCGTGATCCACGGCCGATCGACGAGGCGTGTGACTGCTCGACGTGCCTCCGCTTCGATCGCGCCTATATTCGACACCTGATCGCCGCGGATGAACGTCTGGGCGAGCGCCTGGTATCGATCCACAACCTCCGCTTCCTGATCCGCCTGGCCGCGACGTGCCGTGAGCGCATCGGAGAGAGAGATTTCGACCGCTGGTCCACCGAGTGGCTTGCGCGCTATCGCGCCGCTCGCCCGAACCCCATCCACGACGAGTCCAACACTCCATGATACCCACCACGGGACTGCTCCAGACCGGAGGCGGCGGAGGAAACCTCACCGTCTTCCTCATCCAGATCGGCGCCTTCATCGCGATCTTCTACTTCCTCCTCATCCGCCCCCAGCGCAAGGAGCAGCAGAGGCATCAGACGATGCTCAAGGCGCTCGTGAAGGGCGACGAGGTGATCACGAATGGCGGGATCATCGGGAAGATCGTCCGGGCCGAGGAGGACCGACTCACCGTGCGCACCGGGCAGATCGAGGTGATCGTCGATCGCGGTCGTATCGCACGCAGGCTCGGCGACAAGGGCAAGGAGGAGTAGGAGGATCGTGGCGCTGCGACGCATCCACCTCCTGGGCGACCCCGTCCTCAGGCAGGAAGCCGAGCCGGTCGAGGTCTTCGACGCGGCACTCGTCGAACTCGCGCGGGAGATGTTCGAGACGATGTACGCCGCCGAAGGCGTGGGGCTCGCCGCGCCGCAGATCGGGATCTCGCGCCGCATCTTCGTGATCGATGCGCGTGACCCCGACGATCCGGAGGGCGCCCGGCACGTCGTGGTGAATCCCGAGATCCTCGAACTCTCGAAGGAGACGGAGAAGGCCCCCGAGGGGTGTCTCTCGATCCCCGGGATCGAGGAGGTGGTCGAACGCCCCGGCCGGGTGCGTCTTCGCGCCTGCGACGAATTCGGCACACCCTTCGAGCTCGAATCGACGGGACTCCTCGGACGCGCGCTCCAGCACGAGACCGACCACCTCGACGGGATCCTCTTCCTCGATCGCCTCACGCCGCTCAAGCGCCGGATGGCGATTCGGCGCTGGCAGAAGCTGCGGGCGGAGGAGTAGATGCGCGTCCTCTTCTGGGGAACCCCGCACTTCGCCGTCCCGACGCTGCGGGCCCTCATCGGCGAAGGGCACGACGTCGTGGGCGTGGTGACGCAGCCGGACCGCCCGCGGGGCAGGGGGCGCGTGCCGACCCCCTCGCCGGTGCGCGAGGTCGCGGAGGCCGAGGGCGTGCCGGTGCTCACCCCCGAACGCCCGCGCGGGGAGGCCTTCCTGACCGAGATCGGTGCGCTCGAGCCCGACGCCTCGGTCGTGGTCGCCTACGGCCACATCCTCCTCCCCGAGGTGCTCGAGCTTCCGCCGCTGGGCTCGTGGAATCTGCACGCCTCCCTCCTCCCCGCCTGGCGCGGAGCGGCGCCGATCCACCGGGCGATCGCGGCGGGCGAGAGCGAGACGGGGGTGACGGTGATGCGGATGGAGGAGGGGCTCGACTCGGGCCCGATCCTCCTGAGCGACTCGGTGCCGATCGCCGCCACCGACACCTCGAGTGGGCTCGCGCTCCGGCTCGCCGAGGTCGGCGCGCGCGCGATGATCGAAGCACTCTGCCTCCTCGAGTTCGACGAGCCGCGCCTCGTCGAGCAGGACCACGCGCGGGCCACCTACGCGCCCAAGCTCTCGCGCGAGGGCGCGCGGATCGAGTGGTCACGGACGGGGCGCGAGGTGCGCGACCATGTGCGCGCGATGGACGCGGTGCCGGGGGCGTGGACGACGTGGAGGGGAGAGCCGATCAAGCTCTTCGCGCCGACGCCCGGGATCGATGCGGTCGCGGGTACGGGGGGGGGGAGGGATGCGCCGACGCCGTCGAGCGCGTCGCCCCCCCCGCCCGCGAGCGCTCCACCCGGCACGGTGGTGGACGCCGACCCCGATCGCGACGACGGGGTGGCGGTCGCGACCGGAGAGGGCGCGGTGCGCTTCGGCGAGGTCCAGCCCCCGGGCCGCCGCCGGATGCCGGTGGCGGCGTGGCTGCGGGGACGGAGCCTGGAGAGGGGTGAGCGCTTCGGGGAGTGAGGAGCCCGCGCGGCTCCCGCGGCTGCACCTCGTCACGAACGACGCGATCGTCGCCCGCAGGGATTTCCTCACGCGTGCCGCCACCCTCGCGGAGGCGGGCGGGGCCGACCTGGCCTTCCATCTTCGCGCGCCCGCGGCGCCGGGAGGGGAGGTGTGGGGGGTGGCGCGCGAGCTCGCGGGAATCGTCCGACGGGCGGGGGGGTGGTTCATCGTGAACGACCGCCTCGATGTCGCGCTCGCGGCGGACGCCGACGGGGTCCAGCTCGGACACCGGAGCCTCGCACCCGCCGATCTGCCCCACGTCGCCCGTCGGCTGAAGGTCGGCGCGTCGGTGCACGGGCCCGGCGAGGCGGAGGCGGTCGGGGCGGTCGACTGGC
>JAVVEY010000132.1:0-6615 GCA_032250675.1 Longimicrobiales bacterium | reverse complement strand
GGGGCGGCGATGCTCGAATCATCCTCGCCGGCGCGCGGGCGGCGCGGTGGGCGACGCGGTGGAAGCGCCGAGGGGGGCAAAGCCGCGTCGGGCGCGTCCGTCGCGCTCCTCCCGGGCTGCGTGCAGGGGGGGCTCTTCGGCCGGGTGGTCGACGCGAGCGAGCGTGTCCTCGCGCGCAACGGATGCCGCGTCGTCCGCTTCGGGGCGGGGGGGTGCTGCGGTGCGCTCCACGCACACGCGGGCGAACGGGGCGGCGCGCTCACCCTCGCGCGGCGGCGGATCGTCGAGGGGGAACGCCTCGGCGTGGAGTTCGTCGCGACCGACGCCGCCGGGTGCGGCGCCGCGATGAAGGAGTACGCGGAGTGGTTCGAGGACGACCCGGAGTGGGCGGAACGCGCGGCTGCCTTCTCCGCGCGCGTCCGCGACGTCACGGAGATTCTCGACGATCTCGGGCCGGCGCCGGGGGGAAGGGTACGCCGCTGCGTCGTTCACGCGCCTCCCTGTCATCTGCGGCACGCCCAGCTCGCCGATGCCGCGACCGAAGGGGTTCTCGCCGCGATTCCGGGTCTCGAGGTGCGCACCGTGGTGGACCCCGACGCCTGCTGTGGTGGAGCGGGGATCTACGGGATCACGCACCCCGGACTCGGCGGCGCGATCGGAGAGCGCAAGATTGCCGCAGTGCGCGCGACGTGCGCGACCGAGGTGGTCGCCGGGAACCCGGGGTGCATGATGCAGATCGGTGCGGGGCTCCTCCTCTCGGGATCAGAGGTGCGCGCCGTGCACCCCGTCGAGCTCCTCGATGAGAGCTACCGCGCCAGGGACGACGAGCGATGACCCGGGACGATCCACTCCTCGCCGCGGCACGGCGCCGGGCCGACTCCGCCCTCGCGCTGATCCGCGAGCTGGCAGAGATCGAATCCCCCACCGGGTGCGGGCCGGGAGTGAAGCGCGTCTTCGATCGCCTCATCCCCGAATTCGAGGCGCGAGGCTTCCGCGTGCGGAGGATCCCCGATCGGAGCCGCGCCGACGCCGCCACCGACGCCCGCGACGAGACGTCCCCCGGACACCTCCTCGCCCTCCCGCCTGAGCGACCGCACGGGGCGCCGCTGCAGCTCGTGATCGGGCACGTCGATACCGTATGGCCCGTCGGCACCCTCGAGACGATGCCGGTGCGCGTCGAGGAGGGGCGGCTGCACGGACCGGGGGTCTTCGACATGAAGGGGGGCGTGGCGCAGGCGCTCGTCGCACTCGACGTTCTCGCCGACGCCGGGGTGACGCCCGCGGCGCTCCCCCTCTTCTTCCTCAACTCCGACGAGGAGACGGGGAGCCCCGACTCGAAGCGGCATGTGCGGCGCCTGGGGCGCATCGTCGAGCGCGCGCTCGTGGCCGAGCCCGCCTTCGGCGAGGAGGGGCGGCTCAAGACGGCGCGCAAGGGGATTCTGCGCTTCCGCGTGATCGCGCACGGCCGCTCCGCGCACGCCGGCCTCGACCCGGAGGCGGGGCGGAGCGCGATCGAGGCGCTCGCGCACGCCACCCTCGCGCTGCACCGCCTCAACGATCCCGCGGCGGGCACCACCGTCAATGTGGGGCGCGTCTCGGGGGGAACCCGCGCCAATGTGGTCGCCGCGCGCGCGGAGGCCGACGTCGATGCGCGCGTCGTCACCGAGGAGGCGGCGCTGAAGATCGAGTCGGCGATCGCGGGGCTCACCTCGGCGGTCGAGGGGGTACGACTCGAGATCCTCGGCGGGCGGGTGTGCCCGCCCTTCGAGCGCACGACGCGCAACCAGCGCCTCTGGGAGCGGGCGCGCGACGCCGCACACGCCCTCGGATTCGATATCGAGGAGGCGTCGGTCGGCGGAGGGTCGGACGGCAACACGCTGAGCCCGCTGACCGCCACCCTCGACGGACTCGGCGCGGTGGGAGACGGCGCGCACGCCGACCACGAACACCTCGTGATCGACCGCGTGCCGGAGCGGATCGCGCTCTTCGCGGCGCTCCTCGCTGCTCCCCTCGACGACGGCCTCCGATGACGCGCGTCGTCATCCGCGACCTGCGCGGGATGGACGAGTATCGCGCCGCCTTCGCCTTCCAGGACGAGATCTGGGGGCCGGGGTTCAGCGAAGGGGTGCCCGCCTCGCTGCAGAAGGTGGCGCAGTGGTCCGGCGGGGTGGCCGCCGGCGCCTTCGACGGGGACGCGCTCGTCGGCTTCGTCTTCGGGATTACCGGGGTGCGCGAGGGAGAGCTCGTGCACTGGTCCGACATCCTCGCGGTGCGCCGGGGAGTGCGCGATGCCGGCGTCGGCAGCCGGCTCAAGTGGCACCAGAGGACGCGCGCGCTCGAGGCGGGGGCGCGCACGATGCTCTGGACGTGGGACCCGCTCGAGGCGCGCAACGGATGGCTCAACCTGGAGAAGCTCGGTGCGACCGGCGCGGGGTACGTCGAAGAGATGTACGGCGGCTCGACCTCGCCGCTCCACACCGGGGTCGGCACCGACCGTCTCGTTGCGCGCTGGGCGCTCGATGACGAGCGGGTGGCGGCCGCGGCGCGGGGCGATGACCTCCCCCCCTCGGCGTGGCCGACGACGCCGGCGATCTTCGCCTTCTCTCTCACGCCGCGGGGGGAGCCCGACGTCGACCCGGAGGCGCCCGGGGTCACGCCCCCGGAGGCCGGTCGGGAGTACCGTGTCCCGATCCCCTCCGACCTCCAGCGCCTCAAGCGCGAACGACCCGGCGAGGCCAGGCTCTGGCGGACGGCGACCCGCGCCGCGCTCGCGCCCGCGCTCGCCGGCGGGTGGCGCGTCGAAGGAGTCCGCCGGACCCCGGACGGCCCTCCGGCATACCGTCTTCTCCACCGCGACCTCCCGCCGGTTCGTGGACTCGAACCCCCGCTCTCCGGATGACGATCACGGCATGACGACCACGGCCCGCATCGACCGCATCGAACTCCGCGTGATCCCCCTCACGCTCCGTGAACGCTTCGAGATCAGCTCGGGGGCGCGCGAGGCGCGCTCGATCCTGATCGTCACGGTGCACGGCGAGGGGGAGATGGGGTGGGGGGAGTGCGTCGCCTCCGAGGACCCGGGCTATTCGTACGAGACGACGGAGACGGCGTGGCACGTCCTGCGTGACTTCCTCGCGCCCGCGGTCGTGGGGCGCGGGTTCCATCACCCCTCCGAAGTCCTCGCCCCGATGGCGTGGGTGCGCGGCCACCCGATGGCGAAGGCCGCGATCGAGATGGCGACGTGGGAGCTCTGGTCACGCCTCGAGGAGCGCCCCCTGGCGGAGACCCTCGGGGGGGAACTCCGATCGGTCCCGGTGGGCGTCTCGGTCGGACTCCAGCGCGACGATGCGGCGCTCGCCGAGAGGATCGAGCGCCACCTCGAGGAGGGGTATGCTCGGATCAAGTTGAAGATCAAGCCGGGACGCGACGTCGCGATGGTCGAGACGGTGCGCGAACGCTTCCCGGAGATCGCCCTCATGGTCGACGCGAATTCCGCCTATACGCTCGACGACCTCGAGCACCTCCGCGCCTTCGACGCCTTCGATCTGATGATGGTCGAGCAACCCCTCGCGCACGACGATATCCGCGACCACGCGATCCTGCAGAAGCGCCTGAAGACCCCGATCTGCCTCGATGAAGCGATCCGGCACGCCGCAGACGCGATGCACGCCCTCGAGGTCGTCGCCTGCGGGGTCATCAATGTGAAGCCGGGGCGTGTCGGGGGCTTCACCAACGCACTCGCCATCCACGACATCTGCCGCGCGCGCAAGGTGCCGGTGTGGGTGGGCGGGATGCTCGAGTCGGGGATCGGGCGCGCGCACAATGTGGCGCTCGCGACCCTCCCCGGCTTCACCCTTCCGGGTGACATCTCCGAGAGCCGACGGTACTGGCACGAGGACCTCGTCGAGCCGGAGTGGGAGTTCTCCGAGCCCGGCCGGATCACCCCCCTGGCCTCGCCCGGGATCGGCGTCCGCCCGAAGGTCGATCGAATCCGCGCCGAAGCGGCCCGCACGGAGGTCATCGAGGCCTCATGAGCGAGCGAAAGATGAGCCACCTGCGCCCGTGGAGACTTGCCATGCGTTGTCGTCGCCCCCCTGCCGGGAGCACGTCGGTGTCGCGGACGCCGGTCACCGTCCTCGCGCTCGTCGCGGTGTCTCTCGCCGGGTGCGCTTCACCCGCGCCCACGCCGGGCGCCCCCACCCCTCTCCCCCCCGATGTCGAGTGGGACTACCTCGTCGCGGGGGGACGGGTCGTCGACGGCACGGGGAATCCGTGGCGGTGGGCCGATGTCGCGGTCGCGGGGGACCGCATCGTGCGCGTCGCCCCCACCGGCACGCTCGACCCGGCCCGGGCGCGGGAATTCATCGATGCGCGGGGGCTCGTCGTCGCCCCCGGATTCGTCGATCTCAACGGGCAGTCGGACGAGGCGCTCCTGGAGGACGGGCGGGCGGTCAACAAGCTCTTCATGGGCGTCACGACCGAGATCATGGGAGAGTCGAACACCCCCGCCCCCTGGCAGGCGTACAACGAAGGCCCGCCCGCCTGGAGCGACACGACGGCGGTGCGCCGTTCCGCGGAGTGGGACCGCTTCGGCGGATGGCTCGAAGAGATCGAAGCCGGAGGGGTCGCGCTCAATGTGGCTTCCTTCATCGGGGGCACGACGGTGCGCCGCTACGCGATGGGGTTCCGCGAGGGCCCGCCCTCGCGCGCCGAGCTCGACACGATGCGCGCGGTCACGGCGCGCGCGATGGAGGATGGCGCGCTCGGGGTGGCTTCCGCGCTCATCTACCCGCCGGGAGCCTTCGCCGGCACCGACGAACTCATCGAGATCTCGCGCGTGGTGGCGAGCTACGGCGGCGTCTACATCTCACACATCCGCAGCGAGTCGTACGGGCTCCTCGGGGCGATCGACGAGGCGATCGACATCGGACGCCGCGCCTCCGTGCCGATCGAGATCTATCACCTCAAGGCGGCGGGGCGGGAGAACTGGCACCTCCTCGATGACGCGATCCGGCGGATCGACGAGGCGCGCGCCGAGGGGGTCGACATCCAGGCGGCGCTCTACCCCTATACGGCGGCCTCGACGAGTCTGCAGGCGTGCCTCCCCCCGTGGGCGAGTGCCGACGATCGGCTGCGCCGGACGCTGCGTGACCCGGCCTCGCGCGCGCGCATCGTGGCCGAGATGACGACGGGTCCGGCCGACGCGTACGAGAACTGGTGCCGCCTCGCCGGCCCCGAGGGATCGATGATCACGAGTGTGTCGGACCGCAATCGGGAGCTCGTCGGCCGCACCCTCTCCGAGGTGGCGACCCGGCGCGGCCGGCCGTGGGCGGAGGTCGCGATCGATCTCCTCCTCGAGGAGGGGAATGCCGGGATGGTCTACTTCGCGATGAGCGAGGAGAATGTGCGCGAGACACTCCGCCAGCCGTGGATCAAGGTCGGCTCGGACTCGGGCGCGCACGACCCCGAGCTCGCGACGGGGGCGACGCACCCCCGGAGCTACGGCACCTATCCGCGCATCCTCGGGAAGTACGTGCGCGACGAGGGAGTGCTCCCCCTCGAGGACGCGGTCCGGAAGATGACCTCGGCGGTCACCGACCGCGTGGGCCTGAAGGGACGCGGCCTGGTGCGCGAGGGCTACTTCGCCGACCTCGTCCTCTTCGACCCCGAGTCGATCGGGGAGGTCACGACCTACACCGATCCCCACCGACTCTCGCGCGGGATCGTGCATCTCCTCGTCAACGGCGTGCCCGTCATGCGCGGCGGGGCGCTCACCGACGCGCGCCCGGGGCGATTCCTGCGGGGGCCGGGGGCGTTGCAGGGGCCGGAGACGCGGGGAGTCGGGAGGTAGCGTCGTCTCACCGCTGCGCCCACATCCGCCGGGTCCAGATCACGATCACGTCGCACCCGAGGCCCGTACGCCGGAACCGGGTCGGGATGAGCTGCCGCTGGTCGCCGAGGCGTTACCGCGGTAACGCGGGGGCGGCGGGATGGACGTGTGAGCGCGGGTGGGGCTTCGGGGGAACGCAGTCGCGGGCTTGTGGGCGGGCTTGTGGGCGGGCTTACGGGCGGGCTTGCGGGCGCGGAAAGGCAGGCGTGGCCACGCGGGCTCAGCGGGGCTGGACGGAGGTGCAGACGTGCATAGGTGCATAGATGCCGGCGCGTACGGAAGCCCCCGTCGAGGTCGGGGCACGTCACTCTTCCTGGCACTCTCGTCGTGCCAGTCTCCTCCGTTGGGGACTTCTTCGTCGCGGTCCTCTTCGTCCCGGTCCCCTTCGTCGCGGTCGCCTTCGTCGCGGTCTTCTTCGTCCCGGTCCCCTTCATCGCGGTCGCCTTCGTCGCGGCCCTCTTCGTCCCGGTCCCCTTCGTCGCAACATCTGTCCCATCCAGCCATGGACGGATTCCGGGTCGACGGAGTCGGGAAGGTCCGACCCCCACTGCGCTCGGCGCCGTGCGACGCGGCTCCGTGCGCTCTGCCGCGCGAGGCGGAGGCGGGCCACCCCCGAAGATCTCGGAAGCCCGCGATCGCGCTTGAGCGGCGCTGCAGAAGGCCGCAAAAACCCCCTTTATATTTCATGCATCTCGTTGGTGCAGTGTGACTTGGACAGAATGATG
>JAVVEY010000131.1:0-6634 GCA_032250675.1 Longimicrobiales bacterium | reverse complement strand
AGCGTCGGGTTGGACGGAGGGCAGTTGACCTCAATATCCGACGCCAAGTGACACCAGAATTCTCGGACACCCGGTCGGGGTCACTTTGCGTCCCCCACGCCGCGATCGCGCGTCCATACGGGGTTCGTCGCCCTCGTGACTCCGTCAGCGCGGCGACCACGGGCTTCGCCCACCGAGGCACAGTAACGTCGGAAGGCGCGTGGAGCACGCTGCCGTCGTAGCGGGCGACGGTGAAGGGCTTCTCGCCTGAATTGTCGTAGAGCCGCAGGCCTCGCGGGCGCGGTAGTCCTCCAGCGCGTCTCCGAGTTCGTCGTCCGTGGCATCCATCAGCCGGGCGATCGCCAGCCGGGCGATCGCCTCCGCGTGGGAGCCCGTCCGCATCGAGCCCACCAGCGCCTCGAATCGCTCCTCGAGCCCCCCGAGGTCGACCGCCCGCTCGGCCCTCTTCAGGAGCCGCAGGTACGACTCCGGCGAGAGCGCGACGAGCGCCGGCTCGTTTCGACTCATCACGACGATGTCCCCCGACATGGCGGGTGGCGTTCAAGACGGCGGTCGCCGCGACAGCGGCGCCGCGCTCGCCACCCCGAAGCGCGCGAAGAGCACCGGCACCACCACCATGTTCAGCGCCAGCGAGGTCAGCAATCCCCCCAGGACCACAATGGCCAGCGGACTCTGGATCTCGTTGCCGGGCTCCCCGCCCGCGAGCGCCAGCGGCAGAAGGGCGAGCCCCGCGGTGAGAGCGGTCATGAAGACGGGGTTCAGCCGCTCCATCGATCCGCGCCAGACCGCCTCCTTCAGCGAGACCCCTTCGCTGAGCAGCTGATTGTAGTGCGAGACCATCAGGATCCCGTTCCGGACGGCGATCCCGAAGAGGGTGATGAAGCCGACGAGGGTGGCGATATTGAGCACGCCTCCCGTCAGGACCACGGCGAAGACGCCGCCCACGAGGGCGAGCGGGAGGTTGACCATGACGAGGAGCGCCTGGCGCACCGAACGGAACTCGATGTAGAGGAGGAGGAGGATGAGGGCGAGCGAGAGGAGCGAGAGGAGGGTGATCCTCCGCGTCGCCTCCTCGGCCGATTCGAACTGCCCGCCGTACTCCACGTAGTACCCCTGGGGGAGGGCCACCTCGGCGCGGATCCGCTCCCGGATCTCCTCCACCACGCTCCCCACGTCGCGGCCCGCCACATTCGCCTGCACGACGATCTTCCGCTGGACGTTCTCCCGGGAGATCATGTTCGGCCCCACGTCGCGCCGGATGTCGGCCAGCGAGGAGAGCGTCACCTGTCCGCCCCCCGGGGTGCTGATCGGGGCATCCCTGACGGCCTCGATGCTTCCCCGGAAGGGCGCGGCGAAGCGCACGACGAGATCATGGCTCCGCTGCGCCTCGAGGACCTGGGAGACGGCTTCGCCCGCGAAGGCCACATCGATCGCCTCGGCCAGGTGCTCCGGGGTGATGCCGTGGCGCGCCATCGCGGCGCGATTCATCGCGATCCGCACCTGGGGTACATCCGCCTGCTGCTCGGCGGCGACGTCCACCGTTCCCGGCACGGCGGTGACCGCGGTCTCGATCTGCGACGCGAGCGTCCGGAGCTGCTGCAGATCCGGCCCGAAGAGCTTGACGGCGATATTGGCGCGCGTGCCCGAGAGCATGTGATCGATCCGGTGACCGATCGGCTGTCCGATCGTGATCTGCGTGCCCGGAACCGCTCCGAGATCCTGCCGCAGCTCCTCCACGACGGTGTCGTAGTCGTGGCCCTCGAGATCGAGTCGAACATCGATCTCGGCGGCGTTCGCGCCCTGCGCGTGTTCGTCCAGCTCGGCCCGCCCGGTGCGCCGCGCGGTCTCCACGACCGCCGGGTGAGCGAGGAGGATCTCCTCGATCCGGCGTCCCAGCGCGTCCGACTCGTCCAGCGAGGTTCCGGGGATCGAGATGGCGCTGATCACCAGCGTCCCCTCCTGGAACTCCGGGAGGAAGGCGCGTCCGAGTGTGGGGACCGCGGCCACCGCCGCGATCACGAGGAGGCCTGCGCCCGCCATGACTGAGACCGGATGGCGGAGCACCGGTCCGAGCGCCCGCGCGTACGCACCCTTGAGCGTCCGGACGACCCAGCTCTCCCTCTCGGTCTCCAGCGCCTTCGACGAGGGGAGGAGGTACGCGGCCAGCGCAGGGGTGAGGGTGAGCGCGACGACCAGCGACGCCATGATCGCCACGATGTAGGCGAGCCCCAGCGGCCGCAGCATCCGCCCTTCGATCCCGCTCAGGAAGAAGAGCGGCACGAAGACGATCGAGATGATGAAGGTCGCGGTGACGATGCTGGCGCGGATCTCCTTCGAGCCGAGGAAGACCACCTCGTCCGTGGGCCTCCGCTCCGCCTCGGGGAGGTGCCGGTTCTCACGGAGGCGCCGGAAGACGTTCTCCACGTCGATCACCGCGTCATCCACGAGGGCACCGATGGCGATCGCCATCCCCCCCAGCGTCATCGTGTTGATCGTGATGCCGAAGAGCTGCAGGGCGAAGACCGCGGTGACGAGCGAGAGGGGGATCGCCATCGTCGAGATGAAGGTGGTCCGGAAACTCCAGAGGAAGAGGAAGAGGATCACGACCACGAGGATCGCGCCGTCGCGGAGCGCTTCGAGGACGTTCTCCACCGCCGTCTCGATGAAGTTGGCCTGACGGAAGATCCCCCGGTTGATCGAGAGGCCCGGGGGGAGCGTCTCCTCGATCCCGGCGAGCGTCTCGTCGACGCGCCCGGTGAGCTCGAGGGTGTTCGTGTCGGGCTGTTTCTGAACCGTGAGGATGACGGCCGGACGGGCGTTGGCCGAGCCCCGGCCGATCGGGATCCCCGGCCCGACGCGCACCTCCGCGACGTCACGGATGAGCACCGGTGTGGCGTCCCGCACGGCGACCACGGTGGCGCCGATCTCCTCCACGCTCCCCACCCGGCCGGTCCCCCGGATCAGGTACTCCTGACCCCCCTCCATGAACACCCCGCCCGAGGCGTTGACATTCGACCCCTCGGCGGCCCGGAGCACATCGGCCAGGGTCACCTTCCATGCGGGGAGCCGGTCGGGGTTGACCAGCACCTGGTACTGGCGCACCTCGCCCCCGAGGGGGATGACCTGCGAGACGCCCGGAACCGCGAGGAGCCGGCGCCGCACCGTCCACTCCGCCACCGAGCGCATCTCCATCTCGGAGACGCCCTCGTCTCCCGTGATGGCCACGAGCATGATCTCGCCCATGATCGACGAGATCGGGGCGAGAACGGGCGGGCCCGCGCCGTCGGGGAGAGCGGCGCCGACGCGCTGGAGCTTCTCGCCCACGATCTGTCGCGCGCGGTAGATATCGGTCCCCCAGTCGAATTCGACCCAGACGATGCTGATCCCCTGGGAGGTGGAGGAGCGCACGCGGCGCACGCCGGTGGCGCCATTCACCGCGGTCTCGATCGGGAAGGTGACGAGCGTCTCCACCTCCTCGGGCGCCATCCCGTGGGCCTCGGTGAGGACCGTCACCGTCGGTGCGGTGAGATCGGGGAAGACATCGACGGGCATGCGAACGGCGGTGATCGCGCCCGCCACGAGGAGGAGCGCCGAGGCGGCGACCACGAGGAGGCGGTTCCGGATCGACCAGCGGATGAGTACGTCGAGCATCGGCCGGCCCTCAGTGCGCGTGGCCGCCGGCGAACTCGCCGCCGGACATCGATGCGAGTCGGACCTGATACGCACCCGTGGTGACCACCCTCTCGCCGGGACGTATCCCCGCCACCACATGCGTCCGTCTGCCGTCGCCGGCCCCGAGCGTCAGGATCCGGCGCTCGAAGCTCTCACCGCCGAGCTGCACGTACGCCACGGGCGTCCCGTTGTCGTCCACGATCGCCCGGTTGGGGATCACGACGCCGCTCTCGACGCCCCCCACGGCGACGGCCGCCCGCGCGAGCTGGCCGAAGGTGAAGCGATCGCCCGGAGCGGTCACCTCGAAGGTCGCGGGGACGGTCCGCGTCCGGGGATCGATGACGCGTCCCACCGAGATGAGACCGGCGGTTTCGTGGAGGTGATCGGAGCCTTCGATGGTGAAGGTGGCCCGAACACTCTCCGGGAGGGACGAGGCCACCGACGCCGGGATCCGGAGGCGGAGCCACGCCGTGGTGGGGTCGACGAGGGTGAAGAGCGACGCGCCCGCCTCGACGCGACCGCCCGGGACGAAGGAGCGCGCCGCCACGACCCCCGTCATCGGGGCGGTCAGGCGAAGCCGGTACTCGCCGCCCTCGCCGCTCATCCCCATCGCGTCGGCCTGGGCGCGCGTCACCTCGAGGTCGTGCCGGGCCTCCTCCAGCCGCCGCTCGGCGACCGCACCGACCGCGTGAAGCCGCTCGGTCCGGGCGACCTCGCGCTCCAGCCGCTCGAGCCGGCTGCGGATCTCGGCGAAGCCGTCCGCCTGGGCGGTGGGAGAGAGGAGCACGAGGAGGTCTCCCGCCCGAACCCGCTGCCCCACGGAGGGCGCGCCGCGGTTGGACGCGGCCTCGGCGATCCCGTCCACCGGGGCGCTCACCTCGACGAGCGCGCCGTCCGGCACGACGATCTCGCCCGGCGCGGTGACCGTACGGGCCACGGCATCCTCGCGGGCCGGCACCACCTCGAAGGGGATCTGCCACTGCTGCTCCTTCAGGAAGGCGATCCCGCCGCCCTCCTCGTCGCCCGCGCGGGGCGCCTCGGCCTCGTCGGCGAAGACGGTGACCCGCGAAAGGGTGTGGCGGCTCGTCACCTGGGGGCTCTCGAGGTCGAGCTCGACGCGGTAGGTGCCGGGTGCGTCGATCACCGGATCGAGGAGGAAGATCCCGTCGCGCGCCACCTCTTCGATCGTGAAGGTCTGCCTCACCGCCTCGCCGCTCACGAAGCGGACCGTCAGCCTCCCCGACCGGATCGGCTTGAAGTCCTCCAGATCGGTCAGGTGGATCGCCCAGTTCCCCGTGGCCTCGCCGGCGACGAGGTGAGGGTACTCGAGGAAGAGCTCGGTCGAGTCGTTCCACTGCGTGACGACGACGCTCTCGATCTCGCTCTCTTCAGGGAGGGGCGGCTCGTCGCATCCCGTCGCGACGACGAGGGCGGCCCCCCCCGCGAGGCAGGCGGTCGTCCAGCGCGAGATCGGCGTGTGCGTTCGCGTGCGGTTCATCGGTTCACAACTCCATCATTCAGGGGCGCGTCGAATCCGCCGACGGCTCGTTCCAGATCGTGGTAACTCGTCCAGAGCTCGGCGCGGAGCCGGGTCTCGGCGAGGCGCGCGTCCATCAGCGCCTCGGCCGCGTCGAGGAGGTCGAGGAGTTCCATCTCGCCTTCTGCGTAGGCCACCTGCGCGATCTCCAGGAGGTCCTCGGCCTCGCGGGTCCCGGGTCCCGCGAGGCGCTCGGCGCGCCGGGCGAGCGATCGGTAGACCTCGAGCGCGCGGCGGACATCGTTCTCGACGGTGCGCCGCGTCAGACCGGCGCGACTCGCGGCCTCGTGCAGACGCGCGTCGGCCGCCTCCACCGCGCCGCCGCGTCGATCCCAGAGCGGGAGGGGCAGCGCGAGCCCGAGGACGGCGCCCGAGAATCCGTCGGATTGCCGCTTGTAGCCGAGTGTCGCCGTCAGATCGGGGATGCGCTCGCTCCGGGCCGCGTTCGCGGCGGCTTGCGCGCTTGCCACCTCCGCCTCCGCCACGGCGAGCTCGCGACGCCGGCTCGCGGCGGTCTCGAGGGCGCGCTCGGCGGTCACGGCGGGAGGAAGCTCGGTGAGCACGTCGGTCGGGGAGAACTCGATCGTCTCGCCTTCCGGGTCGATCAGGAGGGCGAGGCGGCGCCGCGCCGAGGCGGCCTCGAGGGCGGCCTCGGCCAGGCGCGTCTCGTAGCGGGTGAGCTCCACCCCGATCCGGCGCCGGTCGTAGAGCGAGAGGTCGCCCGCGTCCCAGCGCTCCGCCGCGTTCCGATCTCCGGTCCGGAAGACCTCGGTCACCCGAGCCAGCACCGCTTCGGCCCGCTCGGCCCGCGCGGCTCTCGTGTACGCCTCCTTGACCTCGAAGGCGAGCCGCGCGCTGTCGCCGGCCAGGCGCGCGCGCGCGGCCTCGGCCGCCCGGTCGGCCGCGCTGCGACGGGCGCTCCGGGCCGCGGGCCACTCGAGGCGCTGGCTGAGGTTCACATAGCTCTCCGAATAGTCCTCGCCGTCGTCGCCGAGCGATTCGCGCGAGCCCGAGATCGTCGGATTCGGATATGCCCCCGCCTGACGAGCCACGCCCGCGGCCTCGGCGGCGTCGGCCCGCGCGAGGCGGAGCTCGAGGTTGTTCTTCGCGAAGAGCTCGAGCGCCTCCTCGAGCGAGATCGTGCGGGGCTCCTGGATCGTCACCTGTCCCCGGACCGCGACCGGCGCGAGGAGGAGGGCCAGGGCGAGGAGGATCCTCGCGCGCGGCTGGGGCGACGGGGGTCGAAGATTCGATGTCACGGGCACACTCCCCGGTAATCCGACGATACGCCGGATCGACGCCCCGGATTCGGGGGCGTCGGTGTTGAATGCAGGATGTACGGGAACGAGCCGGCCGAAGGGCCGGTGATCAGACGGGAAGCGGGGGGGCGCGGGGCGCGCCGGGGGGTGGGCCGCGCTCGGTGGG
>JAVVEY010000130.1:0-6709 GCA_032250675.1 Longimicrobiales bacterium | reverse complement strand
TTCGATATCCGGACACTCGCATCCGACGACGACGACGCGCTGATCGCCGCGATCCGCGTCGCTGCCGGGCCGGGGTCGGGCGAGGGAACTTCCGGGGCGCTGTAGCGCTTGATTCGGGTGAGATCGCGTTGACCCCCGGTATCCCGCCCGGTAGCTTTTTCTCTCACGCGGGTGAGAGCGGAACAGCGTGGGTGCCGGCGGGTTGAAAACGACCCGAGATTGAATGTTTTTCGTCCACGGAGTGGATCGTCGATATGCTGAAGCTGACCCCGACTGCCATCGAGAAGGTTCGCGAGTTCATGACCGAGCACGGGAGCCGCGACGACACCGGACTCCGGGTCGCGGTGCTCCCCGGCGGGTGTTCCGGATTCCAGTACGGTCTCAACATCGAGGACGCGCCCGAAGCGGATGACGAGATCTTTGAAGAGGAGGGGGTCCGCGTCTTCGTCGATCCCTTCAGCGCCCAGTACCTCGAAGGCGTCGAGGTGGATTACGTGACGAGCATGATGGGGTCCGGATTCTCTTTCCGGAATCCGAATGCCGCCGGCGGGTGCGGATGCGGATCGTCCTTCACCGTCTGACACCGCTCGGGTGATCCCGGGCCGCGTGCCCGAACTCCTCCTCTCACCCCGCTCTCGACGATGACTCCGGCCACCCTCGAAATCCTGCCCACTCCGCTCGACTACTCGGCGATCCCCGCCCGGGAGCTGGTGGAGCGGATCGAGTATCGGAAGCGGGAGCTCAACGCCGTTATCCTCGGACACAACTACCAGCGCACCGAGGTCCAGGCGGTCAGCGACTATATCGGCGATTCGCTGGGTCTCTCGCAGGAGGCCGCTTCGACCGATGCCGAGACGATCGTCTTCTGCGGCGTGCACTTCATGGCGGAGACGGCCAAGGTGCTCTCGCCGGAGAAACGGGTTCTCATGCCGGATCTCCGCGCCGGCTGCCCGATGGCGGATTTCGTGACGGGAGGGGCGCTGCGCCGGCTCATGAACGACCACCCCGATGCCGTCGTCGTCGCCTATGTCAACTCGACCGCCGAGGTGAAGGCGCTCGCCGACGTCTGCGTGACCTCCTCCAACGCGGTACGCATCGTCGAGACGATCCCGCGCGACACGCCGATCCTCTTCGTCCCCGACAAGAATCTCGCCGACTACGTCGCCGAGAAGACGGGGCGTGAGAATATCATCGCGTGGGAGGGCTACTGCTACGTCCACGACGACATGGTGCTCGACGAGCTCGAGCGGGCACGCACCGCGCACCCCGAGGCGAAGGTCGTGGTGCACCCCGAGGCGCGTCGCGAACTCCTCGAGGCGGCCGACTTCGTCACCTCGACGGCGGGGATGGTCGCGCTCGCCGAGGAGCACGACGCCCTCATCTTCGGAACGGAACGTGGACTCGTGGATCGGATGCGGGAGAACTTCCCGCAGAAGACGATGATCCCGCTCTCGGGGGCCGCGATCTGCGGCAACATGAAGCTCAACACCCTCGCCAAGCTCGCGTGGTGCCTCGACCACGGGGAACACGAAGTCATCCTCGACGACGAGATCCGGGAGGGAGCCGCGGAGGCGCTGGAGCGGATGCTCGAGCTCTCGGGAGGGTGGCGCGCGCCGACGGAGGAAGAGGCTGAACTCGAAGCCGCCGGCGTCCGACCGCGCGGCTGCGGCTGCGCCTGACGCGCCGCGCGTCGAGTGCGCATCGACACCTTCGAGGGTGGGCCCTTCGCCCAGAACACCTCCCTCCTGACCTGCACCGCCACCGGCACGACGGTCGTGGTCGATCCCGGCCACGGTACGAGAGAGGTTCTTCGTACGCTCGATCCCTCCGGTCCTCCTCCCGAGGCGGTGCTCCTGACGCACGCCCACATCGACCATGTGGACGGGATTCCCCTCCTGGTCGAGCGATGGCCGGGGCTGACGATCCGCATGCACCCGGGAGCGCGCGAGTTCTATGAGGCCGCCGGCGAGCAGGCGTCGTGGTTCGGACTCCCTCCCTTCGAGCTTCCCCCGGCGGTCCACGACCTCGAGCCGGGGATCACGCTCCGGTACGGTCGCGAGATCGAGCTCTCGGTCCGGTATGCCCCCGGGCACGCGCCCGGACACGTCATCTTCATGCACGAGGCGTCCCATCGTGTCCTCGTGGGCGATGTCGTCTTCCACCGTTCGATCGGGCGCACCGATCTCCCCGGGGGGGACCACGAGCAGCTCCTCGAATCGATCCGTCGAGAGATCCTCTCGCTCCCCGATGACGTCGAGCTCCACCCCGGCCACGGCCCGGTGACCACGGTGGGGGTCGAGCGTCGATCGAACCCCTTCCTCCAGGGGCTCGCCCCGGAGGCCGGGAGGTGACCGCGCCGCGCCCGCTCAACGCCGCGATGATGGCGTCGGGGTCGGGGTCGAATGTGCAGGCGCTCCTCGACGCCGAGGCCGCCGGCGCGCCGTGGACGACGCGTCTGCTGGTCTCGGATCGCCCCGGCGCGGGCGCGCTCGACCGCGCCGAGCGGGCCGGGATCGAGCACGCCGTCGTGCCCGTGACCGGGCGCACCGAAGGGGACGTCACGGAGGAGACGCTCGCGCGGTTCGAAGCCGCCGGCATCGAGTTCGTCTTCCTGGCCGGGTACCTGCGGCTGGTCCCCCCGCCGATCGTGCGGCGCTACCGCGAGCGCATCCTCAATGTGCACCCCGCGCTCCTTCCGGCCTTCGGGGGGAAGGGGATGTGGGGGCGCCACGTGCACGAGGCGGTGCTGGCGTCGGGCGCGCGCGTCACGGGTCCGACCGTGCACCTCGTCGACGAGCGGTACGACGAGGGCCGCATCCTGGGGCAGTGGCCCGTGCCGGTGCGGGTCGACGATACCCTCGACACCCTGGCGGCGCGGGTGCTCAAAGCCGAACACCTCCTCTACCCGCGTGTCGCCGCTCACGTCTGTGGCGCGCTCGCCGCCGGCGAAGGCGTCACCCCCCTCGACGAACCGATCGAATCCTTCCGGCCCGTGCCGGACCGCCATCCTTCCATCTGATGTCATGACTTCTCCGTCTCCCCGCGCCCTCCTCTCCGTCTCGGACAAGACCGGCGTCGTCGAATTCGCCCGCGCGCTCGCCGAACGGGGGTGGCACCTCCTCTCGACCGGAGGCACGGCGACCACGCTCCGCGACGCGGGGCTCGAGGTGACCGAGGTCGCCGAAGTCACCGGGCACCGCGAGATGATGGCGGGGCGGGTCAAGACGCTGCATCCGGCGATTCACGCCGGCCTCCTCGCGCGACGCGACGCCCTGGAGGACATGCGGGAACTCGCCGAGGAGGGGTACGCCCCGATCGACCTCGTCGCGGTGAACCTCTACCCCTTCCGCCAGACGATCGCGAGGGAGGGCGTGACGCTGGACGACGCGATGGCGAAGGTCGATATCGGCGGCCCGACGATGATCCGCGCCGCGGCCAAGAACCACTCCGCGGTGACGGTGGTCGTGGATCCGGGCGATTATTCCGAGGTGCTCTCGGCGCTCGACGCACCCGACACCGAGGACGCGATGACGGCGCTCCGGCGTCGCCTGGCCGCCAAGGTCTTCCGTCACATCTCGTCATACGACCGCGCGGTGGCGGACTACCTCGAGAGCGTCGATGAGGGGCTCACCACCTTCGCGGTCGAGGCACCCACCGTGGCGACGCTGCGGTACGGCGAGAACCCCGACCAGGCCGCGACCTTTCACCGCATCGGCGAAGGCGAGGGGATCGCCGGGCTCGAGCAGCTCCACGGGAAGGCGCTCTCGTACAACAATATTCTCGACCTGGACGGCGCGCTCCTCTCGCTCGCGCCCTTCGCCTACGCCGAGCGCGCCGCGGTCTGCATCGTCAAGCACACCACGCCGTGCGGGCTCGCCGTGGCCGGCACCCTCGACGAGGCGTACCGCCGCGCCCTCGCCACCGACCCGCTCTCGTCGTTCGGCTCCGTCATCGCAGTGAATCGCGTTGTGGACGCGGCCACCGCCGAGGCGCTCTCCGAGCTCTTCGTGGAGTGCCTCGTCGCGCCCGACTTCGACGACGACGCCTTCGAGATCCTGACGCGCAAGAAGAACCTCCGGCTGCTGCGGGCGCCGCGGATTACCGAGCGCGTGGACGGCGAGCCCGAGGACTGGCACGGCACCGGGGCGCAGCTCGGCGCGGCGCGCTTCATCGCCCAGCAGGGGTGGCGCCCCGAGGGCCGATCGTTCCGCAGCGTCTACGGCGGCGTGCTCGTGCAGGAGCCGCCTCGCGCGCCGCTCTACGGGCTCGGGCGCCCGGGGTGGGAAGTCGTAACCCGACGCGAGCCCACCGAGGCGGAGTGGGACGACCTCGCCTTCGCGTGGGGTGCGGTCTACGGGGTCAAGTCGAATGCGATCGTGCTCGCGCGCGACGGGCGCACCCTCGGGATCGGGGCGGGGCAGATGAGCCGCGTCGACTCGTCGCGCATCGCCGTGCGCAAGGCCGCCGACGCCAGCCTCGATCTCGCCGAGAGCGTGCTCGCCTCGGACGCCTTCTTCCCCTTCCGCGACGGCGTCGACGCCGCCGCCGAAGCGGGCGCGCGCGCGATCGTGCAGCCCGGCGGCTCGATCCGCGACGAGGAGGTCGTGGCCGCCGCCGACGAGCACGGGATCGCCATGGTCTTCACCGGGCGGCGACTCTTCCGGCACTGAGGGCGCTCCGGCCGCGGGGGCTGACCGCTACTCGGGGTTCCATTGGATGACGTACTTCGTGAGGTATTCGACGTCCAGGGAATCGCGCTGCACCGCCCACACCGTGTCGCCACGGATGTAGGGATCCGAATACCCCGGGTAGGGATCGTAGCGCAGCTCTTCCGGCCATCGGATCGCTCCCAGGAGCTTTCCACTTCGATCGAAGACCTCGAACGCGCCCTCCGCCGGTGGCCGCCAGACGCGTGAGGGGCCCGACCGCGCCACGCGCTCCCGGGCCTGCCGTCGTTGACTGGGCCAGACCCAGACGCGTCCGGCAGGATCGAGGAAGAGGCGAAGATACGCGGGCCTCTGCTCCGGTGGAGCGGGTCCACGCCAGGACCAGCCATCGCCCCGGAAGCCCCCTCGCTCGCCCCGATCGTACTCGTGGGCCGCGACAAATCCATCGCGCTCCGCGCGATCGACCGGGACCGGTTCCCAGTCGATCCGCGTAACTCTCACGATCTCGCCGCCGGGCCGGTGAAGTTCGAAGGTGTAGCTGGCGGGGCAGCCCGTGACCACGCTCCCGTCACGGCCCATCGCCCACTGGATCTTCGGGAAGTACGGCGCACGCAGATCGTCGTACCACCCCGCGCGCCACCAGTACGAACTCCGGAACGGACATCGCTCCGTCCATTCGGTTCCGATCCATACGGTGTCGACCGCTCTGCCGTGTGCGTCCAATTCGAGGAACGCGGGTCGTGGAAAGCTCCGTGGGCTGTCATCCAGCGGCAGCGGGGGATCGTATGCGACCCAGGTCGATCCGTTCTCTCCGGCGACGATCCCGACGCGATTGTACCCCAGATCTCCGGGGGGCAACCGCCACGTCTGAGTGTGGCTGAGTTCGTCGTACACGTTGATCCTGCGGTTCCCCCGATCCAGGACCACGACCCGGCCGTCCGGAGCCACATCCATACCCTGTACGCTCGGCAGTACCTCCCCTGGCCCCTGCCCGGTGCCGGCGAGCCGACCCAGGTACTCGCCCGACGCCGATGAGTAGAACCGGATGCCCGCCTGATCAGCCACGAAGACGCGGCCGCTGTCGTCCGCCGCAAACGCACTCACATCGCTCAGGATGCGCTCCGGAGCACCGGTGACCGCGCCGATGCGCAGAAGCTCGACGAGCTCCGCGGCGGGGGTGCCGTCCGCCTTGCGCGTGTGGACGACGAGGGTGTCACCGTGGTACGTCCGGGAGACGGCGGGCCCCTCCGGGGTATCCGGCTCTGCACCACACGACGCGAGCGTCGCGGGGAAGAGGATCGCGAGAAGGAGGATTCGGAATCTGCTCGGGCGCCGTGTGGCGATATCGATATCCTCGCTCGACTCGACACTCGATATCGACGTGGACGAGTCGAGGGCGACCCGGCCGGAGACGTTCCCGGGGAGACGTTACCGCGGTAACGCGGGCGGGATCGCGGGGGCGGGAAGGGGTGTGAAAAGGGGGAACGATCGAAGCGTGACGGCGTGAAGAGGTGGGGCGCTCTCGTCCCCCTTCGTGTGCGATCCGCTCTCCCACCGATCGTCCCATCTCGCGCTGCATCTGTCCCATCCAGCCATGGACGGATTTCGGGTCGACGGAGTCGGGGAGGTCCGACCCCCACTGCGCTCGGCGCCGTGCGACGCGCCTCCGTGCGCTCTTTCGCGCGAGGCGGAGGCGGGCCACCCCCGAAGATCTCGGAAGCCCGCGATCGCGCTTGAGCGGCACTGCAGGAAGTCGCGAAACCCCCCCTTTATATTTCATGCATCTCGTTGGTGCAGTGTGACTTGGACGGATTGATGGGGGTGGAGCATGGAACGGTACGCGAAGGGAATGGTGACGGCAGAGTGGGGCGCGCCGGGCGGACGAGCGGCGACGACGGCGTGGGGCGCGACGCGGCGGTGGACCTCGCGCCTCCGGGTGCGCGAGGTCCGAGCGGAGTACGACGCCGGGCGCGACGGCGGGCGCGACGCCGGGCGCGATGCCGGGCGCGACGCCGAGTACGCCGCCGTGTACGACCCCGAGC
>JAVVEY010000129.1:0-6933 GCA_032250675.1 Longimicrobiales bacterium | reverse complement strand
GATCCATGTACGGAGACGCGCGAACTCCCCCCCGCCCATGCGCGTGGACGGGGCCTGAACGCTGCGGTCTCTACACTATACGTGACACGACTTCGAAAAAGGTTTACATCGTCGCCGTGCCGCGTGACTCGAGATGCTGCGCAGAGCGCGACGCACCCGACGCGTGGAGACGCGACCGCGGCGTACCTCGTCACCCGTCCGGAACGGGGGTAGCCCCGACCCGCGCTACAGCACCCCTTTCAGGTAGCGGCCCGTCCAGCTCGCCTCGACCCCGGCGACCTCCTCGGGGCGCCCTTCGGCCACGAGGCGCCCGCCGCCGGCGCCCGCTTCGGGGCCGAGGTCGATCACCCAGTCGCTCACCTTGATGAGGTCGAGGTTGTGCTCGATGACGAGCACGGTGTGGCCCTGGTCGACGAGCTTGTCGAGGACGTGGACGAGCTTGGCGATGTCCTCGCCCGAGAGGCCGGTGGTGGGTTCGTCGAGGAGGTAGAGGCGCCGGCCCTTCCCCCCCGACCCCCCGGCGAGCTCGCGGGCGATCTTGAGCCGCTGCGCTTCGCCCCCCGAGAGGGTGGGCGCGGGCTGGCCGAGGCGGAGGTAGCCGAGCCCCACCTGCTGCAGGTGCCAGAGCGTCTGGCCGAGCTTGCGCTCGCGCATGAAGAAGCGGAGCGCCTCGTCGACGGTGAGCTCGAGCACGTCGGCGATCGTGCGCCCCTCGAGCGTCACCTCGAGCACCTCGGCCTTGTAGCGCGAGCCGTGGCACACGTCGCACGGCACGTAGACGTCGGCCATGAAGACCATCTCGATCTCGACGTGCCCGGCGCCCTTGCACGCCTCGCACCGGCCGCCGTCGGTGTTGAAGGAGAAGATCCCGGGCTTGTAGCGTCGCGTGCGCGCCAGCGGCTGCTCGGCGAAGAGCTTGCGGATCTCGCCCCACGCCTTGAGGTAGGTCACGGGGTTGGAGCGTGGGGTCCGTCCGATCGGCGACTGGTCGACGAGGAGCACCTCGTCGATGCGCGTCGCGCCGTCGAGGCGGTCGTAGCGCCCGATCGCCTCGCCGAGGTGCTCCTTCGCGCTCGTCTCGCCGTCGCCGAGCTCCTTCTCGAGCGCGCGGTAGAGGACGTCGTGCACGAGGGTCGACTTGCCCGACCCCGACACCCCGGTCACCGTCGTGAGCGTGCCGAGCGGGATCCGGAGGTCGACGCCCTCGACGTTGTGCAGACGCGCGCCCTTCAGCTCGAGCCACCCGTGATCGGTCGCGCGGCGCCGCGCGGGCGCGCGGATCGCGCTCGCGCCCGAGAGGTAGCGCCCGGTGGCGGTGTCGCGCTCGCGCAGCTCCGAGGGAGGACCCTCGTAGACGAGCTCGCCCCCCTTCTCTCCGGACTCGGGGCCGAGCTCGACGATGTGGTCGGCGCGCTCGATCGCCTCGGTGTCGTGCTCCACCACGACGACGGTGTTGCCGGCGTCGCGGAGCTGCTCGAGGAGGTCGAGGAGGCGCGAGGTGTCGCGCGGATGCAGTCCGACGGTCGGTTCGTCGAGGACGTAGAGGGTGTCGACGAGCTGCGAGCCGAGCGAGTTGGCGAGGTTGATGCGCTGCGCCTCGCCCCCGCTCAGCGTGCGCATCTGACGCCCCAGCGCGAGGTAGCCGAGTCCGACGTCGATCAGGAAGCGCACGCGCGCGCGGAGCTCCCGCACGATCGTCTCCGCCACCTGCGCCTCGAATTCGGTGAGCTCGAGGGCGTCGAGCCACGGCTGGAGCTCGTCGAGCGGGAGCGCGGCCACCTCACCGATCGTCGCCTCCGAGACGCGCACCCACGTCGCCTCCTTCCGGACGCGCCCGCCACCGCACTCCCCGCACGGAACGGGCGTCTGATACTGCCGCAGGAAGACGCGTATGTACTGCTTGTAGCGCTTCTTCTCGCGGCTCTCCAGAAAGGGAATCACCCCCTTGAAGGCGGGGATCTCGCCCTCCTTCTTCGCGCCGTGCAGCACCTTCTCGCGGAACGCATCGGGCAGCGCCCGCCACGGCTTGTAGACCGAGACGTCGTGGTCGAGCGCGAAGGCGCGGAGTCGATCACGTTCGCGTGAATACCGGGGCTTGGTCCACGGGTCGATCGCGCCGTCGTCGATCGACCGATCGGGGTTCGGCACGATGAGGTCGAGATCGTACTCGAGTGTGGAGCCGAATCCGGTGCACGAGGGGCATGATCCGTAGGGGTTGTTGAAGCTGAAGAGCTGCGGCGTCGGATCGAGGAAGCGGATCGCGGGGTGCTCGGGACAGCGGAAGTGTTCGGTGAACTCGAGGATCTCCGGGACCCCGTCGGGGGGATCGCGGACGAGGACGCGGCAGTCGCCTTCGCCCTCCGCGAAGGAGGTGCCGATCGAGTCGGCCAGGCGCGCCTCGAGCCCCGCCTGGCCGATCGCGAGCCGGTCGACGATGACGATGACCTCGTCGGCCTTCGAGATGTCCGCGCCCGCGGTGCCGGGGTCGAGCGCGGCGTCTTCGGAGAGGTCGACCTCGACCCCGTCGGCGAGGAGCCGCTGGAAGCCGAGCGCGCGTAGCGCCTCCACGAGGGGGGCGTGGCCTGCCTCGCCGGAGCGCGGGAGGGGGAAGGAGACCGAAAAGCGGGTACCCTCGGGGAGGGTGGCAAGGAGGGTGTCGACCGCGCCGCTGACGGTGTCGGGACGCACCCGGCGCCCGCACTCGGGGCAGGTGGTGCGCCCCACCCGGGCGAAGAGGAGCCGGAGGTAGTCGTACACCTCGGTGGCGGTGCCCACCGTCGAGCGCGAGCTCCGTGTGGGATTCTTCTGCTCGATCGCGACCGCGGGCGCGAGCCCCTCGATCGCGTCGACGTCGGGCTTCTCCATCCGATCGAGGAACTGCTTGGCGTAGGTCGAGAGCGACTCGACGTAGCGGCGCTGCCCCTCGGCGAAGAGGGTGTCGAGCGCGAGCGACGACTTCCCCGATCCCGAGGGGCCGGTGACGACGGTGAGCGCCCCGCGCGGGAGGTCCACGTCGAGGTTCTTGAGGTTGTGCTGGCGGGCGCCGCGGATGCGGATATGTGAATCCATAGTCGTGGCTGAACCCGAAGCCGACGCGTGAGTTCCCGATCGCGGGCCCGCGCGAGTCCGAGGGGTGACGGACGGGCGCTTCGATTCGAAGCCTCGGCACGTGGCTTGACGCCCCTCGTGCCCCCGCTGAGCTTCAGGGGCTCCAAGCAGACTCTTCCCCATTCGCCTCCCGGCGCGCACGCTGCGTACCCCGGCGGCCCTTTCCGATCTTCATGTCTTCGAGTTCACCCGCCGGCCGCGGGGCGGACGCCGACCCGGAGCCCCGCACGGCCCTCGTGCGCGACCTCGGGCCGACGCTGCCGGAACGCTCGCTTCCCACCGCGCTCCTCCCCCTCCTGGGGCGTTCTCCGCTGCAGCGCCACGCCGTGCAACTCGCGCGCGTCGGAGTGCGCGAGATGATCGTGCTCCTCCCCGAGGAGGGGGACGACGACCTGCCCCGCGTCATCGACGCGCAGATCGATACCCTCCCCGAGCAGGCGCGCGCGGAGATCACGGTACGCTGCGCACCGGAGGCGTCGCGCGCCGAGCTCGAGGAGGAGATCACGGGCGTGTATCTCGAGGTGACCGCGCACGGCATCTACGATCCGCGCCTCTACCGGCGCCTCGCCGACACACCCGGACCCGTCCGGCTCGTCGACCGGGGCGACCCCTCCGGCCCGGTCGGCCCGATCGGACTCGCGCGGGAGGATGGCGGAGGCGATTTCACCGAGATCGAGGTCGGCTCGCTCCCCGCCTACCTCCCCTCGCTCCGCCGTCACCTGCGCCCCGCGTGGTGTCGCATCACTTCGCCTGCCGAGGGGCGGCGCGCCGAGTGGATCCTCCTCGACGCGACGCAGAAGGGGGTGCTCGACTTCCCCGCGCGCTACCTGCACCCCGCGCCGGAGAACGTCCTCACGCGCCTCTTTGCCGCCACCCCGATCACGCCGAACCAGATCACCGTGGCCACCGGATTCGTCGGGGTCTTCGCGGCGTGGCTCATGGCGACGGGGCGGTACGCGCCGGCGCTCGCGATCGCGCTGGTGGTGAACGTCCTCGACGGCGTCGACGGCAAGCTCGCACGCGTGAAGCTCCTGGCGAGCCGCTTCGGGGATCGCCTCGACCACATCCTCGACGTCGTCTTCGAGTTCTCGTGGTATCTGGGGCTCGGGTGGGGGCTCTCGGGGGGCGGTCCCGGCCCGCCCTTCGTGATCGCGGTGACGCTCATCTTCGTCATGCTCGGCACGCGCGCGATGTCGGGGATCTACACGCTCGTCTCGGGACGTCAGATCCACGATCATCGACGCTTCGACCGCGCCTTCCGACTCGTCGCGGGGCGCCGAAACATCTACGTCCTCCTCTTCGTGGCGGGGCTCGTCGTCGGCCGTCTCGGCGCCGCCTTCGAGGCGGCGCTCGCGTGGGGGATCACGACACTCGTCGTCTACACGGTGCGCACGGCGGTCGAGGCGTGGCGCGGGCGCACCGGCGGGGCTTCGGGGGCCGCGGCGGGATGATGGCGGGCGCCGACGCGGGGATCGTCGAGGCGCGCTCCGAGGCGGAGGTCGTCGAGGTCGTGCGGGCGGCCCGCGCGAACGGGCGGCGCGTCCGGGTGGCCGGGTCGGGTGGATCGAAGAGCACGGTGAACGCTCCGGCCGACACCGCGATCGAGCTCGCGCACGCCGACGCGCTCGGTACGCGCGACGGCACGGAGGTGATCGTCCCCGCCGCGATGACGGTCGGGCGCATCCAGGAACTCCTCCGCGAGGTGGGACTCACCCTCCCCACTGTCGGCGAGTGGCACAACGCCACGCTGGCCGGCTCGCTCGCCACCGCCACGCACGGAGGCTCGGCGCATCACGGGATCATGCCCACCTCGGTGCGCGGGCTCCGCCTGATCGACGGCCGCGGAGAGGCGCGAGAGATCGGCCCCGACGACCCCGAGCTGCGATTCGCCGCGGTCTCGCTGGGCGCTTTCGGGGTGATCACCGAGGTCACCCTCACCTGCACCGAGCACTTCCACCTCGAGATGGAGACCGACGTGGTCCCCTTCGAGGCATACCTCGACGACCCCGTGGCGCAGGAGTCGCGCCGCGAGTTCCACGCCTCGGTCTGGATGCCCGACGCGGGGCGCGTCATCCGCTTCGGCGCGGAGCGGGCACCCCCCGACGGACGGAGGAGCTCGCGCCCCACGCGCTTCGGCAAGGGGATGGCGATGATGCGCTTTCTGGCGCGACGCCTCGGCTTTCACCGCGCCATCTCCACGCGACTCTTCCGCAGGACGGCGTTCGGCGACTGCGCAGAGATCCTCTCGCCGCTGCACGTCCCCCCGCGCGTCGCGCGCTTCCGCAACGCCGCCAACGCGGTGCGCGGGCGCAAGGCGGCCGAACTCGCGATCGACGCGGCACGGGCGCGCGAGGCGCTCCCCCACTTCCTCGAGCTCTTCCGCGCGCACCCCGGTGCGCTCAACAACCCGATCGGGCTCCGGATGAGCGCGCGCGACGCGCTCGCGATCAGCCCGTGCGTGGGCCGCGACACCCTCTGGCTCGACATCTTCCACGACGCGGACGAGCGCTTCGAGCGAGCACTTGTCGAGGTGGCGGAGCGCTTCGAGGCGCGCGCACACTGGGGCAAGGCGCTCACCCTCGCGCCCGCCGCGCTGCGGAGCCGCTACCCCGAGTGGGACGCTTTCCACGCGATGCGCGAGCGCTTCGACCCGGACGGTGTCTTCGCCAACGCGCTCACCGACGCGCTCGGCCTGACGGCCCCGAGGTGATGGAGCGCGGGGTGGGAGAGCGCGCGGAAGGGGAGCGCGAGCCGAGCCGGCACGCCGCGATCACGGGCGCGAGCGGCTTCATCGGAGGGGCGCTCGAGCGGCACCTGCGGAGCCGCGGCGACGTCACCCTCCGCGGCCTCTTCCGAACGGCGGGTGCCGCCCTCGACCGGTGGCGCGAGGGGGGCCACGAGGTCGTCGAGGGGGATCTCTCCGATCCCGACGCACTCGCCCGGCTCGTCGACGGCGCCGACGTCGTCTATCACCTCGCGGCCTTCGGCGGCAAGCGCGACGCCGAGCGCAGTCACGAGGTGAATGTGGTGGGGACTCAGCGGGTGGCCCGCGCCGCGCGGGAGGCGGGGGTCGGGCGCCTCGTGTACGTGAGCTCAATCTCCGTCTACGCCGCCACCGAACGGCGCCCCGAGACGATCACCGAGTCGCTCGAACCGCAGGGGATCGATGAGTTGAACCCCTACAGCGCGAGCAAGTACAGGGGCGAGCTCGCGCTGCGCGCGCTCCGGGGCCGGGACGAGGCGCCCCCCTTCACGATCCTCCGGCCCACGAATGTCTACGGTCCCGGGGGCCGCGCCTGGGTCACCGACTGGGTCCGGCGGCTGCGACGTCTGCGGGTGGTGCCCGGCGGCGACATCCCGATCGACGTCGTGCACGTCGACGACGTCGCGCGCGCGCTCGCCGACGCCGCCCTCGTCCCGGCGGCCGAGGGCGAAACGCTGCATATCGGGCACACCTCCATCCTCCTGACCGAGTACGCCATTCGCCTCGGCGCCGCACTCGGGTGGCGCATCCATCGCCTCCCCGCGCCGCTGGACCGCCTCGTGCGCCACGCCCGCGAGGCCGCCTGGCGGCGGCTCCACGGCAACCGCATCTCGCTCCCCCTCACCCGCCCCGCCCTCTACCCGCACGACCGCGCCGCGCGCGTCATCGGCTACCGCCCCCGCATCGACCTCGCCGACGGCCTCGCCGAGGTGGTGCGCTGGGTGCGCGACGAAGCGCCGGAGCTGCTCGGGTAGGCGGGGCACGCCCGGGGCCTCACGCCCGGGCCGTCCGAGCGTACGCCCGGAGCGTACGCCCGGAGCCCTACGCCCGGCCCCGCACCC
>JAVVEY010000017.1:31620-36823 GCA_032250675.1 Longimicrobiales bacterium | reverse complement strand
GACCTCGACCGGGATTCGCGCCAGCTCCTCGAGGAGGTACTCGCCGATCAGCCCGGCGTGCCAGCTCGTCCCGCACGCCGTAATGACGATCCGCTTCACCCGTGCCAGCTCGGAATCCGGGAGGGTGATGCCTCCGAGGCGCGCATTTCCCTCCTCCGGGAGGAGGCGCCCGCGGATCACATCACAGAGCGATCTCGGCTGCTCCATGATCTCCTTGAGCATGAAGTGCTCGTACCCCGACCGCTCGATCTCGGCGAGATCCCACTCCACGCGATGGAGATGGCGATGCACCCGCCCCCGCTCGAGGTGATGCACCTCGTATCCTTCGCGCGAGAGTACCGCGTAGTCGCCATCGTTCAGATAGACCACGTTGCGGGTAACGGCGATCACCGCCGCCGCGTCCGATCCCGCCATCATCTCGCCCCTCTCCCCCACCCCGATCAGGAGGGGGCTCCCATTACGCGCCACCACGATCTTGTCGGGGTCACGCGTCGAGATGACCGCGATCCCGTAGGCGCCCTCGACCTCTCTCAGTGCCGCTGCCACGGCATCCTCGAGCTTCATCCCGGGCGCCCAGAGGTGGTCGATCAGGTGCACGACGACCTCGGTGTCGGTCCCCGAGAGGAAGGTGAATCCCTCCCGGACGAGGACGGTCCGGAGCGCCTCGGCGTTCTCGATGATCCCGTTGTGGATCAGCGAGATCTCGCCGTCGCGGCTCACATGCGGGTGCGCATTCTCACGGGTCGGAGGACCGTGCGTCGCCCACCGCGTGTGGGCGATCCCCACCGTGCCGGTCGGCGTCGACCGGGCGAGCGCGGTCTCGAGGACATCGAGCTTGCCTTCCCGCTTGACCACCTCGATCCCCGAACCATTCAGCACCGAGACACCGGCGGAGTCGTACCCGCGATATTCGAGGCGCCGCAACCCCGCCAGGAGGATGGGGACTGCGGGACGGTGTCCCAGATATCCGACGATGCCACACATACGCGATTCCTCCGGCTCGGCGCCCGATCTGCGTCAGGCGACCCCATTCAGCAGGTCTTCCGCTCTTCGTACCAGGGCCCCGGCCGCGTCCTCGTCGGGCGCCTCGGCAATGATCCGCACGACGGGCTCGGTCCCCGACGGACGCACATGCAGCCACGCTCGGTCCTTCGACCAGGCGAGCCGGAGACCGTCGGTCCGGTCCTCCTCGTCGGCGTCGAGGTCCTCGATTAGCGCGGCGTACGCGCCTTCGAGATGCTCGCGCTCGAAGGCCACCTTGCGCTTCACGATCGAGTACCGGGGCCAGTCCGCCACCGTCCGGGAGGTCCGCGTCCCGGCGTCACAGAGGTACTGGAGCACGAGCGCCGCCGCCACCGGGGCGTCACGGGTGAAGTGGAGATCGGGGAGGATCACTCCCCCATTCCCCTCCCCTCCGATGACGGCCCCCTCCTCCTGCATGCGGCGTGCCACATGGATCTCGCCCACGGGGGCGCGCACCAGCACCGAATCGTACGCATCGGTCACATCCTCGATCACCCGGCTCGTCGAGAGGTTCGTGACCACGGGACCCGGCGTCTCGCGGAGCACGACCGCGACGGCGAGCGCCAGGGTGAGGTCTTCGCCGATCGGGGTGCCGGTTTCGTCGACCAGGCTGAGGCGGTCGACATCGGGGTCGACCGCGAGCCCGATATCCGCGCCACACTCGCGCACGAGATCACCGAGCTCGGTGAGGTGTGCGGCGGTCGGTTCGGGATCGCGCGGAAAGTGGCCGTCGGGTTCGGTATGAATCGAGACGACCTCGCACCCGAGATCTTCGAGGAGTCGCGGCATGATCACGCCGCCCGCGCCCCGCACGCAGTCGAGTGCGACCTTGAGCTTCCGGCGTCCGAGCCGCTCCAGGTCGAGTTGCGGGAGTTCGAGGATCGCGCCCAGATGCCGATCCACGGCGCCCGGATCGGAGGTGACCTCGCCGAGCTCGTCCCACCCCGCCCGCGCGAGCTCCTCCGTGGCCAGGAAGTCGCGGAATTCGCGCGAGGCCTCCGCATCGAGGAAGCTCCCCTCGCTCGACACGAGCTTGAGCGCATTCCACTCCGCGGGGTTGTGGCTCGCCGTCACCACGATCGCCCCCGCTGCGTCGTGGTGCTCCACGGCGAGAAGAGCGGTCGGGGTCGGCACGACGCCGAGATCGATGACGTCGACCCCCACCGATTGAAGCCCCGCGAGCACCGAACGCCCCAGCATCGGACCGGAGGTGCGTGAGTCCCGTCCCATGACGAGGGGGCCTTCGTGTCCGCCTTCGCGCAACCACGTCCCGAAGGCCGCGGCGATCCCCACGATCAGCTCGGGGGTCATCGAGGCGCCGACGCGTCCGCGCACGCCGGAGACGCTGACCATCAGATCGTCCGGAAGTCGAAGGGGCATGGGGTCGGGGGGTGGGAGGAGTGTGGGGCCCACGCCCCGCTCCGGGGTGCAGGCATCCGTGCGCAGTCGATCCAGGCATCTCGACGCGCCTCCGAATGTCGTCGCACGCCGGGGGAGGGGTCAACGCGCCCACCCCCGCGATCCTCCTCGCGCGTGTAGATTCCCGGAGCACCTCCCGATTCGTCGGAGGCCTCTCCCCCCATCACTCCTCGAACGCGCGCGCCATGTCCGAGACGCACCCCACCGACCACTTCGCCACCCTCGCCGTCCACGCCGGGCAGAGCCCCGAGCCGACGACGGGGGCGATCATGCCGCCGATCTTCCAGACCTCGACGTATGTCCAGCCGGCGATCGCCGAGCCTCTCGGGGGAATCTATGACTACGCGCGCGTGGCCAATCCCACCCGCGAAGCGCTCGAGCGGAACCTCGCGGCACTCGAAGGCGGCGCGCACGGGCTCGCCTTCGCCAGTGGACTCGCCGCGATCGAGTGCGTGATCAAGCGCCTCTCGGCGGGCGATCACGTGATCAGCGAGGAGAACACCTACGGCGGGACGACCCGGATGTTCTCGCGCGTCCTCGAGAAGCTCGGCGTGTCGTTCAGCTACGTCGACACGCGCGATCCCGACGCCGTCGCCGACGCGCTGACCCCGACGACCCGTCTCGTGCATGTCGAGACGCCGACCAACCCGATGATGCGCCTCTGCGATATCCGCTCGATCGCCGAGATCGCGCACGGCGCGGGGGCGCTCCTCATGGTCGACAACACCTTCGCGAGCCCCGCCAACCAGCAGCCCCTCGCGCTCGGGGCCGATGTCGTGGCCCACTCGGCCACGAAGTACCTCAACGGTCACTCGGACGTCATCGGAGGCGCGCTGATCACGCGAGACGAGGCGCTCCACGAGGAGCTCGCCTTCGTGCGCAAGTCCTCGGGCGCGGTGCCGGGGCCGATGGATGCGTGGCTCACGCTGCGCGGGATCAAGACGCTCGACCTCCGGATGGAGCGACACAATCGGAGCGCGCAGCGCATCGCGGAGTGGCTCGAGGCGCACCCGAAGGTCGATCGCGTCATCTATCCGGGGCTTCCCTCGCACCCGCAGCACGAACTTGCACGGCGGCAGATGAGCGGGTTCTCCGGGATGGTTTCCGTCGACGTCGGCACCCTCGAACGCGCCGCCGCTCTCGTCGGGAACACCCGCCTCTTCCAGCTCGCGGAGAGCCTCGGGGGGGTCGAGTCGCTGATCAGCGTGCCGGCTCGCATGACCCACGCCTCGGTGCCGGCGGAACGGCGCGAACGGATGGGGGTCACCGACGGACTCGTTCGCCTCTCGGTGGGAATCGAGGACCCCGACGATCTCATCGCCGACCTCGAAGAGGCGCTCGGATGACGCCGGCACGCGCGCGACGGGTGGATGAAACCCCTCCCCCTCCCCTACCGTACCTCAGGGGGAGCGACACGCCGCCGGCACCCTCCCGTTCCGGCACACGTCCGAGGTACTCGAACCACGCGGAGATGCGGAGATGAGCGACGACACCCTTGAACCGACACCCGGCGATCCAGCCCCGAACGACGACGACGCCCGGGCACGCCGCATCCTGACCGATATCGCACCGCGCGCCTGGGAGCACCCCGCCGACAAGGCCGCGCTCGCCGCGCTGCGGAAGCTCCCCGTCTTCGACGAGGTCCTGCGCAAGCTCTTCGGGTTCTTCGGAGAGAAGCCGATCCGGCTCGCCTTCCAGGCCAACGCGGTGAGGGTCGGGCCCGATCAGTATCCGAGACTCCACGCGATGTACCGGGACGTGCTGCGGACGATGGATGTCGAGCGCGAGTACGAGCTCTTCGTCTCGCAGACCCCGATCGTGAACGCCGGCGCCTACGGGATGAACGAGCCCTTCATCATCCTCAACTCGGGCACGCTCATCCTCCTCGACGATGAGGAGACGCGCTACATCCTCGCGCACGAGCTCGGGCACATCCTCTCCGATCACGTCCTCTACCGCACGATGACGGTGCTCCTCATCAACCTCGCGAAGATGGGCTTCCCGATCGTGGGCATCGCGGCGCGCGCGGTGCTCGTCGCGCTCCTCGAGTGGTCGCGCAAGAGTGAGCTCACCGCCGACCGGGCCGGGCTCCTCGGAACGCAGGACCCCGACACCGTCATGCGCACGATGATGAAGATGGCCGGCGGTGCGCACCACGGACACGAGATGAATCTGGACGCCTTCATCCGGCAGGCGGAGGAGTACCGTGAGGGCGGGGACGTGGCCGATCAGGTCTTCAAGATCCTCAACCTGATGGGCACCACCCACCCCTTCTGGGTGCTCCGCGTGAGCGAGATCCAGGGGTGGATCGAGAGCGGAGCGTACGACCGCATCCTTCGCGGCGAATACCCCCGACGGGCGGATGGCGACCCCGAGTATCAGGAAGATCTTCGCGAGGCGGCCGAGGCATACGCCGAAGGCGCGCGCGACTTCCTCGACTCGATGGCGGGCGCCGCGCGCCGCATGGGAGAGACGATCTTCTCCGGCTTCACCCGGCCCCGCTGACCTTCGACCGGTACTCCCCGAACCGCATGCAGATTCTCCTGGTGGGCAACGGCGGGCGAGAGCACGCGCTCCTCCGCGCGCTCCGCTCCGACCTCCCCCACGCGACGATCTTCGTGACCCGCCCGAATGCGGGGATGGTGGATGCGCGCCCCGTCGAGATCTCCCCGACCGCGGTGGACGAGCTCGTCGCCTGGTCGCTCGACGCGCGCCCCGACCTCGTCGTGATCGGGCCGGAGGCACCCCTCGCGGCGGGCCT
>JAVVEY010000017.1:30288-31610 GCA_032250675.1 Longimicrobiales bacterium | reverse complement strand
GGTGCTCCGGGACCCGACGAAGACCTGCTGAAGACGCTGGCCGGAATGCTCGCCGACCGGCTCCGCGCCGAAGGGATCGCGGTCTTCGGCCCCTCGAAGGCGGCGACCCGGATCGAGAGTTCGAAGGCCTTCGCCAAGGCGCTCATGGAAGACGCCGGGGTGCCGACAGCGGCGTGGCGAAGCTTCGTCGATCCCGACGAGGCGCGCTCGTGGATCCGCGAGGAAGGCGCGCCGATCGTGGTCAAGGCCTCCGGGCTCGCGGCGGGAAAGGGGGCGATCGTCTGCGAGACGGTCGCCGACGCGCTCGAGGCGGTCGACACGATCATGCGCGACGAGGCCTTCGGCGATGCGGGGGACGAGATCGTGATCGAGGCCTTCATGGAAGGCGAAGAGCTCTCGATCTTCGGCATCGCCGACGGCGAGGAGGTCGTCCTCCTCCAACCCGCACAGGACCACAAGCGCGCCGAGGAGGGCGACCGGGGCCCGAACACCGGAGGGATGGGTGCCTACGCCCCCGTCTCGATTGCGACGCCGGAGCTCGTCGAGGAGGCGCGCGAACGGATCTTCCGGCCCACGCTCGCCGCGCTCGCCGCAGCCGGTTCCCCCTTCCGCGGCCTCCTCTACGCAGGACTCATGAAGACCGCCGAGGGGCTCAAGGTGGTGGAGTTCAACGCTCGTTTCGGCGACCCCGAGACGCAGGTGGTCCTCCCCCTCCTCGCCTCGCCGCTGATCGACCTCCTCATGGCCTCGGCGACCGGAAGCGTGGCGGGGATGGAGCCGCGGTGGCACGACGCCGCGGCGGTCACCACCGTGGTCGCATCCGCCGGATACCCCGGCAGATACGAGAAGGGGAAGACGATCGACCTCTCGGCCGTACCCGATGACGAAGGCGTCTTCGTCTACCACGCCGGAACGGCGCGCGACGCCGACGACGCCCTCGTGACGTCGGGTGGACGCGTCCTCGCCGTCACGGCGGTGGCGCCGACCTTCGCAGAGGCCGCGGACCGCTCGCGCGACGCGGCGGCCACGGTTCGATTCGACGGCGCTTGCCACCGCCGCGACATCGGCTGGCGCGAGCGCGAACGAACGCGCTGAGTCGCGGCCCCCTCCTTCCGAGACCGGAGACGAGATGATCATCACCACCACGCATTCGATCGAAGGGCGCCCCGTTACCGATTATCTGGGCGTCGTCACCGGCGAGACGATCGTCGGCGCGAATATCCTCAAGGACTTCTTCGCCACCGTCCGGGATGTGGTCGGGGGACGCTCGGACGCCTACGAGAAGGAGCTGCACAACGCGCGGGAGCAGGCGCTGCGTGAGA
>JAVVEY010000017.1:0-30278 GCA_032250675.1 Longimicrobiales bacterium | reverse complement strand
GCCCAGCGCGCGCAGGAGAAGGGCGCCGACGCCATCCTCGCGATGGATCTCGACTACGAGGTGCTCGGACAGGGCAATGGGATGCTCATGGTGACCTGCTCGGGCACGGCGGTGAAGCTCGGGGGCTGAGGTGCCCGAGCTCCCCGAGGCGGAAACGCTGGCCCGGGGGCTCCGCCCTCTCCTGCCCGGGTCGCGCATCGAGCGCACCCGGGTTCTTCACGCCGACGTCCTGCGTCAACCGGAACGGGACTTCCGCGACGCCGTACGCCACCGCACCATTACCGCAGTCGAGCGCCGCGCCAAGAAGATCGTCCTCGCGCTCGACGACGGCGCGGTCTTCCTGATCGTCAATCTCGGGATGACGGGCGGACTCTTCCCCCTCGGTGGGACCCCGGAGGGGGGTGAGGGGCCGGAGCGCTTTGCGCGCCCACCGACCCACCCGGCGATCCGCTTTCACTTCGAGGATCGTCGCGCGCTCGTCTACCACGACATCCGACGCTTCGGGAGCGTCGAGGCGCTCGACCCCGACGCGTGGGCCGCGCGGAGCGAGGCGATCGGCCCCGAGCCGCTCGCCGACGACTTCACCCCCGACCGGCTGCACGCCGGGCTCTCCCGGTCCCGCTCCCCCGTGAGGAACTGGCTCCTCGATCAGCGGCGGATCGCGGGGGTGGGGAATATCTACGCGAGCGAGGCGTGCTTCCGGGCGCGCCTCCACCCCGCTCGCCCGGCCGCGTCGGTCACCCCGACCGAGGCGGCGAGGCTGCACGCGGGACTGCGAGAGGTGCTCTCCGACGCGATCGAGCACGGCGGCACCACCCTTCGGGACTACCGAAACGCCGAGGGCCGACCGGGGCTCTTCGGATCGCTCCTCCAGGTGTACGGACGCGATGGCGAGCCGTGCACCGCCTGCGGAGCGACGCTCGAACGGAGCGTCTTCGGCGCCCGTTCCGCCTTCCACTGTCCGTCGTGTCAGCCCCGTCCCCCGGAGGCACGCGATCGAGCGGGGCGATGAGCCCGTGAGCGGCTCACACCTCGGCCACGTGGATCGCCGCGATCCCGAAGGAGAGGAGCTGATAGTCGGCGGTGCGGAATCCCGCCTCCAGGAGCCTGTCGCGCAGCGCGTCGGGTCCCGGGAAGCGCTTCACCGACTCGGGGAGATAGGTGTAGGCCCAGGGGTGTCCCGAGACGAGGCGTCCGATCACCGGAAGGATCCGGTTGAAGTAGACGTGGTAGCCCGCCTTGACCACCGGGTTCGGCGGCGTGGTGAACTCGAGCACGACGAGCCGCGCGCCGGGACGCAGCACCCGACGGAACTCCCGGAGCCCCCGATCGAGATCCGCCAGATTGCGCACCCCGAACCCGACGGTGGCCCCATCGAAGGATGCGTCGGGAAAGGGGAGTTCGAGTGTGTCTCCACAGACCGGCGCCACGGGTCGTCCCCGGAGTTTGGCGTGCCCCACCACGAGCATCGGCTGCGCGAAGTCCGAGGCGATGATCGTTCCCGCAAAGGTGTCCCGGTTCGCCAGCTCGAGGGCGAGGTCACAGGTGCCCGAGCAGGCGTCGAGGTAGCGTCCGTCGGGCGCGCGCATCGATCCGAGGGCGTCCACCGCCCTCCGGCGCCAGGCACGGTCGATGTTCAGACTCAGCACGTGGTTGAGGAGATCGTAGCGCGGCGCGATCTCCGAGAAGATCGTCTTCACCTGGGTCTCGCGCCGTGCCCCCTGCTCGGGGATCGCGTCGGGATGGGTCATCGGAGGTGGATCGTGGTACCCGGGGAGTGGCCCGGTTAACTTTCAGGGGGTGGCTTCGGCGACGGTCGCCGATCCCCTCCGGGCCGAACGACTCCGGAGAAGGGACGAAAGCTACCGGAGACGCGGAGTCCGTTCCATCCCGGGCGTGAAACCGACGCACGGGGTGCTCCGTAGGGCGAGGCATCATGACGACTCACGCCCTCGGCGCGCACGGTGTGCCGCTCGACGACTCGGATCGGGACCTTCGAACCCTGAGAATCGACGTCAGCACCCTCGACGATCGCGAACTCGTCTCCCTCGCCGGAGACGGACGTGAATCGGCCTACCGCGAGCTGCTGGCCCGATACGAACGCCCGGTCTTCTCGCTCGTCTACCGCATGGTCCGCCACAGGGCCACCGCCGAGGACCTCGCGCAGGAAGCCTTCATCCGGGCCTTCGGGGCGATCGAGTCATACAACCCGACCTACAAGTTCTCGAGCTGGCTCTTCAAGATCGCCAACAACCACACGATCGACTGGTTGCGCAAGCGGAAGCTCGACACCGTCTCGATCGACGGCTCGCCGCACGCCTCGGGCGCCGAAGAGATCGCGCGGACGAGCTGGGATCTCGAATCGCCCGGAGAACGCCCCGACGCCCATGTGGAGAATCGGGAGCTCGGAGACCAGATCGAGGAGGCGATCGCTCAACTGCGCCCGGAGTACCGGAGCGTCGTGATCCTCCGGCACATCGAGGGCTACAGCTACGACGAGATCGCCGAGACCACCGCGCTCCCCCTCGGCACCGTGAAGACCTATCTCCACCGTGCCCGCGCCGAGTTGAAAACCCTCCTCGCACCGAGGCTCTCGTCGTGAGCCGGGCGAAACCCGATACGTCACGGATGCGTAGGGTGAAGAGGGCGCACCATGCGTCCCGACGCGACGACCTCACGGACACTCCGGAATGAAGACGCCACACCTCCATATCGACACCGAGCGCATGCAGGCGCTGCTCGACGGGGAACTCTCCCCCGCCGAAGCGGCGGAGGTGCGCGCCGAGATCGAGGCGTGCGTCCGATGCAGCGCGGAGTTCGAGGCGTGGGAGCTCCTCTTCGGAGATCTCGAGTCCCTCCCGGCGCTCGCTCCCTCCGACCACTTCCGCGAGCGCGTGCTGGCCCACCTCCCCGACGAAGGACGGGGATTTCTGGGAGCCCGGGCCGCGGCCCGGGAGATTTCGAGACACCTCGAAGACGACGTGATCCAGGGGTACCTCGACGGTCGGCTCGCGGCGCGCGCCGCATCGCGGGCGAACCGTCACCTCGATGGCTGCGCGATCTGCCGCGGTGAGATGGAGGGATACCGTCAGGTGGCGCGCGCGCTCGAAGGGCTTCCCGAGCTGACGCCCTCGACCGGGTTCGCCGAGGCGGTGCTCGCCGAGGTGCGCATCCGGGAGCTGGCGGCGGTGGCGATGGCTCCGACGACCGCTCCGGGCCGCATCGTGGCCTGGCTCCGCGCGCACGCCCCGTCGAGCCGACAGGGGTGGGCTGCGGTGTTCGGCGCCTCGGTGGCCCCGGTCTTCACCCTCCTCCTTCTCATTCGTTCGATCTTCTCGCACGAACTCGTCACACTCGGCAACCTCGCGACCTTCGTCCGCCTCCGGAGCTCGGGGGTGGTCACCTGGCTCGGGACGATTGCGGAGGAGGCGGTCGCAATCGCCGCCGATCGCTGGATCCCCGGGTTCGTGCTCGAGAGTCTGACCCGGATCGGGTCGAGCCCGACGCTCCTCGGCACCTCGGCGGGGCTCGCCGCGGTCGTCATGGTCGCCTCGGTCTGGATCCTCCACCGCAACCTCCGCACCGCCCCCCTTCACCGTCTCTCCGATGCGCACCTCTCGTTCTGACCGCTTCGCGCGAGCGGGCACCGCGCTCTGCCTCGTATTCACCGCACTCGCCATCGGCGGGGGTGGGATACGAGCTCAGGGTCCGTCGGTCGTGAGCAAGGCGGTGACCTTCGGGACGGATGAAGTCGCGATCCGGATCGAACGCGCCGACGGCGACGCGCTCGAGGTGCGCTTCGCGGACGGCTCGGTCACCCTCGATGGCGCGACACTCGGCAGCTACATGCGCGGGGGCGCGCTCGAAGAGAGCTGGCGGGCGCTCCTGACGCGCGCGGTGCAGCTCGACGACGGGCCTCTGCGCACCGTCCTGGTCGAGTGGGAGCCGCCCACCGGGGAGGTCGACGAGGGGGCGGAGATCGGCGCCTCCATCGATGCGGCCCTCGAAGCCTTCCTCGCCACCCCGGAAACCCCGCTCGCCACGCCCCCCGCGCCCCCGACGCCCCCCTCCGAGCGGACGGTGACGGAGCTCCTCTCCCGACTCGATCTCCTCGGCAATCTCTCGGCGCTCCTCGGAGAGGTGCGCGTCAATGACCTGCGCGTGGCCGTGGGGGAGGACTTCGAGGTCGGACCGGGGATGGTGGTCGACGGATCGGTCCTCGTGGTCGACGGGGACGTCGAGATCGCGGGACGGATCGACGGCGACCTCTTCGTCGCCGACGGCGACATCGAGTTCCGGTCGGGCGGAGTGGTCGAGGGTGATCTCCGCCATACCGATGGCCACCTCGACCTGAATGACGGGATCGTGCGGGGCGAGATCTCCGAGGTCGACGCGGACCGGATCGTCGTCGACGCAACCTTCGAGGACCGGCTGCGAGAGGAGTTCCGTGCGGACCTCCGCGACGAGTTGCGGGCGGAGCGGCCGCGTCCCCGGCGCATCGGGATCCTCGGTCGTATCGGTCGAACGATCGAGTCGGTCTTCGATCTCCTCGTTACCGTCTTCGTACTCGGTCTCTTCGGCGTGATGGTCAACTTCTTCGCGGAAAGCCGGTTGGATCGGGTCGCGGAGGCGGCACGCCGCGCGCCCGGCCGCGCCACGATGGTCGGTTTCGCGGCCGGATTCCTGAGCCTCCCCGTCTTCCTCATCGGAATCCTCGGGCTCGTCGTCTCCCTGATCGGGATCCCCCTCCTTCTCCTATGGCTTCCGGGCTTCCCGCTCGCGGTCGCGATCGCGGCAGGGCTCGGCTATGTGGCGGTGGCGCGCAATATCGGAAGCTGGGCCGTGCGCCAGCGGATCCCCGGCCTCGAATGGATGAGCGTCACGCGCCCGAACTCGCTCATCTTCGGGGGCGTGCTCCTCCTCCTGGCGCCGCACTTCGTCGCGATTCTCCTCGGACTGGCGGGGGGGTGGTTCGAGGGCCTGCAGGATCTCGCGACCTTCGTGGGCGTCATGGCCGGGCTGGGGGCGACGGTGGCAGGGTTCGGTGCGGTGCTCATCACACGCGCGGGAGATCGAACCGGGTTCGCCACCGAAGACTGGTACTCCGACCTCCGGGATCTCGGCGCGGATCTCGGCGACCTGCGGGGCTTCGCCTCGGGCCTCGGCCGAAGCTGGACCGGAGGCGACCGGAGCTCGACCCCGGAGACCCCGGAGACCCCGGAAACCCCGGCGCCCGACGCCGACGACTCCACGGACACACCGACCGACGGCCAGGACCCCTGGGACGGACCCGACGAAGGCCCCGGGGAAGACCCCGACAACGACCCCGACGAGGACACCGACGAGGATCCCGAACCCCGCGGGGGGACGGAATGAACGCGCGACGACGCCGGAGCCGGATGACGCGGCACCCCGGCCTCTCGATCGCCATCCTCGTCGCTCTGACCGCGCTCCCCTCGCCGGCTCCGGTCGCTGCCCAGGAGATGAAGTCGGTGACGATCTCGCGGGCACTCACCACCGAGAAGGCGCTCGACGTCGTGGTAACGTTCGGCGCGGGTGAGCTCCTTCTGCGGCGCGCCGATCGAGGGACGCTCTACGCCCTCGACCTCCGCTACGACGAGCGCGCCTTCGTCCCCCTTGCCGACTTCGACGGGCACCGGCTCGAGGTGGGCCTCGAAACACACGACCGGCAGGGCAACCTGGACCTCGACGACGGGAGGAGCGGGCGTCTCGACCTGCGGCTCGCGCCGGACGTCCCGATGGACCTGCGACTCAAGTTCGGCGCGGGGCGTTCCACGATCGACCTCGGCGGTCTGGCGCTGCGGGACCTCGACATCGAGACGGGCGCCTCGGAGAGCGAGCTCGACGTATCGCGTCCCAACTCCCAGGTGCTCCGTCGTGCGCAACTCGACGTCGGGGCTGCCGAGTTCACCGCGCTCCGGCTCGGCAATCTCAACCTCGAACGCCTCGATGTGACGCTGGGCGTGGGCGACCTCACCCTCGACTTCTCCGGCGCGCTCGAGCGCGACATCGAGGTCACGATCGACATGGGGCTCGGATCGCTCGAGCTGCGCCTCCCCGAAGCGGTGGGCCTGCGCCTCGAGAAGAGCTCCTTCCTGACCTCGTTCGACACCGAAGGGTTCGAACGCCGGGACGGTGTGTACTATTCTTCGAACTGGGACGACGCCTCGCGCCGGATCGACGTGACGATCGATGCCGCCTTCGGCAGCATCCGGATCGTCCGCACGCCCTGACCTCTCCTCTCGCTCGCTCGACTCATGATCGGATCACTCCTGACCTTCTTCGCTGTCGGACTCGCCACGATCGTGGTGGCCGGGATCGTCCTCGCCATCGTCGGTACCGTGATCGGGATCGTCGGGTCGCTCGTCTCCCTCCTCCTCTTCAAGGTCGCGCCGATCATGCTGGTCGGCTGGGTGATCCTGAAGATCATGGACCGCCGCTCGAAGGGCTCGCTCAGCGCGGCGGATCGGAAGTGGCTCGACGGCGAGTAGGGCGCTCGACGGCTGCGACGATCAGGTGAGCGCCTCGCGGACGGCCCGTGCCACCTCGTGCAGCGCACGTCCCGCCGGTGAGTCGGGCGCCGAGAGTACGGTGGGATTCCCTTCGTCCCCCGCTTCTCTGACCGCGCGATCGAGGGGGATCGCTCCGAGGAAGGGGATCTCCATCTCCGCGGCGAGCGCCTCGCCCCCTCCCTCCCCGAAGATCTCTCCGCGCATGTTCTCGATGACCCCGAGGATCGGGGTGTTGACCCGTTCGAACATCCGGATTCCCCGACGGACATCTCCCGTGGAGACCGCCTGGGGCATGGTGACCATCACGGCGCCCTCGAGGTCGATCGTCTGAACGAGCGAGAGCTGCGCGTCCCCCGTGCCGGGGGGCATGTCGACGACGAGGATATCGAGCTCACCCCACGCGACCTGCTCGAGAAACTGCTTGAGGATCCCCGAGATCAGGGGCCCTCGCATGATCGCCGGTTGCTCCTTGTCGAGGAGGAAGCCGAGGCTCATCAGCTTCACTCCGTACCGTTCGAGGGGTGCGATCCGCTCCTTCCCCTTCTCGCCCGAGACGGGAGGGCGGCGGGACTCTCCGAACATGAGGGGGATATTCGGGCCGTACACATCGGCGTCGAGGAGTCCCACCTTCAGCCCGCCGGCGGCGAGCGCCACGGCGAGGTTCGACGCCACCATCGACTTGCCCACGCCGCCCTTGCCGGAGCTCACCGCGACGACGTGCGAGACGCGCGGGAGGAGTCCGGGCTGGGGCGTGGGCGCGGGGATCGAACCGGGCTTGAGCCCCCCCCCTCCCCCGGACTCCGGTTGGGACTGCGGCAGTTGCACATTCACCTTCACCTCGGCGACGCCATCGACTCCCTCGACCGCCTTGCGCGCGGCGCGCACGAGGGTTCCGGGGTCCTCCGGGTGCAGGAGGAAGGAGAAACGAACGGTGCCGTCGTCCTCGACGACGAGGTTCTTCACCCGACCGCTGGAGAGGAGGTCGGAGTCGTTGTGAGAGATCGATTCGAGGGCCGAGAGCGCCGCCCTGCTGATCCGGTCGCGGTCCATGGTCTGCCTGTCGATTGTTCGGCGAGTCGTTGCGAGAGAGACGCCGCGAGGAGGATCTCGCGGTGACGTCTCCGCTCAAAGAGTAGTCAATTCCGGAAAAAAGGTGCGGATTCCGCGATGGAAACATATGTTTCGGAATGTGAATCGCTGGAATAGTCCATCTTTCGACGTGGTCCGCATCTTGCCATACTGAGCGTATCATGGACACAACGCCTCCCCCGGGGGACACCCCCTACCTCCCGCGCGACGATGTCGGTCACATCGCCGACTACTTCTCCGTCTTCACGCGGCGCCTCTGGCTGATCCTCGGAATCTTCGGGATCACGACCGCGGCGGCCATCTGGGCGGTGGCGCGTCAGGAGACCGTCTACCAGGCACGACTCGCGCTCCAGGTCAACGACCCGATCGAACGTGGACGCTCCCTCGTGGACCGTCCTCTCGTGAGCGGACTCGACCTCTTCAGCGATCCGATCGAGTCGGAGATCCAGGTTCTCCGTTCGTCGCAGCTGGCGCGTTCGGTGGTGCACCGGCTCGGACTCCGTCTCGATCTCGAGGGCACCGACCTCCCCCGCTCGGAGGTCATCGACCACGCGGTCGTGGACTCGCTCGCACCCGACGGGGTGCGCTACCGACTCGAGTACGACGGGTCGGGTTCGGCCACCCTCTTCGACGAGGCGGGCCGCGAGCTCGGGTCCGCCGCGATCGGCGAGCGCCTCGTGGCCGCGGGGGCCGGGTTCTCCTTCCCGGTACAGGCCGTCTCCGACCCCGTCGCCCGCTTCACCCTCGTCGTCCGGGATCCGATCCCCGTCGCGGCGGAGCTGACCGCGGGGATCGCGGCGTCGCGGCGGGAGAACACCAGCATCCTCGACGTCTCCTTCATCCACGACGATCGCGCGACGACCGACGACATCGTCAACGCGCTCGCCGAGGAATTGCGCGCGATCGGCGCGCGCCGCGTGTCGGCACAGGCGGTCCGCGACATCGAGTTCATCCGTGAACAGCTCGACTCCGCGCGCACCGAACGGAGTCGAATCGCCTCCCGGCTTCAGGACTTCCAGCAGTCTCGCGACTTCTTCTCGCTCTCGGATCGGGAGCGCCGCATCGTCGATCAGGCGACGCGGCTCGATCGGGAGATCGCCGAGACGCAGCAGCTCCAGACCGTTCTCGCGTCGATCCAGAGCCGCGTCACCCCCGAGACGGCCGCCACGATCGACTTCGCCGCCATCGAGGCCTCCCTCCCCGAAAACTCCTCTCCGCAGGTCACGCAACTCCTCGACGAATTGCGGGCGGGACGCGCAGAGGTGCAGGAGCTGGTCGACCAGGGCCTCGGGGCTGCCAACCCGAGGCTGCGCAGCGCGCGTCAGAATCTCGCCGGGCTGGCCTCGGAGTTCATCGAGGCCGTCGAATCCCGGCGATCCTTCCTCGACGGCGAGATCGCCGCGCTGCAGGGGCGCCGCTCGGAGCTGGCGGCCGAACAGGCCCGCTTCCCCGATCTCCAGGCGCAGATGGCGGAGTTCCAGCTCGAACTCCAGCAGAGCGACCAGCTCATCGCGTACCTCCGAGGGCAGCTCGCGGAACAGCAGATCCGTCAGGCCGCGGCGGCGCCGTATATCGACCTCATCGATCCCGCCGTCAACGCCACCGCGATCCAGCCGAATGGGCAGCTCAATGTGCTCCTCGGCGCACTCCTGGGCCTCGTGCTCGGCGTCGGCGCGGCCTTCTTCGTCGAGTATCTCGACCGAACCGTACGGACGAGCGCCGACATCGAGGCGCTCCTCGGGATCCCCGTGCTCGGAATCATCCCTCGGCTCCGGCGAATCGATGACGAGATCGAGGACCGCGTGCGCGGGAGGAAGACGCCGATGATCGTGGCGATGGATCCCCTCGATCCGGCGGCCGAGGCATATCGAAACCTCCGCATGAACCTGATGTTCATGAACACGCCGGAGGCACCGATCCAGACGATCCTCTTCTCGTCGCCCGGACCGGATGAAGGGAAGTCGACCACCGCGCTGAACTTCGCGGTGATGCTCGCCCAGCAGGGGGAGCGCGTCCTCCTCATCGACGCCGATCTGCGGCGCCCTTCGCTCCATCGCGCCCTCGACATCCTGCGCGAACCCGGCCTGACCAACCTCCTCGTGGGCGACGCCGAGACGCGCGAGGCGATCCGGCTCAATGTGCTTCCCGACCTCGACATCCTCCCTTCGGGGCCCTTCCCTCCCAACCCGTCGGAGCTCCTGAACTCGCGCGCACTCGATCGACTCCTCGGCGAGCTCCGTGGACGCTACGTCCATGTGATCATCGACTGCCCGCCGGTGCTCGCGGTGACGGACGCGGCGATCCTGGCGGGGCGTGTGGATGGCACGGTGCTCGTGCTCCGCTCGGGAGAGACCGAACAGCGCGCCGCCGAGCGCGCCGTGGACCAGCTCCGGCGGCTCGGCGCGCGGCTCTTCGGCGCGGTCCTCAACGAGGTCATCGTCGCCGGCGGGGACGAGGATTACTACCTGCAGTACTTCTACCACTATCAGCCCCGTGAGGAGGCCTCCGGCTCCCGGTTGCGGAGCCAACTGGCCAAGGCGAAGTTCTGGTGACGTGAATCCGGTCGGAGCGCCGACCGGTGTGGGGCACGCGCCGTGAAGCTGGCGGCGACGAGGGGAGTCCTGGTCCGGACTCTCCTTTTTGTTGTCCCGACCTCTCCCCGAACTCTCCGGCTGATTCGATGAACCGCTCGATCGAGATCCCCACCCCCCGAAACGAACCCGTCCTCTCCTACGCACCCGGCTCTCCGGAACGGGAGGCGGTCAAGGCCGAGCTCGAACGGCTCACCCGGACCCGCGTCGACATCCCGCTCGTGATCGGTGGAGAGGAGGTCCGGACGGGGGACACCGTCTCGATCACCGCGCCGCACGACCACGAACTCGACCTCGGCGTGTGGCATCAGGCGGGTCGCGACGAGGTCACCGCGGCGATCGAGTCGGCGCGTGCTGCGTGGGAGTGGTGGTCGCGGATGCCGTGGCTCGATCGCGCCGCGATCTTCCTGCGGGCCGCCGATCTCACGGCGGGCCCCTTCCGGGCGGAGATCAACGCCGCCACGATGCTCGGCCAGAGCAAGACGATCCATCAGGCCGAGATCGACGCCGCGTGCGAGCTCGCCGACTTCTTCCGTTTCAACGCCGCCTTCGCCGAGGGGATCTTCCAGCAACAGCCGCGCTCGTCGGAGGGGATGTGGAACCGCTCGGAGTATCGCCCCCTCGAGGGATTCATCTACGCCGTCTCGCCCTTCAACTTCACCTCGATCGGGGGGAATCTCGCGGGCGCGCCGGCGATGCTCGGCAACGTCTCCCTCTGGAAGCCCTCGACGAGCGGCGTGTACGGCAACTGGGTGATCATGAAGATCCTCAAGGCCGCGGGGCTCCCGGGCGGGGTGATCAACTTCATCCCGGGAGATCCCGAGCTGGTGACCGATGTCGTGCTCGGGCATCCCGACTTCGCGGGGCTGCACTACACCGGATCGACCGAGGTCTTCCGGATGCTCTGGCAGCGGATCAGCGACAACCTCGCCTCGTACCGCAACTACCCCCGCATCGTCGGAGAGACGGGGGGCAAGGACTTCATCGTGGTGCACCCCTCGGCCGTCACCGACGCGGTCCGCACGGCGATCATCCGGGGCGCCTTCGAGTACCAGGGGCAGAAGTGCTCGGCCGCGTCGCGCGCCTACGTACCGGCGTCGACGTGGGAGGAGCTCTCCGAGGGGCTCGTCGAGAAGATCCGCGGGATCCGGATGGGCGATCCGCGCGACTTCACGAACTTCATGGGCGCCGTGATCCACGAGGGCGCCTTCGAGAAGATCACCGGCTACATCGAGCGCGCGAAGGCGTCGGACGACGCCGAGATCCTCGTCGGTGGCGGATACGACCGCTCGAAGGGGTGGTTCATCGAGCCGACGATCATCGTGGCGAAGGACCCGGAGTACGAGTCGATGTGCGAGGAGATCTTCGGCCCGGTGATGACGATCCACGTCTACGAGGACGCGGAGTGGAGCGAGATGCTGCGCCGGGTCGACCGCACCTCGCCGTACGGACTCACCGGCGCGGTCTTCTCGCAGGATCGTCCGGCCACCCTCGAGGCGATGGATGTGCTGCGTCACGCGGCGGGCAACTTCTACATCAACGACAAGCCGACGGGTGCGGTGGTGGGGCAGCAGCCCTTCGGGGGCGCGCGCGCGTCGGGCACGAACGACAAGGCGGGCTCGCCGCTCAACCTCCTGCGCTGGCTCTCGCCCCGGAGCGTCAAGGAGACCTTCGATCCGGCGACGGACTACCGGTATCCCTTCATGGAGGAGGAGTAGGGAGAGGAGGTGCGCAAGCTGGGGGTTCGTCCATTCACGGCATGCAGTTCAGGACGTTGAGCCGACCGCCCTCCGAGTAGTTGAGGATCTCCCCGTCGCACGTCGCGAGCCGGCCGCCGAGATGCCGCGCGCATGCCATGAGAATCCGATCGGCGCGATCTCCATGCGGCGCCCCGGGGAGGCGCGTGCTTTCGATCGCGATCTCCGGGCTGAGGGGAAGGAGACGGACTCCGGGAGCACGCAGCGCCGCCTGGACCCAGTCGTCCACGGGACGCGAGACGCTGATCCGCCCCTTCGCTTCGAGCATCGCCACCTCCCACACCGAGATGGCGCTGACCCTCAGAGCACCTTCCCTGGCCGCCCTCTCGATCGCCTCGATCGCGGACGCCGCAAGCGCGGTCCGATCCCCCTCGACCACCCAGATCCAGACGTGGGTGTCGAGGACCGTAAGGGGGACGGGCCGATCAGGCATCGGCGTCCCAGGCCTCGGCGACGGGGGCGATGATGTCGCCATGGACCGTCACGGAGCCGGCCAGGCAACCAAAGATAAAGATCCCGTCGCCGTCGTCCGGCCCCTCGTACGGGCTCAGCCTGGCGAGAGGGTGTCCGTAGCGGGTCACCACGATCTCCTGGCGTGCCTGCGAGACCCGCTCCAGGAACTCGTGCCATGAGTTCTTCAGATCGCTCGCCGACACTTCCAGCGGCTCGTCTTGCCTGGCCATGGACACCTCCCGGGTCAACGCATGATGTTGTCCTACATATCTTGGCCAACTTGCGTTCCGCCTTCAAGGGGGTGCAGGCACGGTGATCTCCCGACCCCGATCGTCCGTCTGCCTCGCCGGTCAAGCGTCAGGAGGGCTTCAGGATCCGGTACCGCTCGATCCAGGCGATCCCGAGGTCGTCGGTGCGGACCCCCAGGACCCAGTCGGGGCCGGCCTGATGGAGCCGAACGTCCTCGGGGAACTCCACCGTCCCCAGCCACCGGCCCTCGGGGTCGAAGGCGGGGTGGAGGGGGTGCCGGGGGGGGACGTTCCCGCGGGAACGTCGGGGCGCCGGCATTCTCATCCGGGAACGACGGCTCCCCCGCTGATCGAGCTCATGCGGATGTCGCGGGAGGCGGCGGACGGGGCCTGACCAACGACAACGTTGTTGACACTCAGACCGTCATCAGGGTGTCGCACATGCTGAAGGTATTCCTGATTCTGTAACATCGGAATCTTGTTCGACACTGACGCGCATGAATCGCTCGCGATCGATCTCCTCCACGCTCGCCATCCTGCTCGAAGAACTCGAGCTCGATCGACCGAAGACCGTCACGCTCGAGAAGATTTCCGAGCTCGCTGAGGTCCACGGCATCCGAACACCGCCCCGGATCCCGGCTCACCGGCTGGCGCAAAAAGGCTGGCTCCTGGACACACGAGTCGCGGGAGTGTGGGAGTTCGCTCCGGCAGACCGAGCCGGCGCCATCTCGGATGCGGCCCCGTTGCTGACCTTCCGGGCCTTTCTCGCTCGCGACGTGCGAACACGGCGACATCAGGGCTGAGCTCGCTGGCCGACCTCACGCTACTCACGTCCGGCCCGCCTATCTCCTCGAGAGCTTTGCCCCCGATCTGATTCGAGATCTGAACATCACTCCGGCCGGAAAGGTATCCAGGGACGCGAAGATTTCCTGGTTGGTGGGCGGAAGCGGGCGGTCCTCCCTCTGTACCTGCTGACCGAGGACCGGACCGACAGGGAGAGCGAGGAGGAGGAGAAGCACGGAAGTGAGCCGAGCGGGCAGTCGAAGCGTCCTGGCGATCCTTCCTGTCGGAAGAAGACACGGGCCCGGCACCGGTCGGGCCGACCCGTCTCGGGAGACACCCTGGAAAGGTAGGAGGGGGGAAAGAGGGCGAGCCCTCCGCTCCGGGTCGTCGACGTCCGAAACGGGCCGGGTCGAGGAATCCCCGGCAGCCCGGGCCACGGCTCTCCGGCGCGATCAGCGCAGCGCACGAGCCCGCCGCAGAAGTGAGTCGAAACGGGGCAGAAGGTCGTCAGCCGTGCCGGGCAACGCTGGCATCGTCCGCAACGTCGAACACCGCCCGCCCGCGGCGGTCATCGCACCCCCCGTCTCGGTGTCTCCCTCCGCCGACGCCTCTGGACCAGCCTCTTCGACGGTGCCCCGTCGGTCGAATTCGGCTCGGGCAGCCGCGGAATCGCCTCCGCTCCACACCAGGTAGGCCGTCAAGAACCTGGCCGCGGGGTTGTCCGGATCGGTCTGCAGAACGTGCTCTGCAAACTCACGGCCCTCGGCACGGTCGCCGGCGGCCAGCGCCGCAATCGAGGCGTCGAGCCAGACCCCCGTGTGTTCCGGGTTGAGCGCGATGACCTCCTCGAAGGCGTTCCGGGCCGCCCCGGGATCGGGATCCGCATCGGCGTCGGTGCAGAGATACAGCCACCCGAGCGCAGTGTAGGCCCTGGCGCTGCGGGAATTCAGCGCCACCAGCCGTCGCCAGGCTGATTCGGCTTCTCCGAACTTCCCCCCTTCGCGCGCCATGTGCCCCAGATAGTAGAGCGCGTCCTCGTGCTCGGGGTTCAGTCGGCTGGCCTGCAGGTAGAGTTCGAGCGCCTCGGCGACCTCTCCCGCAATCCGGGCCCGGCCCGCCGCCCGGAAGGTCTCCCAGAAGCGGTGCACCCGCTCCTTCCCCGAGAGCGCGGGGAGCGGCGCTCTCCATTCAACCCCCCCGCCCCACTTCACCCGCAGGATACCGTCCGCCGCCACCTGCCGCGCTGTGCTTCGGTTCCCATCCGGCCACACGACCACGAGTGAGTCGATTCCCTCCCGCTCGCCGAGCCCGAAGTGAACCGACGCTTCGTTCTGGGAGAGGTAGCTCGCCTGGCTCCCGTAAGCGGCGACGGCGACCACCGAGTCTGCGGAGAGGAGGCGCACACTCGATCCCAGGACGGGCTCTCCGGGCCGGGCTCCCTCCAGCTCCACCCGCAGCCATCGCCCATTCTCGCCATCGTTGCGCAGGAGTACGGCGGGCGCCGAATGGTTCACGATGAAGAGGTCGATGTCGCCGTCCCGGTCGTAGTCGGCGGCGGCACCCCCGCGTCCCACCTCTTCCCTCAGGAACCAATCGCCGACCACCGGACCGATCTCGTAGAAGCCCCGCTCGTGGCCCGCGTTCCAGAAGAGCTGATCCCGCATCCCGATCAGCCGCGTGGGGTCGTCGGCGCGCTGGAAGGTGTGGCCGTTGACCACAAAGAGATCCAGGCGACCGTCGTTGTCGAAGTCCACGAAAGAGGTCGCCCACCCCACGTAATCCAGCGCGATCTGCCCCAGCCCGAAGCGGTCCGCGTCGTCGCGAAACTGCAGCCTGCGAACCGAATCTCCCGGCACCGCGAACTGCGCGAGGAGATTGCTGTAGAGCGCGTTTTCCTGCGCCACCCAGTGTGTGATGAAGAGGTCCAGGTCGGTGTCACCGTCCCAGTCTCCGGTGGCGATCCCCATCGCCCCCCGGTAGTCCGCCACGAGCGCGGGATGACTGACGTTGCGGAAGGTCCCGTCGCGCCCATTCAGGTAGAGAGCGTTGTCCGAGACATCGTTCGCGACGTAGAGGTCGGGCCAGCCGTCTTCGTCGAAGTCGATCCATGCCGCCCCCAGGCCGCGACCCGCGGCATCCACCACCCCCGCTTCCGCCGCAATCTCGACGAAGGTGCCATCGCCCCGGTTTCGGAAGAGCAGATTCCGCTCCGGCTCGAAGGCACTCGGGTTCAGACTGGCCGACACATCGGTATCATACTGCGAGCTGGCACCCCCGACATCCGGATCGAATTGCACGTATCCGGCCACATAGAGATCGAGGTCACCGTCCCGGTCGTAGTCACCCCAGGCCACTGCGGACCAGAAGCCCTCGGGGCCGGCCAGTCCAGCCTCGGCGGTCACCTCGGTGAAGCTGATCGCCTCCACCGCCCCGGAAGTCGCGTCCCGGTCCTGCCGGAAGAGTCGCAATCCCGGATACGCGCTCACGAGGAGATCCAGGTCGCCGTCCGCGTCGAAGTCGGCCCAGGCCGCGGCCATCCCGATCCCCGACACCTCCAGTCCGACCTCCCTGGATACATCGCGAAAGGTCCCGTCGCCCAGATTCCGGTAGAGCTTCGAGCGCCCCTCCGGACTCGGGTCATCGACCCTGGAGCCTTCGCCGCCCGGGCCCTTTCCCCTCCGGTCCCCGGGCACGGCATTCACAACGAAGAGGTCCGGCCAGCCGTCATCGTCGTAGTCGCCCCACGCAGCCCCCGACCCCATGTCCTCGAGGATGCTGGACGATCGTGTGGCCGGGAAATGACGGAAGTCGATGCCTGCCTCGGCGGTGACGTCCGTGAAGGTGAGCGCCGGGGCATCCTCCGGCGGTTCGCGCTCCAGCGCGGCCGTCCGTCCCTCCACCTCCTCGCCGGGGACGTAGGCCGCTTCGGGCCGCAGGCTCCACCAGACGCCGAGGACGATGGCTACCAGGACCACCGCGATCACACCCCCGGCCTGTGCCAGGCGACGCTCCCGCCGCGACCAGCGGCGGCGGGGCTGGCGAGACAGTTCGATCACTGCTCCGGGCCGGGCACGGTCACGGTGATGGAGGTCCGATCCTCTGACATCACCGTCACCGGTGCGCTGAGTTCGGACTCCCCACCCTCGAGGAAGTTGAGGAGGTACTGGTCGAACTTCCGGTACATGAGCCGCGCCGTCACGTCCAGCCGTTCCACGCGGTATTCACCGGGGACATCCATCTGCACCATCCCGTCCTCGAAGGGGAGGTTCACCGCGTCGGGCGAGAAACTCGACGAGGGGCAGACGAATGCGAACTCCGCCTCGTCGCTGAAGCCCGGAAAGAGCGACCGGCGGTATCGCACCCCCACCATCTCCCAGAGATTGTGACGGTCCACCAGGTTTCCGTAGCGGTCCACCGGTTCGGCCTTGAAGAGGAAGGACCCGGGATCGATGAAGTTCCGTTCGTCCCGCATTCCGGAGGTGAAGACCACCCGCCCCTCCTGGTCGGTCACCTCGATCTCCACCCAGGCCTGGATGATGTCCAGCGGCCCCGTGGGGAATTCGTGCCCGGCCTTGTTGTTGACCAGGCGCGTCCTGATCTCGACCGGTGAACCCGGCCGAACCCGGTCGGGGGCCTCGATCTCGATGGGGATGACCGGACCCTCGCGCCACTTGTGGGCGATCTCGGGGATGTCGATTTCGCCGCGCAGCCATTGGTGGGTCAGCTCCACCTGCTCGTCGGCGCCGGGGAGGTCGAGGAGCGTGGGAATGAACTGGTTGGCCCCCAGGAAGCGGTGGCTTCGGTGCTTCCCGTCGGAGGCCGTCCGGTTGTAGTCGGTTTCGTCACCCGCGGCCGGATCCCGGGAATCGGTAAGCGGCATGTGACACTCCCGGCACTCGATGGTCTCCTCGGGCTTTCCGGGTTCGTTCCACCGGCTCTTGCGCCAGTTGTCGAACTGGTTCTGGAGCTGCACCCAGCCCACCTGATTGATCTCCTCGTCGATGAACTGCTTGTGGCAGGCCGCACAGTAGTCCGGGCTCTTGAAGAGCCGCCTGGAGAAGGTCTCCACATGCTGGTCCGGGTAGGCCCGGATGAGGAAGTCCCGTACGAGTCGTCCCCTTCCCTCTGGCCGGAGCTCGTAAGCGTAACGCTCCGGCTGGCCGATGACGTAGTTCGCATTCCCCTGCACGTCGGTCTCCTGGATGGAGTGGCATGTGATACAGGAGATGCCTTCGTCCAGCCCCTCGGGGTTCGTCAGTTCGTCGTTGAAGAGGTTTTTCGTGCCTCCGAAGAGTGAGATGGGGTCGTGGCAACCCGCGCAGTAACGGGTCGATTCCGGCCCGTTCTGCGCACCCATGGTGGCCTGAATCGTCCGGAAGCCCGGATCCATCGCCGCCCAGCGGTGGGCGCTGACCTGCCACTCCTCCACGATCTCCTCGTGGCACCCTGCGGTCCCGCAGGACTGCGATCCCGACATCGTCCTCGGATCGAAGGCGTCGTTGGTGTTCGTCCGCGCCAGACTCGGGGCGAAGGGTCGGTCCTCTCCGTAGATGAGGCTGTAGTCTTCCGGCAGCGTATTGTCCAGCTCCAGCGGAGTGTAGAGGACGACCAGGACGAGGACCGGGGCCACACCCAGAACCGCCCACCCCGTCGAGGCCGTCAGGAACCGTCGTCCGGCCCTCCGCACCCGCGCGGCCAGCTCCGTGCTGCCCACGCGGTTGCGCAGGAGGAGGGTGACCACATGCGGCAGCACCGCCGCCAGAAGGGCGAAGGTCCCGACGACGTGGACCAGATCCCAGGCATGGGAGATGCGGCGTCCCCAGACCGCCTGAGCGGTGAGGACCACGCCGCTGACCGCGAGGACGGCGAAGACGGCCAGACCCAGATAGCCGCTCAGCTTCACCTGGGTCATGCGAACGTCGCGGTAGCGCCGCCAGTGCTGCCAGAGGTAAACACTCGCCGGCACGATGAAGACGAGCCCCACGACCGTGTGCACGATCACATGCATCTGGGTGGTGAGGGAGAACGGCAGCCAGAGGATGGTCAGCCCAGTGACCGTCTCGGCGATCAGGAGCCCGAAGGTCAGCGCGGAGAGGCGACGCTTCCAGCCCTCTTCACGGGCGGGAGGACTCGATTCCGTACAGGATTCACGAACGTCGGATGATTCCACGCAAACCTCCACGACCCGGGGACGGCCACCCGATTCGATCGGGACATCGGGAGCGTCACTGAAGCTCTTGGGGATCCACCTCTCCCCGCACGTACGGGAATCCCTGAATCCGATGCGGGGAAACTCCCTTCACGGGCCGAATGCGTGCCCCCCGACGCGGGCCAGGCTTCTGATCGGCCACGAAGGCGGCAACCCGGGTACGTCGCCGGGGACGCTCGAAGCCCCGGTCAGCCGCCCGGCACGAGCCGCCACGCGCGCACCGTGCGCGCTTCGACCCCCGCGCGGTCGAGCGGGAGCGGGAGGAGTCCTCCCTCGAGCCACATCCGGAGCTGGTCCGCCGAGTGCGGCCCGCCGGGGTAGCCGGACTGGCCGCCCGGGAGCACGAACCAGGCGACGTCGTCGGCCATGTCGGAGACGTGCCGCTGGCTCGCGCCGTGCGTGACGCGGTAGCGGCCGTCGGGGGTGCGGCTCGACGACGCGGCGCGCACGGTGTTCCCCGTGCCCGGCACCGGGATCCCGGAGCGCGCGAAGCCGAAGAGGCGCTGAAGGATCGGGACCGACGCGAGGGGGTGATCGAGGTGGAGGGTGTGGACCTCGCCCCAGGTGGCGTCCCGGGACACCGCATCGTTCCCGCCGCTCGCGTCGTTCGTCTCGATCACCGCGATCGCCTCGCGCGCCGCCGCCTCGGAGACGCCGTCGGGCAACCCGCCGTCGATCCAGCGCTCGACCGCCGAGGACCAGACCGCGCCCCCACCCGTCCCCCACACCTCGCGCGCGAGCGCGCGCCGCACCCCGGCGAACCACTCGGTGAACCAGCGGGGCTGCACGCGATCGACCGCGGTCGAGCCGTCCCAGGCGGCGAGCGAATCGGCGATCGCGGGCGCCCCCGCGGCCCGAAACCCCTCGGCGGCCACCTCGCGATGCCGGAACCCCCGGAGGGTGACGACGTCGAGTTGCACCTCGTGCATCGAGGTGACGTCGTGGTCCGCGCGCGCTTCGAGGAGCCGCGTGATGCGCTCGGCGCGATAGGGGTACGCCCACGCGCCGCTCGAGATCAGATCCCCGATCGAGTCCGTGGCCTGCCGGTTGTTCGCGGTCGCCACGAACCCCTGCTCGGGCGCGAGCGCGTGCGGGTGCGCCTCGAAGGGGAGAAAGCCCTCCCACTCGAGCTCCCCCGTCCACCCCGGAGTGGGCGCAACCGGCGGACGCGCGCCGCCGCCGCGCAGCGGCACCCGACCCGCCATCCAGTACCCCCACCCCCCGGCGGTGTCGGCGAAGACGACGTTCTGGTGCAGCGTGCGGAACCCTTTGAGCGCGTCGAGGAAGGCGTCGACATCCGGGGCGCGCGCCATCGCGAGCACGGAGGGGATCGTCGAGGAGTCGGAGTGCGCGACCCACCGGAGCGCCACGAGTTCCCCGTCCAGGCGCGCCTCGACCGGCGTCATGATCGGCCCGTGGCGGGTGTGCCGGACGACGAGGGTGTCGGGGTGCTCGCGCCCCGAGACCCGGATCACCTCCACCCGGCGCTCGAAGGGCTCGCTCCCTTCGGGTGTGAGGTAGCGGGTGGAGTCGGCGGGATCGACGCGCTCCACGAAGAAGTCGGCGTCGTCGACATTCGCATTCGTGTAGCCCCACGCGACCCCCCCGCCCCGCCCCGCCACGATCGAGGGGGCTCCGGGGATCGACATCCCGACCGCGTCGAGGCCCGGCGCGTGCAGCCCGACGAGGTAGAAGAGGGTGGGGCGGTCGAGGCCGAGGTGCATGTCGTTGGCCACGAGCGGCATCCCCGAGGCGCTGCGCTCCCCGCCCACCACCCACCCATTCGAGGCGCGGACCGCGTTGACCGCCTCGAGGAGGGGCACGAGGGCGTGGGGGATCGCCGCGGAGCGGAGGAGCGCGGCGCGCTGTGGGCCGGCCGCGCCGCCGCGAGCGTCGAACGCCGCGCCCCGCGGGCCGGCCGCCCCCGCGGAGCCATCCGTTGCCCGATCGCGCGTCGGGAAGGCGAGGCCGCGCTCTCCCCCCACGATCGTCGTGCCGCCGGGCGGATCGCGCGGGCGGATCCGCTCGAACGCCTCGGCCCCGAGCTCGGCGAGCGCCGCGGCCTCCGAGAGATCCCCCCCGTAGGCGGTGAGGTCCCACGCCATGATCCGCTCGATCGCGAGCGCGTCCTCGATCGTGAAGGGCTCGGGGCGGAAGCGGAGCACGAGAAACTCGGGCGGGAGCGGACCGCGCCAGGTGGCGATCTGGTGGTTGAGTCCGTCCACGTAGGCCTGCACGAGCCGGCGGGTCTCGGGGTCGAGGAGGGCGGCGGCGCGCGCGGCGACGCGATGCACGCCGAGGGTGCGGAGGAAGCGATCCGAGGAGAGCGCCGGGGCACCGAGCACCTCGGCGAGGCGCCCGGTCGCGACCCGCCGGAAGAGTTCGATCTGCCAGAGGCGGTGGCGCGCGTGGACCATCCCCTGCGCGAAGTAGGCGTCCTCGATCGAGGCGGCGAAGATGTGGGGGACGGCCGCCGAGTCCCACAGCACCTCCACGGGCGCGCTCAGGCCGGAAACCTCGGTGGTGCCGCCGGGGAGCCCCGGGCCGTTGCGAACGCGCGTGAGGGCGAGGCTCGCCGCGAGCGCGAGGAGGAGGACGAACGAGAGGACGACGACGATGGACCGGCGCATCCTCCGCCCTCAGACCCGACCCAGCGCGCGCTCGAGATCCCCGATCAGGTCGGCTTCGTCCTCGATCCCGACCGAGAGACGCACGAAGCCGTCGGGGATCCCGAGTTCTTCACGGCGCGCCGGTGAAATCCCGGCGTGCGAGGTGAAGCGTGGCTGTGAGACGAGCGATTCGACCCCCCCCAGACTCGGCGCGACGTGGATGAGCTTCAGCGCCCGCATGAAGCGGTCGGCGGCATCGCCCCCACCCTTCACGACGAAGGAGACCATCCCTCCGAATCCGCCGGTGAGAAGCTCGGCGGCGAGCGCGTGGTCGGGGTGGGAGGCGAGCCCGGGGTAGAGGACCGAGTCGATCGCGTCGTGGGCGTCGAGGAAGTCGGCCACCGCCGCGGCGTTGGCGACGTGGCGCTCCATGCGCACGGCGAGGGTGCGGATTCCCCGGTCGAGGAGCCACGCCGTCTGCGGGTCGATCGACGGACCGTAGTAGCGCATCATCGCGATCACCTCGCCGATCACGTCCGTGGGGCCCGCGACCGCACCCGCGATGAGGTCGGAGTGCCCGCCGAGGTACTTCGTCGCCGAGTGCAGCACGACATCGACGCCGAACTCCCCCGGACGCATGAGCACGGGGGTGGCGAAGGTGGCGTCCATGACGAGCATCAGCCCGCGCTCCTGCGCGAGCTGGGCGAGGGGCCGGGGATCGACGATCTGCAGGGTGGGGTTGGTGGGCGTCTCGAAGTAGATGAGCCGCGTCGACTTCCGCGTCGCTCGACGCCAGGCCCCCCGCTCGGGGTCGACGAAGGTGGTCGTGACCCCACGCCGCGGAAGTTCCTCTTCGAGGAAGCGTCGGGTCGCCCCGTAGAGGTGCGACGAGGCGACGATGTGGTCGCCGCGGGTCGTGAGCGCGAGGAGCGTCATCGCGATCGCGCCCATCCCGCTGCCGAGCACCGCTCCGGCCTCCATCCCCTCGAGCTCGGCGATCTTGCGCCCGACGGCGGTCTGCGTGGGGTTGTTGCCGTAGCGTGTGTAGAGGAGCTCCTCGTTGCGCCCGAAGCCGCCGGCGAAGGTCGAGCTCTGCACGATCGGCGGCACGATCGGCTCTCCGGGCGAAGGCCGGTGCCCGTCTCCGTGAATCGCGTCGGTGGAGGGTCCCCTCCGGCGTCGGCGGCCCATCGTCACCCCTCCCTCTGCCCCACGAGACGACTCAGGGCGTGCACCGAGCCGCCGCGGTCGGCGAAGGCGAGGCGTCGTTCCACGAGCCGCTCCGAGGCGGTGCGCAGGCTCCCCGTGCCGAAGATGTCATCGGCGTGATCGGCACGGACCACGCCTTCTCGCTCGATCAGCTTCCACACCGCGATCTCCTCCTCGTCGAGGACCCCGAGGACTTCGGCCGCGCCGTCCTGACGGTACGAGACCGCAGCGAGCGCCTGTCGCTCGAGGACGGCCTCGATCGGGTCGCGATGCCGCTCCTGCACGCCGTTCAGCACAAAGAAGGCCTCGCGCGGACGATCATCCTCCATATATCGCCGGAGGAGTCGTGCCACAACCTCGTCGGCACATGAGTAGTCGAGGATCGTCACCTCGGTGAGGTCCACGAGCGAGATCGTCGGCTCCCCGGCCTCGGCCAGCATCGACTCGATCGCGAGGCGCACCGCGCGCCCGGTGGGCCGGGTGACGAGGTGCGAGTAGCGCGACGCGACCGATTCGCGCACGAGCGGCGCGACGGCGACACGGATCGGATCGGGGAGGTCACGCATCGGCGCTCCCCTCGGGCGCGCACGCCGGAAGGAGGATCGAGATCTGCGAGCCGGGGAAGGGAGCGAGCCCCTGGACGAGAGGGGGTTGATCGTCCCACTCGGGGACGTCCGCGATCCGTGCGCTGCCGCTCCGGATCGAGAGCGCGCCGTTCCAGCGTCGCACCTGCTTGCGGATCTGCTGGATCCCCTGTCCCCGGTGGGAGTCCGGAAAGCGCGTGACACCATGGATGAAGGCAGCCTCCAGTGCGGTCGCATCGCTCCATCGATCCCCGAAGCGCGCCGAGTGTTCCGGCGTCAGCGAGGCCTTGAACCCGCACCCCATGTCCGCCACCGCCAGGACGAGCACATGCCTCCCGAGCCGCTTCTGCCAGTTGTACACCTGCGCGGCCACCCACCCCGGCGCCTCGGCGTGCTCGAGGATATTCTGGCACACCTCGGAGAGCACGACGCTGAAGGGTACGACGGCCGACGGCGGATACCCGAGGGTGCGCGAGAGAATCGTGCCGGCGCTCGTCTGCACGCGCTCGACCACCTCGTGGACATCGGCATTCGTCGTGATCGACATGATCTCGAGGAGCACCGAGGTGTCGCCCGACGCGCGACGGGGCGGGCGCTGGTCGAACTCGAAGACCGTCTCCGCCGCGCGGAAGAATCCCATGCGCGCCATATACCCCGCGGTGTCGGCGTTCTCGGGGAGCTGCAGGCGCGCGACGCGACCCGAACGCGACGCGACGGCGCGCCCGGCGCAGAGGAGCGCGACCATCCCGTTGGGGTCGGCCCACCGCAGGTGACGTGCATCGAAGAGGACCCGCTCGCCCTCCGGGATGATCGCCTCGTCGAGGAGGGGATCGATCGTTCGATGATCGAGCGAGGTGGGGAGGGCGAGTACGTTCATCGATCACCGGAATCGGTCGCGATCCGGCCCAGGAGATGGTGGGTGAGTCCGCGGGCGCCCCGGTGCGTCACATTGCGGGCCGCGTGCTGGTTGGCGGCTCGCATCGCGGCTTCGAGGTCGTCCCCGGCGAGGAGTCGAGAGAAGAGAGTCGCTCCCCATACATCTCCGCAACCTGTCGCGTCCCCCTCCACTCGTCCTCCGGTCAGGGGCACGCGCCCGCTGTGGACCGTTCCCGAACGTCCGACGGCGTGCCGCGACGCCGGCCAGCTCCCGGGGTCGGGGATGAAGTCGGGCGAGCAGACCCAGGCGGCCCCGCGTTCCTCGAGGGTGACGAGGATGAGCTTCAGTTCGGGGCCCACGACCTCCGCCGCGAGTTGCCAGGGGTCGCCCCAGGCACGGCCGAGGAGATCGAACTCCGCTTCATTCATCTGCACGGCGTCGAAGGCGCGCAGCCACCCACCCCACGCCGGGAGCTCCCGAGGTACGCGCACTCCGGCGCGTCCGATCCCCAGGAAGAGGGAGTGGAGATCGGCGTAGGTCGGTCCGGTGAAGCCGGCGCGGAGCGCGCGGGCGGCATCGAGATCGATCTCGAACCCCGAGATGAAGTTCACGTAGAGGGCGTCGCAGGTGTGTGCCGCCGGCGCGAGGTCGGGCCAGCTCCACGGCGAGACGCCCCCCGAGAGCCGTTCGGTGCGACGGCCCTCCGCCGAGTAGTGGAGTTCGACACGGTTGTTCGGTTCGTCCACGACGCGGATCCCGGTGTCGAGGTCGAAGCGATCGGATTCGCGGAGGAAGCGGAGCGCGGGCTCGGCGAGATCCGACCCGATCCGGAGGAGGGGCACGATCTCCCACTCCGGCGGGAGCGTCGCGTCGAGCGCGGCGAGGGCGTAGGCGATCCCTCCCCACTCCTCGACGGGCGCTTCACGCGCGTCGCGGCGGAGGATCGTATCCCAGACGAGGGTGCCCACCACGCCGAGGCGGCGACGCCCCGCGGCGGAATCGCTCACGCCCCGACCCGGGAGTGCGCCTCGGCATGGAGGAAGCGCCCCGCCGCACCGACCACGCCGGCGCTCCCTCCGAGCGTGCCCGGCACGATCCGGCACACCGAGGCGGCCGCGCGGAAGGCGCGCGCATCGACCTCGGCGCGAAGAGGCGCGAAGAGGAGCTCGCCCGCGCCCGAGACGCCCCCCATGAAGACGATGACGTCGGGGTTGACGAGGTTGACCAGATTCGCGGCGGTCGCGCCGAGAATGCGCGCCGTCTCGCGGACGACCTCCTTCGCGAGCGGATCGTCGTCAGCCGCCGCCGCGAAGATCGTGGCGGCGTCGAGCCGGTCGAGGTCGCCGGCGACCCGTTCGACGAGGATCGAGGAGGCTCCCGAGGCGAGCGCCTCGCGCGCGCGCGCCGCGATGCTGGGGCCGCCCGCGTACGCCTCCACGCACCCGCGGTTGCCGCACGCGCAGCGGCGCCCATCGAGGACGACGGTGGTGTGGCCGATCTCGCCCGCGACATCCGAGGCGCCATGCACCAGTTCGCCATTCGAGATCCACCCGCCGCCGACTCCGGTGCCGATCACCACCCCGAAGACCGACCGGCTCCCCTGCCCCGCGCCCTGCCACCACTCCCCCCAGATCGCGCAGTTCGCGTCGTTCTCGAGTGTTACCGGTCGCGAGAAGCGCGCCTCGAGGAGCGAACGAAGCGGCACGTCGCGCCATCCCAGGTTGGGGCTGTCCGAGACGATCCCGGCGCGCCGGTCCACCGGGCCCGGACACCCCACCCCCACACCCGCGACGTCGTCGAAGCCGAGCCCCGCTTCGGCCAGCGCCTCGTCCACGAGCCGGACGATATCCGCGATGACCGCCTCCACCCCGCGGGCCGGGAGGGTCGGCGCGGAGCGCAGCCCGCGCGGCGGGCCGCCTGCGCGCGGGACGATCCCCGTGACGATACTCGTCCCCCCGATATCGATCCCGACGACCCAGTCACGCACTTGCGTCTTCACTCCCCGATACTCAGTACCGCGAGGAAGGCCTCCTGCGGAATCTCGACCGAGCCCACCTGCTTCATCCGCTTCTTCCCCTCCTTCTGCTTCTCGAGGAGCTTCCGCTTCCGGGTGATGTCGCCGCCGTAGCACTTGGCGGTCACATTCTTGCGGATCGCCTTGACCGTCTCACGCGCGATGATCTTCTGCCCGATCGCGGCCTGCAGGGCGACCTCGAACTGCTGCCTGGGGATCAGCTCCTTGAGCCTCTTGAGGAGGTCGCGACCGTATTCGAAGGCCTTGTCCTGGTGGATGATGACGCTGAACGCATCCACCGGCTCTCCATTCACCAGCACGTCGAGCCTCTGCAGCTTCGCGGGCCGGAAGTCATTCATCTCGTAGTCCATCGCGGCGTACCCGCGAGTGCCGCCCTTGAGCTTGTCGTAGAAGTCGAGGACGATCTCGGCGAGCGGCAGGTCAAAGTCGATCTCGACGCGCTCGGTATCCACGAACTGCATCCCCAGAAAGACGCCGCGACGGTCGTGGCAGAGCTTCTGGATATTCCCGATGTACTCGGACGGGCAGAGGATCCGCACCTTCACGATCGGCTCGGAGATCGATTCGATCCGGCCCCGGTCGGGGAGCGCGGAGGGACTCTCGATCGTGGCCGAGGAGCCATCGGTGAGCGTGACGTGGTACTTCACATTCGGGACGGTGGTGATGAGATCGACCCCGAACTCGCGATCGAGGCGCTCCTGCACGATCTCCATGTGCAGCAGCCCCAGGAAGCCACACCGGAACCCGAATCCGAGCGCGGTCGAGGTCTCCGGCTCGAAGTGCAGCGAGGCGTCGTTCAACGTGAGCTTGTCGAGCGCGTCGCGCAGCTCCTCGTACTCGTCGGAATTCGTCGGGTAGAGGCCGGCGAAGACCATCGGGCGCACCTCCTGGTACCCCTCGAGAAGCTCCGATGTGGGGTGATCGAGGTCGAGGATCGTGTCGCCCGGGCGGGTGTGCTTGACGTCCTTGATGGCGGCCACGAGGTAGCCGACCTCTCCGGGCCCGAGCTTCGGGCGCTTCACCTTCTTGAGCTGCGAGTACCCGACCTCGGTCACCTCGTAGTCGGCCTCCACCGCGCCGAATCCGATCCGCATCCCCGGCTTGACCGTGCCGTCCACCACGCGGATCGACGGCACCGCGCCGAGGTACTTGTCGTAGTACGAGTCGAAGATGAGCGCGCGGAAGGGCGCGTCGGGATCCCCCTCGGGCGGAGGAACGCGCGCGACCACCGCTTCGAGGATCTCCTTCACCCCGATCCCCTCCTTGGCGCTCGCCAGCACGATCGATTCCGGATCGACCCCGAGGAGCTCCGCGACCTCGATCTGGCGCTTCACCGGCTCGGCGCCGGGGAGGTCGATCTTGTTGATCACCGGGATGATCTCGAGATCGGCGTCGAGCGCCAGGAAGAGGTTCGAGAGCGTCTGCGCCTGGATCCCCTGCGTGGCGTCGACCACCAGGATCGCCCCCTCGCACGCCGCGAGCGAGCGCGAGACCTCGTAGGTGAAGTCCACATGCCCGGGGGTGTCGATCAGGTTGAACTCGTACGTGCGACCGTCCGATGCGGCGTAGTCCATCCGCACCGCGTGCAGCTTGATCGTGATCCCGCGCTCGCGCTCCAGATCGTTGGAGTCGAGCACCTGCTCGCGCATCTGTCGCTTGTCGAGCGCACCCGTCTCTTCGAGGAGCCGATCCGCGAGGGTCGACTTCCCGTGATCGATGTGGGCGACGATGCAGAAGTTGCGAATGTGGTCGAGGCGCACCGACGTCTCGGGTGGAGGGATCAGGCGGAGGGAGGGACGCTGAAACTAGCGGAAGTCGGCGGTGGCTCTCAATGTGGAGCGCGGGCGAGCGAGCGATCGATGGTTCACATCATGATGGAGAGGTACGGGAGATGACGGCCGAGACCCCGAGGATCCCCACGCCGAGGTTCGCCCTGGCCCTCGGGCGTGGGTGGGCGCGGTGCGCCCTCGGTGTCGCCGCGTGCCTCTTCTCGCTCACCGCGTGTGACGGAGGAGGCGACCCCGCCGCGCGCTGGGGCGGGAGTGTGGACACGCTGCCCTCGGGCCAGGTCGTGGTGCACAACCCGGTAGATCCGATCTGGCGCGACGGTGACGCGTGGCGGGTGGTGGAAGAGCTGCGCATCGGCACGACCGAAGGGGCGGGCCCGGCGGTCTTCGGCAACGTCGTGTCCCTCACCGTCGATCCGGCGGGTCGGATCTGGGCGCTCGACCACCAGGCCCAGGAGATCCGGGTCTTCGATTCGGAGGGAGAGTACGTGCGGACCGTCGGACGACGCGGCGGCGGTCCCGGCGAGTTTCAGCAGGCGGTGCACATCGCGCTCGCGCCCGACGGCAACGTCTGGGTCATGGACCCCACGAACGCCCGGCTCTCCGTCTTCGACACCGCCGGCACGTACGTCGAGGGGAGGGTCGCATCCGGGGGCTTCGTGATGCTGCCCTGGCGGGGCGGCTTCGACGACGACGGGCGCTACTACTCCCTCCTCCCCCTGGCGGGCGGGATTATGCCGGTCCGGCACGACATGGCGTTCCAGCCGCTCGATACGCTCGAGGTCCCACGGGATCCGGTCTCCCGCGACGCCTTCGAGCTCCGGGACTCCGACGGCCGGCTCAGGATCAGCGCCGGCGTGCCCTGGCAGGGATCGCTCACCTGGCGGATCTCGCCCGCCGGCACGATGTGGGCGATGATCACGGACGAGTACCGGCTCTTCGAGCTGGATGCCGGCGGCGATACGCTGCGCACCATCACCCGCGCCTTCACCTCGCCCCCGGTGACCGCGGCCGACCGGGAGGAGGCGCGCGAGCAGATGAAGTGGTTCACCGACCAGGGGGGCCGCTTCGACCCGTCGAAGCTGCCCGCCCGAAAACCGCCGACGCGCAATTTCTTCTTCGACGACGAACGCCACCTCTGGGTGGAACGCGTCGCCGCCGATGCCGAGGATGACCGCCGGGTGTTCGACGTCTTCGATCCCGACGGTCGCTTTCTCGGGACGGTGCGCCTCCCCTTCGCACTCTGGATGAACCAGCCGGTGGTGCGAGAGGGTCGGGTGTACGCCGTTACGCGGGACGATCTCGACGTGCCGTACGTGGTCCGCGCCAGGATCGAGCGCTGACGCGAAACGGGGGGCGAAGATCCCGGGTGAGGCTCCGCCGGATTACGGAGCGACGATCAGGGGGCGACGTCGGCCCCGAACGCCCGGGCGAGCAGCCGGGGCAGGCGCCGCAGCACGATGTAGAGCGGGGGCAGGAGCGCGAGCGGCCAGACGACCGCCTCCCGCGAGGTGGGGATGAGGATCCCCGCGCCCATCGACGCGACGAGAGCGACCGCGGCGGCGACACCCGCCAGCAGACCGGCAGAGAGCCATCGAACACCCCTCGTGGAGCGCTGGTCGTCGGGTGTCCGCACCACCTTCCAGAGGGCCACAAGGCCGAGGGTCGCGCCGATGGCGATCCACTCGAGGTGGGCTCGCTCGCCAATGAGGGGGAGCCCACCCCGGGAGCCCGTGGCCCACGTCATGACATCCGCGAAGATCCAGAGGTACGCGACCGCGAGCGGCCCGGCCGCCGCCAGCGTCGCGACGACCAGGAGGACCCTCTCGCGCCGGGTACTCGGGGGCTCAAGCTCGGTCGTATGAGAAGACATCGTGATCACAGGCGTCCCGGAGACACGGTAGTCGGGCGACAGAATTGACGATACGAGACGGGTTCATCCCGCGTCAACGCCGGAGCGATCGAGGCGTTCGTTACCGCGGTCGGGGGTATCCATCGTACCGGCCTGAGGCCCGATGCTGTGCCACGATGCTGCGCCACAATACTACGCCACAGGCGGTTCGCAGGGGGTCGTTCAAGGCTTGGCGGGCGGAGCCGGCCGCTTGAAGGACAGCCGTCGATGGCGTGTACGAACGGGGTGGGTGGAAGGGAGGGGGGTCAGGGGGATGTGACGCCGTCCGCGGGCCAACGAGGTACGGAAGCGGTGCCCGGAAGTGGAAAATACCACCACTTTTCCACTTCGCCGGTCGTCGAGGTTACCGCGAAGTGGAATTTGAGGCGATATTCCACTTGAACGGCGAGAAAACAGCCGGATAGGTGGAAAAAGAGGGGAATATTCCACCTCGGCTTCGAAGATGAACGGACCCGGCGCACCCGGCGCTGCAGACGCCGCGGGTGAAGCAGGCGGCGACGTTCCGGCCCGCGAAGATCAGGACGCCGCAGACGCCGCGGGTGAAGCGGGCGGCGACGTTCCGGCCCGCGAAGATCAGGACGCCGCAGACGCCGCGGGTGAAG
>JAVVEY010000128.1:0-7007 GCA_032250675.1 Longimicrobiales bacterium | reverse complement strand
CGACCCGCCGGAAGGTGCGCGTGGCCGGGTACCTCGAGCGGTTCGGGCCAGCGGGGGAGGGGAGGGGCCGGTGACGCATCGGAGCCGATTCACCACGGAGCTCCCCGTCGACCGCGCCACCGCCTTCGCGTGGCACGAACGACCGGGTGCCTTCGAGCGCCTCGCCCCTCCGTGGGAGCGCATTCAGGTCGTGGAGCGCGTGGGAGGAATTCGAGACGGTCGGGTCACGCTCCGCGTGGCGCGCGGTCCTCTCCACTTCACCTGGTCGCTGCGGCATGAGGGATTCGTCGCGGACGAACGCTTCGTCGACGTCCAGGAAGAGGGTCCCTTCGCCCGATGGCGTCACCTCCATCGGTTCGAGGACCGTCCGGAGGGTCTCGCTGCACTTCACGACGAGATCGAGTGGGCGCCGCCTCTCGGTGCCGCCGGTGACGCGATCGCGAGCTCGATCATCGAGCGCGACCTCGACCGGAGCTTCCGCTTCCGGCAGACGCGCCTCTCGCACGACCTCGCCGACCACGCACGCTGGGCCGATCGTCCCCGCCTCCGCGTCGCCATCTCGGGGAGCAGCGGGATGATCGGATCGGCGCTCTCCCACCTCCTCACCACCGGCGGGCATACGGTGATCCCTCTGGTCCGGAGCGAGGCGCGTGCACGGGAGGGAGAGGGGATTCTCTTCGATATCGAGGCGGAGCGCATCGACGCGGACGCGCTGCGAGGGGTCGACGCGGTCGTGCACCTCGCCGGTGAACCGATCCAGGCGCTGCGATGGACGGACGAGAAGAAGCGCGCGATCCGCGAATCGCGGGTCCGGGGCACCGCACTCCTCTCTCGCGCTCTCGCGGAACTCCGGGACGGTCCGGGCACCCTCGTCTGTGCATCCGCCGTGGGATTCCATGGCGACGGGGGAGAGCGGATCCTCGACGAGGAAGCCCCGCGCGGGAGAGGATTTCTGGCCGAGACCGTCGAGGCGTGGGAGGGCGCGACGCGGCGCGCCGAAGGCGCGGGGCTGCGGGTGGTGAAGGTTCGTCTCGGTGTCGTACTCAGCGCGTCAGGGGGAGCGCTCGCCGGCATGCTTCCGATCTTCCGCGCGGGTGCAGCCGGGCGTCTCGGCTCTGGGCGCCAGTACATGCCGTGGATCGATCTCGACGACGCGACGGGGATCTTCCATCACGCGCTGATGGACGCGAACGTCCACGGGGTGCTCCTCGGAGCGGCGCCGCACCCCGTCCCCAACGCCACCTTCACCGATACCCTCGGCCGGATCGTGAAGCGCCCCACCTGGATCCCGGTGCCCTCCCTCGCGCTTCGGGCCGGGCTCGGGGAGATGGGCCGGGAGCTCCTCCTGGCCGGGCAACGCGTCCGCCCACGCCGTACCCTCGCAGCCGGCTACGGATTTCGCTTCGAGCATCTCGAGGACTCGCTGCGTCATCAGCTCGGAGCGCTACCCGCCGGCACGGAGGCGGGTCTCCCGCGCCCACCCGGCAGAGGCCCGTGAGATCCGCCCTCCGGTTCTGCGGACGAAGGTGCACCGTCTCCGTGAGCTTCGGGAAGCCACTCCGGATGGAGCGCGAAAACGCCGTACCCTCTCGTGGGTCTCACGCGGAGAGGAGCCCCGCGCCGGCGAGACCCGCGTCGAGAACCTCCCCGAAATCGACGAGGGTGTGGAAGATGCGAAGTTCCTCGAAGGGGGTTGCCGCCTCACGCGTCGTCTCGAGCGGACGTACGCTTCCACCGAGCACGAGTGCACACGGCGTGCTCCGGTCGTGGAATTCACTCAGGATACGTACGCACCGCTGCATGTCCGCCCCGGTGTTCGGTGGGGCGAAGGAGATGCAGACGAGACGCGCGCCGTGCTGCCGCTGAATCGCGGAGAAGTCCTCGACGGGGACATCCGCCCCCAGATAGAGCACGCGCCACCCCCGACGCTCCAGCACGATGCGCACGCAGAGTGGCGCGAGGGCGTGGCGATCTCCTTCCATCGCGCCGACCACCGCGACGGCGGCGGGTGCCGGTGAGCTCAGTGTCGAATGACGGTCATCGGTGCCGGTCGGGGGCGCTACGAGATGGGCCTTCCGGATCGACCCCTCGCCGACCCCGGTCCCGATCGCCGGGGATTCGTCACGGAGTCGGAGGAGGGTGTCAACGAGGATCCCGGTCGTGATGTGCTCCTCGCCCGCGCGCAGCTGTCCCCCCTCCCACAGCTCACCGATCCGTACCATGAAGTCACGGATTCCGAGGTCCGCGAAGAGTTCGAAGGGGATCCGGGGATGCCTTCCGAGCTCATGGAAGAGGTGACCGATTCGCTCGATCCGTCCTCGATCGAGCCACCCGAGAGCGAGCGCGTGCACCCGGTCGAACGACCCGGACTCTGCAGCGTCCGTGATCGCCTGCCAGACGTGCCCTTCGTAGGGGACGAAGGGATCGAGAAAGGTGGGGATCCCGCGTTCGCGAGCGAGCCCCAGCGCGTCCGCAAGGTGAATCCTTCGGTGCCCCCCCTCGGTCTTGTCGGAGGAGAGTTCATCGTCGTTGCACCAGCGTTTCACCGTCGACGGGTGCACGTCGAGGAGTTCGGCGACCTGCGAGGTCGTCAGCGAGGCGGGACCTTCCAAACGATCCAGAGCCATATGGTGCACGGTTACGGGTGGATGTACCTGAAGAATAATACAGTGCAAGCGTGCATATAACCACTGATGCACGTCTTTATGACACACGTCGTGCTCGCTTCGCCCTCCTCTCCATCCTCCGGATCCGACCGGGCAGGAGGATTCAGTTCCCCCGCACCCAGCACCCATCGTCGTCGAGGGTGGGGTAGTCACGTCCCTCGCGGGTGAAGCGACGCGCCGCCTTCGGATACGCCCACTCGAAGAGGGTACGGTCGAAGGTCTCCGGATCCAGCCGCGACGCGTCGTACATCCCGACGCGCGCCCGCTGCTCACGGGCCTCCGCGAGGAGGATCGCGGCCGCCACCGACACATTGAGTGAGTGCACGAACCCCTCCATCGGAATGACGACCTGCGCATCGACGCTCTCGAGCGCGGTGTCACTCACCCCGTGGAGCTCCGCGCCCATGACGAGGCACGTCGGCTCGGTGTAGTCGATCTCCCGGTAGTCCCGTGCAGCGGGGCCGGGGTGCGCCGCGAGGAGTCGGACCCCCTCGCTTCGGAGCGCACGGAAGGCCGCGTCGGTCGAATCGTGCTCGGTGACCGGTACCCACCGCGTCGCTCCCGCCGCGATCCCGGCGTGCACTCCGATCCCTCGCTCGGGGAGGACGACGTGCGCACGAAAGACCCCGGCCGCGTCGCATGACCGAAGAATCGCGCTGAAGTTGTGCGGTTTGTTGACGCGCTCCATGAGGAGGGTGAGGTCGGGCTGACGCCGGAGGAGAACCTCGCGAAGCTTCCGGAAACGCTCGGGTGTCATACGATTCGTTCGGAAGGAGAGGGGCAGCGGGTATCGGGCTGGCAGGACCGAGGGGGATGAATGTAATGTTAGCGTGACTTGGACACCCCCGAGACAGCAGGATACGACCGTGACTCGCTCCCTTCTTCCCCTCCTCCTCCTCCTCCTCGCCGCCGCCTGCGACGTCAATGACAATATCGCGCCGGCGGACGTGGAAGCCGTATCGAACTTCGACAACGGTCTCGGTGAGTGGACACCGCTGAACCTCAACCTCGCACCCGGAACCGGGTTCGCCGTGGAAGCGATGCTCGGAAGAGCGGTTGTCGATCTGAACGCCACCGACAGTGGCGGCGTTGGAGGAATCGTCCGGGAATTCCTCGTACCCGCCGGAGCCGAGTACCGGGTGGAACTCGATTTCATCGCGGAAAGCTCGGATGGGCCGGAAAACCCCTGGACGATCGTGGTCGGGACCTCGGTCGATGATGGCCCATTCGATCTCGTCGATGCCTTCAGCACGGCGACCGCCATCGCAGGCGAGCCCCGGTCGCTTCCCCTCTTCGGGGACCTCTTCGTGATGGGCGGAGCCGGTGGGACCGGTGACGCCGGGGTACGCATCGTGATCGGTTTCCGCCCCGAGACCGCCGGAAACCGTATGTACGCACTCGACAACATCCTGGTGCGCTTCATCGAGTTGTAGCATGCTGTTCAAGAGGCGGCGGGGTACCCGCGACCGGGCTCTGGCACATCCCGGCCGAGATGAAGCTCTCGCCCGGTTCGATCGGAGCGCCCGATCGAGTCCGCAGCCGGCCGGCAGCGGCATCCTACCACCGGGATGCCGTGTTCCCGGCACCGGCCGGGGTGGTGAAATCGGTAACCACAGGGGACTTAAAATCCCCCGGGAGCAATCCCTTGCGGGTTCGAATCCCGCCCCCGGCATCCCTTTGTTCATGCGGTGTTCAGGCCATAGAAGGGTACACGTGTGACTCCGAAGAGGTCCCGAAAATGTGACCGAATTGTGACCACGACGGAGAAAAAAAGAGGCGGGCGAGGCAGCGCAATGGTACGGGGTAAGGGCGAGACCGTCATTACCGTCACAACCGTCACAAGAGCTTACCAGGTCCAAGGGGCGCCAGGTCTTGCGAGTGTGACGGTTGAGGGAGGTCGCGTTTGGGACTTCGTCACAGATCCCGGACTTCGTCACAGACTTCGTCACGGCTCGGGTCGTCGGGCTCATGCCTGCCTCGCGGTGTCGATCGGGACGATGGAGCGGCCTTCGGTGCCGTCCTGGTGGAGCCGGGCGAGCTTCTCGACGCCTTCGGTGAGGGCGACCTCGTCGGCGATGGCGTAGCGCCGATACACGCTCTCGGTCTTGTGCCCCGTGAGCTTCATGGCGACGGAGCGAGACACGCCGGCCTTCTCCAGATTCTTGACGGCCGTGCGTCGGAGGTCGTGGAACCACGCACCCTCGAGCCCGGCCATCTTCGCGGCCCGGTTCCAGTTGTAGCGCATGTGCCGGATCGGCTGACCGTCGCGGTGAAAGACGTGGGTGATGATCTCGCCGGTCTCGCGCTCGATCTCGCGGGTGTGTGCGCGCTGGCGCTCCATCAGCTCAACGAGGGGAGGCAAGGCGGCCATCGGGAAGGTGCGCCCCTCATTGTTCTTCGTGGTGCCCGGCAGGAGTCGGATCGTGCCGGCGTTGAAGTCGACCTCGGACCACTGGAGGTTGAGCACCTCCCCCTTCCGCCACCCGGTCATGGCGGCGAATCGGACGACGGGCGCGAGGTCGGGACCGATGTGGCCGGCGACCGCGTGTACGTCGGCCATGGTGAGGAAGTGGGTCCTCACGTTGTCGGTCGCGGGGACGGGCACATGCGGGATGTGAGGGAGGCGGTTGGCCTGCTTCGCGAGGCGGAAGGCCCGCTTGAGGGCGGCGGTCTCCTTCTGGATGGTGGCATTCGCCGCGCCTTCGTCCATGCGGTCGGCGATGTAGGTCCGGATCCGGTCCCCGTGGTGATGTCGACGGCGCGGTGGCGGCCGAGGTGCCGGCGCAGATGCTTGAGCGCGGATGTGAGGCGCTTGGTGCTCTTGCGTCCATTGATCCGGTAGTCGGTGAGCACCATCTCGGCGAGGTCGTCGAAGTCGATTTGCTCGACGTCACCCCCGACGGGGCGACCGGCGCGCATATCCTCGATCCTCTTCGAGAGGAGCGCCTTGGCGTCCTTCTTCTTTGTTGACTTCGACGACTCGCGGAAGCGCTCGCCTCGGTAGATCCTCGTGGCCCTATGGGATTGCGTGGACCGGGGTGACCCGCTCGGCCGCCCGTAGCGCCGCGCGGTCGTGCTCGATCCGGTAGCGGTCGTGCCGTGTCTGCATGTTCATCCACAGCTCCGTCCCGTTGCCGAAGAAGCGACCGAGCCGGAGCGCCATCTGTGGACTGACCGACTTCTTCTCATTGACCAGCGCGCTCAGCGCGGGCCGGGTGACGCCGAGCCGCTCGGCGGCCTCGGTGACGGTCATTTCCAGCTCCTCCAGCTCCAGGCGCACCACGGCGCCGGGATGGGTGGGGGCTCGCTTCATCTCCTGCCGCTCGTAGCTCATCGGTATCTCCTCACTCATGGTAGTCCACGATTTCGACGTCCCAGGCGTCGCCCTCCTTCCATTCGAAGCAGACGCGATACTGCCGGTTGATCCGGACCGACCATTGGCCCGCCCGGTCCCCGGACAGCTTCCTGAGGCGATTCGAGGGCGTGGTGAGCTGTGTCGGACCGGTGGCCGCGTCGATCTGGTCCAACTTCGCCCGGGCACGCTCCCACAACCCAGTCGGGAGCCGCCTTCGCGCCCTCTTGGCGTCCTTCGGGTTGGTATCACCGCCCTCGAAGATCGCCTTCGTCTCAAGGTCCCGGAATGATCGAATCACACATGAAGCGTAAAGCGTAACGTTACGGGCGTCAACAGGGAGCGTCCAAGGCGACGCCAGCGGGAAGGGTAGCCTTCACTTGAAGAGCCGCCATAGTCCGCGCCCCGTCGCCTTGCCAGCCACCCTCCGGGCGATGCGCTTGCCGACCTTGCCACGTTTCACCGCGTTCACGTCGCCGAGGAGTCGGGCGAGGGCGTAGAGGAAGGATCTCATCAGGGTGCCTCCGGGATCGAGGGTGAGTCTCCCGGGAACGTACCGGGAGGGTGCGACACCCGCGAGCCGGGTGGTCCGCGAGATGGAGGCCGGGGCCGGATCCATGATTCCTATTTCCACGCCTACGCTGGCCTCCATCTCCAGGGTGGGGCTCACGGCTCGGTCCCCCCGAAGAGCCGGATCGACGCGCCTTGCAACATCCAGCGCGTGCGGGTCCTGGTGCATGGGGATTCCTCGACTTCGCGAGGGGCGGTAAGGGTGTATCGAAGGGGCGTTCTCCCCCTACTGGTGCCACTGAGTGCACCTGAGTCCCGCTCTGGTGGCGGGGCGGATGTGTCCTTAAAATCCCCCGGGAGCAATCCCTTGCGGGTGAGCTTCGCAGACCTCGCGCTGGCGCGCTCGGTTCGAATCCCGCCCCCGGCATCTTCCCTGGCCAAACCCGAAGGCCCCCCGCATCGTGGAGTTCACGCATGAT
>JAVVEY010000127.1:0-7171 GCA_032250675.1 Longimicrobiales bacterium | reverse complement strand
GCACCGTCTTCCTGGCGGGCGCCGCCGCGCTCGCGGGCGTGCTCGCCGCCCCCCTCGCCGTCCCCCTCGCCGCGCAGGGCGTCCCGTCGCTCTACGAGCCGGGGATCTCCCCCGACGGCTCCGAGATCGCCTTCGTCTCGGGGGGCGACATCTGGACGGTGCCCGCGGAGGGCGGCGCGGCGCGCCTCCTCGTCGCGCACTCGGCGCACGAGTCGCGCCCCCTCTACTCGCCCGACGGGCGGCACCTCGCCTTCAACTCGAACCGCAACGGCGGGCTCGACATCTTCGTCATCAATCTCGCCGGCGGCGAGGTGCGGCGTGTCACGCACGACTCGGGGTCCGAAGAGCTCAATGGGTGGTCGCGGGACGGCGAGTGGATCTACTTCAGCTCGAACGCCGAGGATATCGCGGGCACGCACGACGCCTACCGGGTGCGGGCGAGCGGCGGCACCCCGATGGTCGTCGCCGGCGACCGCTACGAGGGCGAGTACTTCTCCGCGCCGGGCCCCGACGGGATGCTGGCGATCTCGACGCGCGGCGACATGGCGCAGAGCCAGTGGTGGAGGAACGGCCACGCCCACATCGATGAGTCGGAGATCTGGGTCGTCGAGGAGGCGACCGCCGAGGGCGGCGCGCCGAGCTACCGCCCCGTCACGACGGGGGGGAAGAATCTCTGGCCGATGTGGGACGCCGCGGGGAGCGCGCTCTGGTTCGTCTCGGATCGCTCGGGCACGGAGAACCTCTGGCGCACCTCCCTCGAGGGCGCGGCCGAGCCGGTCACGCGCTTCGACGACGGCCGCCTCCTCTGGCCCTCGATCTCGGCGGACGGATCGAGGATCGCCTTCGAGCGCGACCTCGGCGTCTGGACGCTCGACACCGCATCCCGCACCCCCCGCCGCGTCGAGATCACCCTCATGGGTGCCGTCGAAGGCCCCACCCCCGAGAGAAATGAGGAGGACTCCGGGTGGAGCGACATCGCGATCTCGCCCGACGGCGAGAAGTGGGCCTTCACCGCCGGGGGCGACGTCTTCGCGACGACGATCGAGGGCGACGTCCCGGCCACCCGCGTGACCGACACCCCCGCCGAGGAGAGCGGGATCGTCTGGACCCCCGACTCGAAGGGGATCGTCTACGCCTCGTGGCGCAGCGGGACCGAGAAGCTCCATCACTTCGACTTCACGACGAATACCGAGCGGGAGGTCACGACGGGCGCCGCGCGCGACCAGGCGGGCGAGTTCTCGCCCGACGGCCGATGGTTCCTCTACGGGCGTCAGCTTCACGACGAGCGCGAGCTGCGCGTGATCGAGTGGGAGAGCGGCGAGGACCGGCTCCTGGCACGCGACATCGCGGGCGGCGCCGTCTGGTCGCCCGATTCGCGCTGGGTCGCGTACGCCGGCGAGACCGACGAATTCAGCAACCTGATGGTGGTGCGCGCCGACGGCGGCGATCCCCGCCAGGTGAGCTTCGTCCCGAGCTCCTCGGTCGGCTCGATCGAGTGGAGCGCGAGCGGCGACTTCATCGTCTACCGCGCCGCGCAGCGCACCGAGCCCGGCGAGATGATCCGGGTCGATCTGGTGCCCGCGCCCCCGAGCTTCGACGAGGACGCCTTCCGCGAGCTCTTCAACCAGCCCGACGAGGAACCCTCCGACGACGAGCCCGGAGACGAGCCCGAGGAGGGCGCGCCCGGGCGCGGCGATCTCCCCGACACCTCCGAACCCGTCGAGATCGACTTCGAGGGGATCCGCCGCCGGGGCGCCGTCGTCGACACCGACTTCCCGGTCGGGCAGATCGTGCTGCACCCCGACGGCGTGTCGGGGGTGGTCACCGGGGGTGGATCGCTCCACCGCGTGAGCTTCGGGCCGAATGGCGACGTCGACTTCGACGAACTCGAGCCGGGCGGCAACCCGATCGCCTTCTCGGAAGATGGCCGCACCCTCTGGACGAGCCGGGGAGGGGAACTGCGCGCGGTCGCGTGGCCGGACGGACGCGAGAGCACCATCTCGACCACGGTCGAGGTCGTGGACGACTTCGAACGCACGAAGACGGCCGCCTTCGAGCAGGGGTGGGGAGAGATGCGCGACGGCTTCTACGACCCCGACTATCACGGCGTCGACTGGGAGGGCGTGCGCGACACCTTCCGTCCGTACATCGAGGGCGCGCGGACCCGCGCCGAGTTCGGACGCCTCATGGACCTCATGCTCGGCGAGCTCAACGCCTCGCACCTCGGTCACTCCGGCCGCACCGGTCCCCCGCAGGGGGGCGACGGGCACGACACCGGTCGGCTCGGGCTCCACTTCGACCGCGTGGCGTACGAGGAGGACGGCCGCTTCGTCGTGCGTGAAGTCATCGAGCTCGGGCCCGCCCATGTGGCCGGCGGGATCGGCGTCGGCGACGAGCTCGTCTCGATCAACGGCACCCCCCTCGACGGCGGCAGCGATCTTCACGCGCTCCTCCGCGACACCCCCGGCCAGGAGGTCGTGCTCGGGGTCCGGACCGACGGCGACGCCCCCCGCGAGGTCGCCGTCCTCGCCACCTCCCCGGGCGCCGAAGGACAGCTCCGCTACCGCCACTGGGTCGAGAGCCGGCGCGCCTACGTCGAGGAGGCGAGCGGAGGCCGCCTCGGCTACGTGCACATCCCCTCGATGTCCCAGGGCGCGCTCACCCAGTTCATCCGTGACCTCGATCAGGCGAACCACGCGAAGGAAGGCGTCGTGATCGACGTGCGCGACAACAACGGCGGCTTCGTGAACGTCTACGCCATCGACGTCCTCGCGCGCCGGAACTACTTCACCATGGAAGGCCGCGGGAGCGACATCCGCGCGCCCTCGCGCGTGCGCCTCGGGCAGCGCGCGCTCCTCGCCCCCACCGTCCTCGTCACCAACCAGAACACCCTCTCCGACGGCGAGGACTTCACCGAGGGCTACCGCGAGCTCGGGCTCGGCAGCGTCGTCGGCGAGCCCACCGCCGGATGGATCATCTTCACCGGAAGCCGCCGCCTCGTCGACGGCACCACCGTGCGCATGCCCGGCACCTTCATCCGCGACAACCGCGGCCAGCCGATGGAGCTGAACCCGCGCCCCGTGGACGTCGAGGTCGAACGCCCGGCCGGGGAGTGGTACCGAGGCATCGACTCCCAGCTCGCCGCCGCGGTGCGGACGCTCCTCGGGGAGATTGATGGGGGGTGAGGGGGGCAAGAACACCTCAGAACAAAACCCTGCATGGAGATTTGAGGAATGAAGTCGTGATCGAGACCAGGAGAGTGCTCAGGCGGGTGTCCATCGGAGTGATGGGCCTTGTCGTGATCGGTATCGGCCTGGTCCTGCTGTGGACGTACTCTTTTCGGTCCGGGTTCGGGTCCTGGATATCCCTGCCCGAAGAGACGGCGCCACATACGTCCGCGATCCGGGACAGCCTGTACTCGGATGCTGCCGATGAGGCCATGCGGATGCTTGCTCAACACCGTCAGGAACACGGCTTCCCCGGGATCACTGCGTCGGTGGCCATCGAGGGTCAGATAGTCTGGACAGGGGGCTCGGGTTGGGCGGACCTCGAGAGCATGACCCCGGTTTCATCGGGGACCGTGATGAGGATCGGATCCACGTCCAAAGCGGTCACGGCCACGGCGTTAGCCCGGCTTTTGGACATGGGCCGGTTGGGCCTGGACGATCCCCTCTCGACGTATTGGGATTCATATCCAAAGCCAGCATGGGGTAGCCTGACCCTGCGTCAACTTTCCTCCCACACTGCCGGTTTCCCAGGATATGAAGGAAATCGTGATCTCTTCGGGACCTTTTCGACACTTTGCGGATGTCGGCACTATTCAAGCGTATGGGAGAGCTTGGAGATCTTCGATGACACGAAGCTCTTGTATGAACCCGGCAGTCGTTTCCTCTATTCAAGCTTTGATGTCAACCTGGTCGGTGCGGTCCTGTCCAGAGTTGAGGGTGAGCCTTACCTGGATCTTCTTGAGCGCATCGTCTTCGAACCCCTTGGTTTGACCAGCGCAGGGGGAGACCATGATGGCCGGACCAGGCCTGGCCTCGCCATCTTTTATGAAATCGACGGACGGCGAGCCCGGGAATGGCGTCCATTTGACCTGTCCCAGCGGTGGCCCGGAGGGGGGCTGCTTGCAACCTCTGAAGAACTGGCCAGGATCGGGAATGCGTGGATGGATCCGGACTTCATCCGGCCTGAAACTCGAGAGACCATGTGGACGCCGCAGGTCCTTTCCAACGGCGAGGTGAATGAGCAGAGCTATGCCATTGGCTGGCGCTATTACCCGGATGCTGTCCACCCCGGCGACTCCACGAAGGCCCTTCCATATGCCCATCATGGGGGGGTGTCGAAGGGGGCCATGAGTTGGCTTGTCGTGTATCCAGACTATCATCTCTCCATTGCCGTGAATATCAACACCCGAGCGACGACCTTCGGTGAGTTCGCAGCAGTGGAAAGGCAGATCAGGCTTCTCTTCCTGGACCGGATCCAAGAGCTCGCGGAGCCGGATCACGAATTCGTCTCGGAGTCGGAACAGGAGTGAACCCCCGCTCCTCTCCCGGCTGTCCGGCGCGGAACGAGGACGGCTGGAACGGGCGCTGGAGGATCCAGCAGCACTCGTCGAAGCTTCAGGGGGAGAAAGTTCTGTCAGAATGAGCTGGCCAGAGCCAACGCTGCGCCGCGACCCCAGCCGGGGAGGCGCCACCTCGTCGACGGCCCCTGTAACGAAATACCCCGTTCACCGCACTACTAGAGTAGAAGGGTCGAGCCACGCCGCCGGCGGCACCGAAGCCCGAGCGCGCCGCGAAACCCCCGCCGCGAAACCCCCGACTCGAAATCCCGCAGGGCCGGTCATGGTAGCTCCAGCCCGCCCCCTCCTCCTCGTGGGCGCCAGCCCGCCCCCGACCTGCGCTCCGCTTGTCCGTCCGAGACCCCCGGCCTACTTTGGCGTCCGGGTAGTGAGAGGGGTGGACTGCCCATCCTTGCACAGCGGAGGATTCGATGAAGACCAGTACGATTCGGGTGTCGTACGTTCTGCTCGCGACCCTCATCGCCGCGGCGTGCAGCACGACCGCGACTCCCCGCTCGGAACCGGTCACCGAACCGCACCTCCGAGAGTCCCTCTTCCTGAGCGCGGCGCCTGCACCCGCAAACCGATCGTGCGGGGTTGCCGCATCGGATCTGCCGCCGATCGATCAGGTGGTCGACTCCGCCGCGGTGATGGATGCGTTCCGTGATATCGGCTCGTCCACGGCTCTTCTCTCGATCGGATACGACGGGTTTGGCGAACTGGAATTCGTGCGCGTCCTCGAGGCGGGTGATGACCAGGCGGGCCAACTCGCTGAAATCACGGGGCGCCACGCGCGTTCGCAGCCGATGGAGCCGAAGATGCACCTCTGGCGTCTGAAGGTGGAAAGCGGGCCTGACGCGCGCATCCATATCGGGCACTCGGAAATCTGCGCGCCGGAGCTCGTGAATCGGGAAACGGTGTCGCAAGCGCTCTCGTCGATTCGGATTGATGGAGCCCGGACGGTCGTGGTCATGTATCAGGTCGGGCCCGATGGACGCGTCATCGAGTCGCGAGTGACTCGGAGATCGGGGAACACGACGTTGGACCGGCTGGGCCAGGATGTCGCAGAGGATCTGAGGTTTCTGCCGGGGTTGAAGGATGGGATCCCGTCCGTCATGTGGGCCCAGATTCCGATCAATTACGACGTGCGTTTCTGAGTCGGTGACACCCCAGGGGCCCGAGAATCGCATGTGAGGGGGATCGGGGTGCCGACCCGCCTCCTTCACGACGAAGCGGATGTCGCGCCCGTCGAGATCTCGCGTCTTCTGGCGGAGACGTCGAGCGATGAATCCCGACTTGCACGACGGCATGCGCCCACCCTATCGTCTCCTCGCGGCACCTTGACCCCGGTGGAGTTTCCTCCCCTCAGGCCGGCAGAGAGAACACGCCGGCCGCCTCCCGCGCGATGACGATGTGCCGGATCCTGGAACGCGTCCGCACCGCGATACTTCTTGCGCCGCTGCGGGTCGTGCCGCTGCTGGCCCTGGCCGGGTGCGCCTCCATCCCCCAGGAGGCGGCGGACCTCTCGCACGTCGTGGGGCAGCGACTGGCCGCCGTGCAGGCCTCGCACGAAGGCTTTGCCCGGGCGTACTTCCAGCTCTCGCGCGACCGGGTGGAGGACTTCCTGCAGAGGCGCTGGATCCCCGAGTTCCTGGCCACCTTCGTGGCGGACGCGGATCTGGCCGGCGAGCTGGCGTCTCCGGACCCCCTGACCGGAGTCCAGGAGGATCGGCTTCGGGAGGAGCTCGCCGCCCGCCTCTCGCTCGAGGGCGCCGCGCTCGATCGCACGGTCGAGGCGGTGAAGAGCGGCCTCGGCGACGCCGACCGGGGCGAGATCGTCCTCGACTTCGCGACCGCCGCCCTGGAGCAGATCGAGGCGCAGCGGCGCGAGCTGATCGGGCCGATCAACCAGATGGAGGCCGACGCCCTGCGCGAGCTCCGGCGCACCTGGGCGGAGCTCATCCAGGCGCAGGCCGGCGTGACGGCGTTCATCCAGTCCACACACGACGTCACCGCCGAGCAGGACGCGGTGCTCGCGCGGCTCGGAATGCTGGAAGCGCGGGACCGCGTGATCGAGGACGCCGTCTCCCTGAGCGAGGAGGTGGTCCGCATCACCGACGAGACGGGCCCGGCGCAGGATGTGCTTCGGCGCCTCCGTGAGAGACTCGGGACCGCCGAGCCGGGCCGGAACTGAGGACCGGAACCGAAGGAGGAATCGTGCCGTCCAGGAGAGACCGTTTCAGGGAGATCGCCGCGGCGTCCCGCGAGAAGACCAACCGCGAACTCAGCGACGAGATCGCGGGGCTGACCCGCCTCACCGCCGACGAAGTGGGAAAGCTGCTTCCGACGAAGGCCGAGAAGGAGCGCCTCGCCCGCCTCATGGAGATCGTCTCGGCGAGCACCGCGCGCAACACGAAGGTCGCCCAGCTACGGGAGAACTTCGAGGAGCTCGGCGCGGTCGCGGTCAAGCTCCTCGACTTCGTGCTCTGAACGCGGGGGAGGTCATGGGCGAGGGCCCGGAAGCGGATCCGGCCGAACCGATCGCCCGCGCGCCGGGAGGCGTGACGTCAACTGACACTTCGAGGGCGTCGCGTTCGTGGAAGGTCT
>JAVVEY010000016.1:0-37752 GCA_032250675.1 Longimicrobiales bacterium | reverse complement strand
GACATCTACCAGTCCGATCTTCTCGGCTTCAATGTGGGCTTCACCAACGCCACCCTCGACAGCGAGGTCCTCGACCTCGGCGGGGTGGGTGACATCATCTTCAACCGGGGTCTCCAGCGGCACGCGGAAGGCTTCGATGCGGGTGGATTCCACCAGGGTGTGGTCTCCTTCACCGACCCGAATGGGGACGGGCTCCTCCGGTGTGACTCGGAGCAGTGCGACGTCTCGGTGGGTGAGACCGAGTTCCTCGGGCCGTCGCAGCCGGAGCACAACCGCACCGTCTTCGCGGATGTGCGCGTCTTCGACTGGATCACGATCTCGACGCTCTTCGAGGGTCGGGGTGGGCACCTCACCGCCACCGACTCCGAGGCGTTCCGCTGCGGGTTCAACTCGACGCGCGGATGCCGCGCGGTCGCGGATCCGACCGCTTCGCTCGAGGATCAGGCGGCCTTCATCGCCGACCGATTCCTCGGTTCGGCCGAAGGCTTCGTCGAGGATGGGACCTTCTGGAGGTGGCGCGAGTTCTCGGTCGCCTTCGACATGCCCTCCCTCGTGACGAACTCGCTCTCGCAGCTCGATGGGCTTCGTCTCACCCTGTCAGGGCGGAATCTGAAGACCTTCACCAACTTCTCCGGGATCGATCCGGAGACGGTGGAGGGCGGCGGCAGCGCGAACTTCAGCCAGTCGGAGTTCAACACGCAGCCGCCGGTTCGCCAGTTCATGATCCGTCTCGACTACCGCTTCTGAGAGGGAGATTCAAGTGATGACTATGACGATCAACCGATTCGCCCGCTTCGCGGGGCTCTCGCTCATGGCGGGGACCCTCGTGATCGCAGGGTGTGACGATGTCACCGACGAGCTCCTCGAGGTGAGGGACCCGGATACGGTGAGCCCCGAAACGCTCCAGGATCCGTCGACGCTGCCCTTCCAGGTCAACGGCGCGATCGACGAGTTCGTGTCAGGCTACTCGGGTGGGGGCGACGCCTTCATCTCGACCACGGCGCTGATGTCCGACGAGTTCTTCTCGTCGGGAACCTTCACCACGCGGACCGCCACCGACCGGCGGGACCAGTTCGGTCCGCAGAACGGAAACACCACCGACGGCCCGTACGGCGATCTTCACGACGCGCGACGCGCGACGCGGTCGGCCGCGGTGGCGCTCGAGAACTTCGCGAGCACCTCGGATCCGCGCTGGTCGGAGATGCGGTCGCTCGAGGCGATGGCCACCCTCGCGCTCGCCGAGGCCTACTGCCCGGCGATCCCCCTTTCGGAGGTGAATCCGGAGGCTCCGGAGTCGCAGTCCGACTTCCTCTTCGGGCAGCCGCTCTCCGGGGCAGCCGTCATGCAGAGGTCGATCCAGCTGGCCGATGAGGCGATCGCGGCGGGGGGCGCAAGCCTTCCGGCCGTCGTGAAGGGTCGCGCGCTGCTCGACCTCGGGCAGTTCGCCGCCGCCGCCTCCGCGGTGTCGGCCGTCCCGACCGACTTCGTCTACTTCACCTTCCACTCCAATTCGGCGCAGGACAGCCCGATCTTCGGGCTGCAGGACAACGGGCGCTACTCGATGGGCGACAACGAGGGGATCAATGGACTTCCCTATCGGACCGACGGCTTCGCGCCCGCCGGCAGCCGTGAGCCGAACGAGACGGGGGATCCCCGGATTCCCTGGTTCCGGCCCGACGACAAGGAAGGCTTCGACGGGAATATCCCGCTCTTCATGACGCTGCGCTACGTCGACGACTTCTCGCCGATCGCCGTGGCGACCGGGGTCGAGGCGCGTCTGATCGAGGCGGAGGCCGCGCTCAACGCGGGCGATGTCTCGGGGATGCTCACGATCCTCAACGACATGCGGGCCGATGTGGCCAACCTCATGGATGTCATCACCGATGGCATCGTGCAGGCGACCACGACACTCGATCCCCTCACCGATCCGGGGACGGCGGCCGCGCGGGTCGACATGCTCTTCAAGGAGCGTGCGTACTGGCTGCACCTCACCGGGCGCCGGATGCCCGATCTGCGCCGTCTGGTGAACCAGTACGGCCGCGCCGCGGAGTCGGTCTACCCGACGGGTAACTACTTCAAGGGTGGAGTCTACGGGACCGATGTGAACTTCTTCCTCGCTTTCGAGGAGGAGACGAACAACCCGAATGTTACCAGCATCGAAGCGATCTGCGATGTGGGTACCGCGAGCTTCGGTTCGTGACGGGCTCGGCGTGAAGGTGCAGGTCTGACCCTCAGGGGGACGACCTCGGGGGGCGTCGGCTTCGGCCGGCGCCCCCCCCTTCATTTCGGGGTGGATGCGGCGCAGGGGCGGGCGTGTGGTGTTATCGTTGGGAGGCTCGCGAGTGAGGGTCGCCGGCGCCGTTTCGGCGGCGCGGGAGGAAAGTCCGAGCTCCGCAGGGCAGGACGCCGGGTAACGCCCGGGCGCCGTGAGGCGATGGAGAGTGCCACAGAGAGGAGACCGCCGATGGCCCGCATCCGCGCGAGCGGAGGTGGGCACAGGCAAGGGTGAAAGGGTGCGGTAAGAGCGCACCGGGCCGCCGGCAACGGTCGGTCGCACGGTAAACCCCGTCCGGAGCAAGACCAAATAGGGGACGAGGAGCGGCCCGCTCCGTCCGAGTCCCGGGTAGGTTGCTGGAGGGCGGTCGAGAGGCCGTCCGTAGAGGAATGACCCTCCTCCGCGCCCCGTCAGGGGATGGCGGAGACAGAACTCGGCTTATTCGCGAGCCGTCCGGGCGGCGTCCGGCGGGGAGACCCGACGGGCGCCGCGCCTTTTGCCCGCATCCTTGACCGGGGCGGGGAATCCCCGAGATTATGACCTTCGTCGCGCCCGTAGCTCAGCTGGATAGAGCGCTGCCCTCCGGAGGCAGAGGCCGGAGGTTCGAATCCTCCCGGGCGCACTCCGGAAGCGGACGATATCGGCGCCTCTCGACCCCCTCCGTGGGGTGGAAAGGTCAAGATACTGGGCCGTCGAGCCGCTCGCACCCATGTGAAGGGATTCACAAGCACCCTCGGGGTGGGTATTTTCCTTGACTGAAGAGAGGGGACGCGTGCGCCGGGCGGTTCGCCGCCGGTGCGCTGCGTCGACCATTCGTGAATCGGACGTCCGCGACGGACATCCGCTTCCGGGCCGCGTCGGGATCGCCGCGCGGACCTTCGCTGAAATCGCACCGAGGAAAGACTGACATGAAGCGCTTCGCTCTTGGACTGGCGGCTGTCTCGATCGCCGCGTGTGGCGGCGAGCCTGCCGCCGAGGCTCCCTCCGAGGCTTCGGCCGCCGCCGAAGCTCCTGCGGCTCCGGCCCAGGGCGGGATGACGATGCCCGACTGGTACCAGATGGACGGCGACAACGTCACCCTGGATATCACCGCCGGGCTCACCGATACGGGCAACTACTGGAACTTCAACGGAGCCCAGAACGGCGGGCTCACGATCACCGTGCCGGCCGGCTCGAATGTGACGATCAACTTCGCCAACAACGACCCGAACATGGCGCACTCGATCGGCGTTGCGGCGAACTTCGACTCCCCGCCGGCGTCGGTGCCGACGACCCCCGTCTTCGAGGGCGCGATCTCGGAGAACCCGACCTCGATGGCCGACGCGACGATGCCCGGGGAGTCCGAGACGGTCTCCTTCGTGGCCTCCGAGGCCGGCGAGTACACCATCGTCTGCTACATCCCGGCGCACGCGATCAGCGGGATGTGGATCCGCTTCGTGGTGTCGGCCGAGGGGGATGCCGGCGTGACGATGTCGTGAACCTCCCGGGCGGGAATCCGCCTCGATGAGGACGACGGGACGCCGTTCCCCGCTTTGGCGGGGGGCGGCGTTTCGCATTCCGGAGAGGGTAGCGCCGCGGAGCGGGGGGCGCGCGACTCGTGCCCCTTCACCAGGCACCCGTCCACCGCCCCACAGGTCTCGCGCGGACCGTCCGGGCGGAGTACTCTTGCCCCCCCGGGCACCGCGCCCGTGATGCTTCTCCTCAACCATGCTTCTCCTCAACCGTCGCCCCCGATGATGATCCGCACCCCGCGTCGTCCCCTCCTCCTCGCCCTCCTCTCGGGCCTCGCCCTGCATGGGTGCCGGCCTCCGTCCTCCGGAGTCGCATTCGCCGACCTCGAGACCCGGGGCGAGAGAAGCGGGTGGATCGAGACGTCGAGCCACGACGACGTGATGGACTTCCTCCGCGTCGCCGACGCCTTCAGCGACCGGGCGCACCTCGTGACGATGGGCCATACCTCCGAGGGACGCGCGATCCCCCTCCTCGTGATCGGCGAGGTCGAGGACGGGTCTCCGGAAGCCGTCCGTGCGTCGGGGAAGGTGCGTGTCTACCTGCAGGGGGACATCCATGGGGGTGAGGTGCCGGGCAAGGAGGCGCTCCAGATCCTGGTGCGCGATCTCCTCACCGGAGAGACGACCGACTGGACCGATGCGCTCGTCCTCCTCGTGAACCCCCTCTACAACGCCGACGGGAACGCCCGCGTCGCGCTCGACAACCGACCGCGCCAGCACGGCCCGATCGGGGGTATGGGTCAGCGGCCGAATGCGCAGGGATACGACCTCAACCGTGATCACATGAAGCTCGATTCGCCCGAGGCGCGCTCCTTCGTCTCGATGCTGAATGCGTACGATCCGGAGGTCGGCGTCGATCTCCACACCACGAACGGCACACGCCACGCCTACCACCTCACCTATTCACCCCCCCTCCATCCCGGGACCGCGCCGGAGATCAACGAGATCCTCCGCGGCACCGCCTTCCCCGCCATCACGGAGCGCATCCGCGAGGCGGACGGATGGGAATTCTACTACTACGGGAATGCCGGGCGCCGGAACGGTGAGCTCGCCTGGTCGACCTTCGACCACCGCCCGCGCTTCAACAACAACTACCTCGGGCTGCGCAACCGCGTCGCGATCCTGAGCGAGGCGTACGCCTACCTCACCTACGAGGACCGGGTCCGCGCCACCTACCGCTTCGTCGAGGAGATCCTCGACTGGGCGCGCGACGATGCCGCTGCGATCCGCGAGGTGGTGGCCGCCGCCGATGCGCCCGTCGTGGGTCGGACGCTCCCCACGCGCGCCGTTCCCGAGCCCTCCGACTCGCTCGTCGAGATCCTCATGGGCGACGTCGTCGAAGAGCCGCACCCCTACACCGGTGCGACGATCCTGCGGCGCGTCGATGTCGTCACGCCGACCCCGATGCGCGAGTACGGGAGCTTCATGGCGAGCGACTCCGAGGTGGTACCGGCCGTCTATCAGATCCCCCCCGACGCCGAGGTGATCCTCGACCGGCTCCGCGCCCACGGGATCGAGATGACCGCGCTCACCGAGCCCCGCACCGTCGAGGGGGAGGTCTTCGTCCTCGACGGACTCGAGATCGCGGAGCGTCCCTTCCAGGGGCACCGGGAACACACCCTCTCGGGGGTGTGGCGGCCGAGCACCCTCGAACTTCCCGCGGGAACGCGCGAGGTGCGCGTCGATCAGCCGCTCGGTCGCCTCGCCTTCTACCTCCTCGAACCCCGCTCCGACGACGGCCTCGCCACCTGGGGGCTGATCCCCGGGCTCGAGGTCGGGGAGCGGTACCCCGTGACCCGCCGCCGCTGACGATCGGAACTCGCTCCGATCCCTCTCTCCCGCCTGCCGAAATCGATCATGACGAAGCGTCCCCTCCCCCCCCTTGCCCTCGCCCTCCTCCCCCTCCTCCTCGCGTGCGGCGACGTCGATCGGGCATCCGGGGGGGTCTCGGATGCCGAGCGCGACGCCGCGATCGCTGCTGCCCTGGCGGAAATCGATGCGACCGACCTCTTCGAGAAGGTCTCCGTGCTGGCGGCGGATTCGATGCGGGGGCGATTCACCCCATCCCCCGAGCTCGAGGCGACCGCCCGGTGGATCGCCTCGCGCATGCAGGCGGCAGGGCTCGAGCCGGGAGCTGCGGACGGGACGTACATCCATCGCTACACGCACGAACGCTTCGGTGAAGGGCAGACCGCGCCCAACGTCGTCGCGATTCTGCCTGGCAGCGACCCCGGGCTGGCGGGCGAGTACGTCGTCTACTCGGCCCACATGGATCATGTGGGGGTCCGCGAGCCCGAGGGTGAGAGCACGGACTCGATCTGGAATGGAGCCGACGACAACGCCTCGGGCACCTCGACGCTGATCGAGGTCGCCGAGGCGATGGCATCGATGGATCCGGAGGCGCGTCCTCGTCGTTCGATGCTCTTCCTCTGGGTGAGCGGCGAGGAGCGGGGCCTGCTCGGGAGCGCGGCCTTCGCCTCCGACCCCTCGGTGCCGCTGGAGTCGATCGTCGCGGACTTCAATGTCGACATGGTCGGGCGGAACTGGACCGACACCATCGTGGCGATCGGGAAGGAACACTCCGACCTCGGTGCCACGATGAACCGCGTGAACGCCGCGAACCCCGAGATCGGGATGACGGCGATCGACGACCTCTGGCCCGACGAGAACTTCTACCGCCGCTCCGACCACTTCAACTTCGCGCGCCGCGGTGTTCCGGTGCTCTTCTTCTTCAATGGGACACACGAGGACTATCACGAGGCGAGCGATGAGGTCGAGAAGATCGACACCGGGAAGATGGCGCGCATCGGTCGGCTCCTCTTCCTCCTCGGCCTCGAGGTCGGGAACGCCGACGCCCGCCCGCAGTGGGACCCCGAGAGTCGAGCCGAGATCGTCGAGGACACGGGTGCCACGGGCGCGCCTCGGGGGTGAGGGGGGTGGCGTGAACACCCGATTGGCATGAATGGTGTACAAGAACAAGGTGGGAACCGACCTGCCCCACGACCACGAGGTCCATCATGAGCGTCGCAACCCCCTCACGAAGGTCCGTCGCAGCTGGCGGCAGTGTAGCCGTCGTGCTCCTCGCGCTTCTCGGACCTCCCCTCTCGGCACAGACCGCGCCGGAGCTCTCCTACCTGCGCGCCCTCGGCGAGCACTTCGGCATCCCGACCTCCGAAGTGCGGATCCTCGCCGAATGGCGGATCCCGATCGACGAGATTCCGGTGGCGCTCGCGATCGCCGACCGGGTCGGAATCTCTCCCGACGTGATCGTCTCGGGCCGCCGAAGTGGGCGTGCCTGGTTCGAGCTCGCCCGGCGCTACGGCCTCGACGCGCGAGCCTTCCACGTACGCCTCGATGCGCCGCCCGCGGTGGTCGCCGCCCTCTACGCCCGTCCCGAGTCGGAGTGGGGATCGGTCGAGATCGACGACGCCGCCCTCATCCACCTGGTGAATGTGAGCTTTCTCCAGGAGTACGCACGCGTCCTTCCGGATGAGGCGTCCCGGGCGATCGTCCGTCACGGTTCGCCCGCCGCCGCCCTCCGGGCGCTCGGCCGGTAACTCCCGGCCGCTCCGGAGACGCCGCGGATGGGACGTGACCTGGCTCCCGCACCGGAGCGTGACGCCGAGGCGTATCGCGCCTTCACCAAGGCGCTCCTCACCGATCTGCACGCCCTCGATCGGATGTTGCGGGAGGGGTTGATCGAGACCGGAGTCCGTCGCGTCGGCGCCGAGCAGGAGATCTTCCTCGTCGACGCGGGCTTTCGACCCTCCCCGGTCGGCGTGGAGGTGCTCGAGCGGCTCGGAGGTCGACCCTTCACCCCCGAGCTCGCGCGTTTCAACCTCGAGGTCAATCTCGATCCCGCGCTCCTCGATGGGCACGTCTTTCGTGACCTGGAGACCGCCTTCCTGCGGCGCGTGCGCGAGATCTCCGAGGCCGCGCAGACCCTCGGGTCCGAGGCCGTGCTCACGGGGATCCTCCCCACCCTCTCCAAGTCGGATCTCACCCTCGCGAATCTCACCCCGCGACCGCGGTACCATGCCCTCAACGACGCCCTCAACCAGTTGAGGGGAGGGGTGTGGCGTCTTCGCATCGAAGGGGTGGACGAACTCCTCGTCGAGCACGATTCGGTCATGCTCGAGGCGTGCAACACCTCGTGCCAGGTGCACCTCCAGGTCGATCCCGACGAGTTCGCCGACCTCTACAATATCGCGCAGGCGGTGACGGGCCCCGTCCTCGCGGCCGCGGTGAATTCGCCCCTCCTCTTCGGTCGGCGCCTCTGGGCCGAAACGCGGATCGCGCTCTTCCAGCAGTCGCTCGATACGCGGAGTTCCGGACTGCACACGCGCGAGATGAGCGCGCGCGTGCACTTCGGCGAAGGATGGATCAGGAAGTCGGTGACCGAGCTCTTTCACGAGGATGTGGCGCGATTCCGTACGCTGCTCGCCGAAGAAGTGGACGAGGATCCGATCGCGCTCCTCGATGCGGGCGAGATCCCCCGACTCCAGGCGCTCGGCCTCTTCAACAGCACCGTCTACCGCTGGAACCGACCCTGCTACGGAGTCGGAGGAGGACGTCCCCACCTGCGGATCGAGTGCCGGGTACTCCCCTCCGGACCGACGGTCGTCGACGAGATCGCGAACGCCGCCTTCTGGATCGGGGCCGTGCTCGGCGCCCGGCGGGAATACGGCGACATCACGCAGGTGCTCGACTTCGATGATGCGAAGGAGAATTTCTTCGCCGCGGCCAAACTCGGCCTCCGTTCGGCTCTCACCTGGGCCGATGGGCACTCGCACCCCGCGCCGCGGCTTGTCCTCGATACCCTCCTCCCCCTGGCTCGCGCAGGCCTCGAATCGTATGGCATCGCGCCGGAGGATATCTCGCGCTACCTCGGGGTGGTGCACGATCGCGTCAAGACACTCTCGACCGGATCACGCTGGATGATCCGTTCCCTCCACGGCATGAAGGACACCGGCACCCGCTCCGAACGCATGGCCGCGCTCACCGAGGCGATGTCGCGAATGCAGCAGACCAACGAGCCCGTTCACACCTGGGAGCTCGCCGCCCCACCGCGTGTCTCCCGATGGCGCCAGAACTTCGAACGGATCGAGCAGTACATGACGACCGATCTCTTCACCGTGAACGAGGACGAACTCGTCGAACTCGTCGCCTTCCTGATGGAGAAGAAGGAGATCCGCCATGTGCTCGTCGAGGATCGCACGCACAATCTCGTCGGGATCGTCTCGTATCGATCGGTGCTGCGCCTCGTGGCGGAGTCGGGCGCGGGGAGCGGGACGCGTCCCGTGAAGGAGATCATGGAGCGCGACCCGGTCACGGTAGAGCCCGAGACCCCGACGCGACGCGCGATCGACCTCATGCGTACGCATGCCGTCTCGGCGCTGCCGGTCGTCAAGGATGGGAAGCTCGTCGGGATCGTGAGTGAGCGGGACTTCATGGCGATCGCCTACCACCTCCTCGAAGAGCGGCTCCGGGACGCGTGAGCCGCGCACCCTCCGACGGAACCCTCTCGGCGTTCGCCCGTCCCGAACGGGTGCTCGCGACCCTCGGATCGGCTGGGCGCGGCCCCACCCTCATCGTGGTGGGGGGGCTGCATGGCAACGAACCCGCCGGGTGGGAGGCGAGCCGTCGGGTCGCGGCGGACCTCGTTGATCGCGAGGCGGATCTCGAAGGGCGGGTCGTCTTCCTCACGGGAAACCGGACGGCGCTCGCGCGGGGGTGTCGCTTCGTCGATCGCGATCTCAACCGCGCGTGGACCGACCACACGATCGCGCGGCTGCGCCGCACGGGACCGGGGAACGCCGTCGAGGACGACGAGCAGGCCGAGCTCCTCGACACGATCGAGGCGATTCTCGCTGACGCGGGCGGCCGCGCCTGGCTCCTCGATCTGCACACGACCTCGGGGACCGGAGGGGCCTTCTCGGTCGTTTCGGACACCCTCCCCGCGCGCGAACTCGCCTTGCGGCTCCCCGTGCCTCTCGTGCTCGGGCTGGAGGAGATGGTGGACGGCACGCTGCACGACTGGATGCAGGGGAGTGGCGTCGTGACGGTGGTCTTCGAGGCGGGACAGCACGCCGAGGCCGAGGCGGTGGATCGCGCGGAGGCGGCGATCTGGCTCCTGATCGAGGCGGTGGGGCTGCTGCATCCCACGCGCCTCTCCGAGGCCGCAGACGCCCGCAAGCGTCTCGCGCGTCATTCCCGGGGGCTCCCGACGGCTCTCGAGATGCGCTACCGACACCCCGTCCGGCCCGGAGACGAATTCGTGATGGCGGAGGGGTGGGTGAACTTCGGGCGCGTGCGCAAGGATACGATCCTGGCCGAGGACGCCCGGGGCGTGGTGCGCGCGCCCGAGAGCGGACGCATCCTCATGCCGCTCTACCAGGCGCAGGGATCCGACGGCTTCTTCGTCGTCCGCGAGTTCTCTCCCTTCTGGCTCTGGCTCTCGGAGGTGATGCGTCGCGTCGGGCTCGCGTCGGTCGCGCACCTCCTCCCCGGGATCCGCCGGCATCCCGCGCGACCCGGCGTCTACGTGGTCAACCGCAGGGTGGCGCGGTGGTACGCGCTCCAGGTCATGCATCTCCTCGGGTTTCGCCGGGTGCGGGAGGAGGGTGACGTCCTCGTGGTGGAACGGCGCGAAGCGTGACGGGAGCGCGCCGCGTCCGTTGGCGCCGGCCGCGTCAGTTCGCGCTGACGGTCCGTTCGGCAGCCCATCGTCGCAGGCGCTCGATGCGCTCGGCCATCGTCACCGAGAGGGGGCGCGTCTCGCCTGCCGCCGCGCGCAGATCTTCGTCGCGCAGCCCTTCGCCCTCCGCGAAGGCGGTGTAGAGCGCCGAGACGACCACCTGCTCGAGTTCCGACCCACTGAATCCGGCGGTCGCCTCGACGAGGGGATCGAGTTCGAAGGTGGCGGGATCGAGCTCCCGCGTGCGGAGGTGAATCTCGAAGATTTCGTGTCGGGTGGCCGCGTCCGGGAGGTCCACGAAGAAGAGTTCGTCGAAGCGGCCCTTGCGCACGAGTTCGGGCGGGAGGCGCTGCACATCGTTGGCCGTCGCGATCACGAAGACATCTCCTCGGCGGTCCTGGAGCCACGAGAGGAAGCTCCCGAGGAGTCGCCGGCTGACGCCCCCATCGGTATCGGAGCCCGCCGAGAAGGCCTTCTCGATCTCGTCGATCCAGAGGACGACGGGGGCCATCCGCTCCGCGGTCTCCATCGCCCGCCTGAAGTTCCGTTCCGTCTCACCGATATACTTGTTGTAGAGCACCGAGGGGTCGAGGCGGAGGAGCGGCATATTCCACTCTGCGGCGAGCGCCTTGGCCGAGAGCGACTTTCCGCACCCCGGAACGCCCATGAGGAGGACCCCCTTCGGGAAGGGGAGTCCCATCGCGCGTGCACGATCCGGGTCACGGATGACCGCGGTGCGGCGCGTGAGCCAGGCCTTGAAGCCGCGCAGGTCGGCGATATCCGAGAGGCTCGCCTCGACGGGATAGTATTCAAGCAATCCCTCTCGTTCCACGATTTCGCGCTTGTGTCGGGCGATATGCGCGATGTCGGCGCGGTCGAGTCGCCCATCCTCGACGACGGCCCGCGTCAGGATCTTCTCCGCCTCCATGAGGGTGAGGCCGGAGAGCTGCCCCATCAGCATCGCGAGGTCCTCTTCGGAGAGGGTCACCTCGACGTGCTGACGCTCCGAGACGTCTCGCACGATCTGCCCGAGGAGGACCCGGAACTCTTCCTCGCTGGGTCCCGGCAGTCGCACCGTGGAGGCGCGTCCCCGGAGCGCGGCCGGGAGTTCGAGGGAGGGCCCGGTGAGGATCGCAGCACCGGTGCGCCGACGGAGCTCCTGCTCGACCTCGCGCGCGAGCGCGGCGGTGACTTCCCGCTCGAGGGTGTCGCTCGCGATCCCCTCGAGGTGGTAGAGGGCGTCGATCCCCGCGTGCAGGATATGGGTCAGCGCCTTGTCGAGCTCTTCCGTGTCGTAGATCGCGTCTGCGATGCCCACCCGTCGCAACCCGCGCGCGCGGCTCCAGACGAAGAGGGGGAGCCCGACGCGGTCGGCGACGTGGTGCAGGAGGGTGGCGGCGCGCGTCTCGTCTGCCGTTTCGAGGTGGAGGAGGCCGTGACGCGACTTGAGGAGGACTGCCAGGTCGTGCAGCGCTTCGTGAGATCGAAGGGGCATCGATTCGAGGTGGAGACGAGACTCGGCGCCTGCGCACACGATCGGGGAATATCGGGAGCGATCCCCCCCGTCATCGCGTACGGACGCAACCGGGAGATCGTAATGGGCAGGGCGCGCATGCGCGAGGTCCGGTTCGCCGGGCATCGACGCATCCGGTGGCTTTGGTAGATTGGGAGGCGAAGACCCCACCCTGCGCTCACCCTTCTTTCGGAAGACCCGCCCGACGATGTCACCACTGCGCTTTCCCGATGATCAGGTGCGTGACCGAGGTGGACGGATCGTGCTCGTCGTCCTCGACGGGCTCGGCGGGCTCCCCCATCCCGACACCGGCCGGACCGAACTCGAGACGGCGACGACGCCGCACCTCGATCGCCTCGCCGCTCGCGCGTCGCTCGGTGTGCACACACCCGTGGCTCCGGGGATCACCCCCGGAAGCGGCCCGGCCCACCTCGCGATCTTCGGATACGATCCCGTCAGGGATCTCGTCGGGCGCGGTGCCCTCTCCGCGCTCGGCGTGGGGATGCCGTTCGGCCCCGGCGACCTCGCGGCACGACTCAACCTGGCCACCTTCGATGCCGACGGGATCGTCGTCGACCGGCGGGCGGGGCGTCCGCCGGACGCGGAGGCGGAGCGCGTCGTGGAGCGCATCCGGCGGGAGCTCCGGGCGCCCGATGGGGTGGAGATCGACCTCGAGGTAGAGAAGGAGCACCGCGTCGTTCTCCGCCTCGCCGGAGAGGATCTCGGCGCCGACCTGACCGACACCGACCCCCTCGTCGACGGGCGCCCCGACCTTCGATGCGAGGCCCGGAGTCCGGGATCCGAACGGAGCGCGGCGATCGTGCGCGACCTCCTCTCCCAGGTGCGGGAGATCCTCGCGGACGAAGCCGTGCTGAATGGAGTGCTCGCGCGTGGTTTCGCGGGGTGGAGCGATATCCCCGGATACCCCGATCGTTTCGGGCTGCGCGCTTCGGCGATCGCGAAGTACCCGATGTATCGCGGCGTGGCGCGCCTGGTGGGGATGGAGGTCGCGGGCGTGCCCGACGAGACCGCCGCGACCGTCGATCTCCTCGAGGCTTCCTTCGAGGCGTATGACTTCCACTTCGTCCACTTCAAGGACCCCGATACCCGAGGACACGATGGGGATTTCGAGGGGAAGGTTCGCGCGATCGAGGAGGTCGACGCGCTCCTCCCGCGGATCGTGGCGCTCGAACCCGAGGTGCTGATCGTGACCGGTGACCACTCGACTCCGGCCCTCCTCGGCGAACACTCGTGGCACCCCGTCCCCACACTCCTCGCCTCACGCACGGCGCGGCCGACCGCGGATTCGTTCGGAGAAACGGTGTGCCGCGCGGGGGATCTCGGCTCGCTGCGCGGGAACGATCTGCTCGCCCTCGCGCTCGCCCACGCCGGGCGTCTCGTGAAGTTCGGGGCGTGACGATGGCGATACCGGAGGCACTCGAAGCGCTCCTCGAGCGCGCGATCCGACTCGGCGAGGAGGGCGAGTGGGAGGCCGCGGCGGTCGATCTGCGCGACGCGCTCCCCGAGTGGCCCGACGATCCCACACTCCTCTGCTGGCTCGGGGTTGCCGAGCGCGAGTCGGGGCTCGAGGGGGTCGCGCTCGAGCGGTTCAGGAAGGCGGTGACGCTCGAGATCGACGATCCGATCCTCCTGGCCGTGGCGGGGACCGCGCTCGCCTCCTTCGACGATCCCGACGCGGAGGGAGCGCTTCGCACCGCCGCCCTCCTCGCGCCGGACGCCTTCGGCGTGCGCTGGCGCTACGGGGCGTACCTCGCGCGCGAGGGCTTCGTCGACCAGGCGCTCGAACACCTCGATGCTGCGGTCGACCTCGCTCCGGACGAGGCCGTCGTCTTCTTCGAGCGCGGCGTGGCCCGGGCGTTCGCCGGAGATCTGTCGCGGGCGATCGACGACTTCGCCCGCTCGGTCGAGATCGACGGCGAGGATCCCTGGACACGCGCGGTGCTCGGGCTCGCGCTCGTCATGGAGGGGCGGATCGAGGAGGCCGCGCTCGAACTCGAGCTCGGTGCCGGCGAAGGGCTCGATCCCCGCGCGCACCTCCTCACCGCGCTCGCGCACGCCACCGTGGAACATGAGGCCGCGTGGGTTCATCTCGAGCTCGCGCGGGGAGGCGCCGAGGGCACCGAGGAGCTCGTGGTCGAGGAGGTGGAGACGCACCTCGACGCCGGCCCCGAGGCGGCGCGACGGTTCCTCCTCGAGACCCTCGCCCCCACGACGCTCCGCGAACGGCTGCGGGAGCGCCCCTGATGTCGCTCGGCCTCGAACTCCATCGCCGCCGCCTCGACAACGGCCTCGACGTCGTCGTCGCGCCCGACGTCTCGACCCCGATCGTGGCGGTGAACCTCTGGTACGGCGTCGGTTCCCGGAATGAGCGACCGGGTCGGACCGGCTTCGCGCACCTCTTCGAACACATGATGTTCCAGGGCTCGAAACACGTCTCGAAGAATGGTCACTTCGAGTTCATCGAACGCGCGGGTGGGTCGCTCAACGGCTCGACCTGGTTCGATCGCACGAACTACTTCGAGACCCTCCCCTCGAATCAGCTCGACCTCGCGCTCTGGCTCGAAGCGGACCGGATGGGGTGGCTCGTCGACGCGATCTCCCGGGAGAAGTTCGACAACCAGCGCGATGTCGTGAAGAACGAGAAGCGGGAACGCTACGACAACCAGCCGTACGGAGATTGGCTGGAACGGATGCAGCGGCTGGTGTGGCCCGAGGGGCACCCCTATCGGCACACCGTGATCGGCTCGATGGACGATCTCGATGCCGCGGACCTCGACGATGTCGTCGACTTCTTCCGCACCTGGTACGTCCCCAACAACGCGGTGCTCACCGTGGCGGGAGACGTCGAGGTGGACGATGCCTTCCGGCGCGTCGAACGCTGGTTCGGTCCGATCCCGGCCGGTGCGGATCCGCCCGGGATCGCGGGCTCGGCGGAGGTGCCGGTGCCGATGGCAGAGAGCCGACGGGAGGTCGTCGAGGAGGATGTCCCTCTCCCGCGCGTCTTCCTGGGGCTTCGCATCCCCCCCTTCACCGACCCCGCCTTCGACGCGGTCGAGGTGGCCGCCGGTGTGCTCGGAGCGGGACGCGCCGCCCGCCTGCATGCCCGACTCGTGCGGACGGGCGTCGTGCGTGACGCCTTCGTCTATCCCTTCCCCCTCGCGACCGGGGCCTCCCTCCTCCTCGTCGGCGCCACCGGGTTCGAGCGTTCCGATCCGGCGCGGATCGAGGCGGCGCTCGTCGACGAACTCGAACGCCTCCCCGATCTCACCGAGGCCGAGGTGGAACGCGCGCTCGCGCTGGAGGAGGCGCGGCTGGCGCGCGAGATGGAGCGGCTCGAGACCCGCGCCGACCGGATCTCGATGTACACGCAGCTCTTCGATCGACCGGAGCGGATCAACGAAACGCTCGAACGTCTGCGCGCGCTCTCGATCGACGAGGTACGCGAGGCGGCGCGCGCCTGGTTCGCCGCGCCGCACCGCGCGACCCTCACCTGGGTCCCGCGCGCGCCGACCGAGCGCACCGCCACCCCCGCCCCCGCCGAATCCGGAGCGCCCGCATGAGTGTCGATCGCACCGCTCCCCCGGCCCCCGGCCTCCTGCGCGCCTTCGAGTTCCCCCCCTCCACCCGCGCGCGCCTCGCATCCGGCGTCGACCTCGAGGTCGTGCACCTCCCGCGCCTCCCCCTCGTCACCGCCCTCCTCGTCATGCGCGCCGGTGAGGATCGGCTCGCGCCGGACCGCGGCGGGCTCGCGGTGCTCGCGGGAGACGCCCTCGAGGGGGGAACCGAGGCGCTCTCGGGGCACGCCTTCGCCGAGGCGCTCGAGGCGATCGGCGCCGACCTCGACGTGACGACCGGGTGGGATGCGACGACGATCGCGCTCTCGTGCCTGGCCGACCGACTCCCGCGTGCGCTCGAGCTCCTCGCCTCGCTCGTCCGGATCCCCGCCTTCCCCGAGGAAGAGGTGGCGCGGGTCCGCGACGGGCAGCTCGCGCGGATCCGGCAGAACGAGATGGATCCCGCCCGACTCGCCGAATCGTGGGCGGCCCGCACCCTCTACGCGGCCGGTGAGCCGTACGCCCGCGCGGCGCTGGGCGACGCCGACGAGGTCGCCGGATTCGGACGGGAGGCGGTCGCGGGGTTCGCGGCCGCCTTCCATCGCCCGGCGGGAGCGGCGCTCGTGGTCGCGGGGGATGTCGACCCGGGAGAGGTCGCCGCGCTCGCGGACCGGGCGATGGAGGGGTGGTCGGGGGGGGCGGGGGTGTCCGCCTCTCCGTGCGGAGCGGCCGCCGCGTCCGAACGACGTACCGTGGTGGTGGACCGTCCCGGCGCGGTGCAGTCCGAGATCCGGATCGGGCACACGGGGGCGCCGCGCGCCACACCCGACCGCGCGGAGCTGGTGGTCGGGAATGCGGTGCTGGGCGGGACCTTCTCCTCGCGCCTCAATCTGAACCTCCGGGAACGCAACGGCTTCACCTATGGCGTGCGCGCGCGCTGGGGATGGCGGCGTGGGCCCGGGCCCTTCCTCGTCGGGACGGCGGTCGACACCGGGGTCACCGCAGCCGCGATCGAGGAGATCGTCTCCGAGATCGAGCAGATCCACTCGGAGGGGCCTCGCGAGGAGGAGATCGAACAGGCTCGGGATTATCTCGCGGGGGTCTTCCCCCTCCGACTGGAGAGCACCGGACAGGTGGCCGCGCACGTGGCCCAGCAGCACCTTCACGGGCTCCCCCGCGACGAGTGGTCGGGGTACCGTGATCGGGTGCGCGCCGTCACGGCTCAGGCCGCGCACGCCGCGCTCCGGCGGTGGATTCGCCCCGAAGCGCTCCAATTCGTCGTGGTGGGTGATGCGGATCATCTCGCGGAGGCGCTCGCGCTCCGGGATCTCGGTTCGATCGAGGTGGTGCGGGGATGACGCAGGAGATGCGGTGATGACGCAGGAGATGCGGGGATGACGGAGCGGGTGCGGGAATGACGCCCCCGAGGCGGGACGACGCCCCGGGCCGCATCGAGGAGCGGCTGATTCACGAGGGGAGGATCGTGCGACTCAGTGTCGACACCGTGCGGCTGCCCGACGGCAGGATCGCGGAACGCGAGCTCGTCCATCACGCCGGCGCCTCGGCGATCCTCCCGATCCTCTCGGCCCCGGATCTCCCCGACCCGGAGATCCTCCTGATCCGGCAGTGGCGCTATGCCACCTCGGGTGAGATCCTGGAGATTCCCGCGGGCGTGCGCGCCTCGCCCCGGGAGAGCTTCCGCGAATGCGCGCACCGCGAGCTCCGCGAGGAGACGGGGTATCGCGCAGGCCGCCTCGAACCCCTCGTTCCGCTCTGGACCGCGCCCGGCTTCACCAACGAACGCGTCCACCTCTTCGTGGCGTGGGATCTCGACGAGGGCGAGCGCGAACTCGATCCCGACGAATTCGTCGAGGAGGTGAAGCTCCCGCTCTCACGCGCGCTGGACGCGGTGCGGGGTGGCCGGATCACCGATGCGAAGACGCTCGCGGCGATCCTCTGGCTCGCACATCTCGGACCACACTCGCATCTCGGACCGCGCTAGATGTGCGGTGTCGGCGATCCGGGATCGGGCGGCACGATCGGGTCCGCCGTCGTCTCCGCTCTGCCGTCGTCTCGGGTCCGACCTCGACCCGACCCCTCGCGGGGTCAGGCGGGGGTGAGGAGTGTCCCCTGAGAGGGACACCGTGGAGGGGCTGCCCGGCAGAGGTGACGGGGGCGGCAAGGTCGGAACCCTGCGCCGATGGTGGGGATTCTCCGGATAGTGCGGGCGGGTGTGCAACGCTGTGGCATGCTTGGTGCATCAGATGGGGAGCAGGAGCGCGGAAGGCGCCCGCGAACACCCACGAGGAGGACGCATGGCAGCCAGGGCAGGGGCGAGACGAGAGGATCCTCCGCAGACCTCGAGTGCCGCGGAGCATCGGAAGACGCTCGCGGAGATGAAGGATGCGCAGCTCGTGCAGAGCTTCATCGACGGGGACGAGCGTGCCTTTGGAGAGCTCGTCTCCCGCTACGACAAGCGTCTCATCCACTTCGTCTACCGCACGGTGGGCGACCGCGAGCGCGCCGAGGACCTCGTCCAGGAGACCTTCGTGCGCGTCTACCGGCACGCGAAGCGCTTCGACCAGACCAAGAAGTTCTCGACCTGGATCTACACGATCGCGAGCAATCTGGCCAAGAACGAGCTTCGCAACCGTTCACGAAACCCACTCGTTCTCTTCCAGACGCTCAAGAGCAACTGGGACGCCGATCACCGGCCGCTGGAGTGGGAAGATCCGAAGTACAAGCCGGACGATCTCTTCCGGAAGCGGCACGTCAAGGAGAAGGTCGAGGAAGCGGCGGCGCAGCTTCCCGAACACCACCGCGTCGTCTTCGTCCTGCGAGAGCTCGAGGGGAAGACGTACGAGGAGATCGCCGAGATCACCGGATGCAACCTCGGGACCGTCAAGAGCCGGCTCAATCGGGCCCGCAACAACTTCGCGCAGATCATCGCTCCGATGGTCGGGTGAGGCGCGCACCGAGCTTCGGCACCTCCGGGATATCGAGAGGAGGGAACTCCGGCTTCGGACGGTACGTACAAGCGATGCAGGAAGGACACCGATCCACCTCGTGTCCGGCCTGTCTCACCTCTGCCGCGTCCGGTGTGCATTCCATGGACTGTACGACATTCGTCGAGCACTTCTCGAGCTGGGTCGATGACGAGATCGACCCGGAGCTTCGTGACCGCTTGAATCTGCACGTGGCCCGGTGCCCGGAGTGCCGGAAGTACGAGGAGGTCTACCTGGCGGGTGCCCGGCTCCTCCGCTCGATCGATGAGGAGGCCGAGGTCGACGAGGAGCTCTTCCGGGATTCCCTCCAGCGACGCCTCCTCCTCGCCCACCGGGAGTCCCGTACCGCGCTCGCGGTCGGATCGGGTGTGCCGATCGTGCCCCTTGTCGCGATCATGGTTGTGCTCCTCTCGGTCGCCTGGGTGCCGGTCCTCGCGAGTCTCTCGGAGCCGACGGTCGACCTTCCACCGATCGCGGCGGTCGAGCCCGCGGCGCGAACGCCTTCGGCCGCCGCCTCGAGGGTTGGCGTCGCGAGAGGTGCGAGCGGCATCCGGACCGTGCCGCTTCGACTCCGTTCCACCGTCTCTCCGCCGCAGGAGCTGATGCGTCGCTACGCCCCCGTGCTTCAGCCGTACCGTCGGGCCGCCGAGGGGATCGACTGAGGTGAGCGCCGAGGTGGAGCGCCTGATCGGGGGCTCCGCGCCGGAGGGCGGCGCCTTCTGGCTGCACGGCGACGACGCGTGGCGAAAGGAGGCCGCCGCCGCTCTCCTCGTCGAGCGTCACCTCGACCCCGGGACCGCCGATTTCAACTTCGACCGGCTGCGTGGGCCGGATGTCGACGTTGAACAGCTGGCCTCGGTCCTCGGTACGCCGCCGATGATGGCGTCCTTCCGGGTCGTCCTCCTCACCGAGGTGGAGGCGCTGGCGGGGTCGCCGAGGGCCCGGAAGGCGCTCCTCGATGTCGTCGCCGCACCCCCTCCCGGACTCGCTCTCGTGATGGTGGGAACACGGCCCTCGGGATCGCGGGCGAAGCTCTATTCGCACCTCGAGAAGATGGCGCGCTCCGTGCGCTTCGACGCACTCGGACTCGATGACATCCCCGGGTGGCTCATGAAGCGCTCGGAGGAAGACCTCGGGGTCGAGATGGAGCTCGAGGCGGCCCGCGCGCTTGCCCACGCGGTCGGACCGAATCTCGGGATCCTGGTGCAGGAACTCGACAAGCTCGCCGGCTTCGTGCAGGAGGGGACATCGATCACCCGCGCCGATGTCGAGGCGGCGGGTACCTGGCTCCCCACACAGGACCGATGGGCCTGGTTCGATCTGATCGGGGCACAGGAGTATCGGGATGCCCTGGAGAGTCTCCCCGTGCTCCTCTCGCAGGGGGAGAGTGGCGTCGGAGTGGTGATCGGGCTCTCGACCCATCTTCTGCGGATCGCCGTGCTTCGGCTGCAGGGGCCTGCCGCACTCGAGCGCGCGCTCCCACCCCATCAGCGCTGGCTCGCCAACCGCCTCAAGGGGCAGGCGCGCGGGTGGTCGCCCGAGGCGATCGCCTCGGCGATGGCGGGACTGCGCCGCGCCGACCGCATCCTCAAGTCCACTCCCCTCTCCGATCAGGCCGTTCTGGAAGAGTGGATCCTGGCGCGGATGGTCGAGACCGAGCGGAGGGCGGCGTGAGCGCTCCCGGGGCAGCCGGTCTCATCGTCGCGCTCGTCGCGGCGAGTGCGATCTCGCTCTCGGCTCAGGAACTCGACGAGGTCGAACGCCTCGTGGACGATGGGCGTGTGACGGATGCACGTGAAGAACTCCTCGCGTGGTGGGAGGCCTCGTGGTCGGATGCGCGCCGGGCCGAGCGGGAACACGCCCTCTGGCTGCGCGGACGGCTGACCCTCGACCCGGCCCAGGCCTCGGCAGATTTCCGACGACTGATCGCCGAGCACCCGATCGGGCGCTTCACCGACGCCGCGCTCGGACGTCTGGGCAGCCTCTCCGCGGTGGCCGGCGACACCCTCGCGGCGATCCGTTGGTACGATCTGCTCGACCGGGACTTCCCGGGATCCGAGGCGGCGGAGCGGTCACGGCGGTGGCGAAGTCTGAACGCCGAGGCGATCACGCGTGCCCGCACCCGGCGTGCGGAGGATCCCGGATCCGGCCGTTCATCTAAGGCGGAGGACGCTTCACCGACACCGGAGCCCGTTGGGGAGTGGACGGTGCAGCTCGGCGCCTTTGGAGAGCGGAGGCGCGCCGAGAATTTCGCCGAGCAACTCCGTGGCGACGGATACGATGTTCGCGTCGTGCGCGTCGAGGGAAGCGATCTCTGGCGTGTCCGATCCGGAAGATTTCTTGATGACGAAGCGGCCCGACCCTTGTATGATCGGATGCGCGAAGCGGGCTACGAGGGCGCGATCGTCAAGGATGCGGATTCCGAGCGGAGTGGCGGATGAATCAGCGGGAGAGGGTACCCTATGGTGGGCGCGAGAAGTGGCGCGTCGTTCTCGCCGAGGACAACGACGACCACGCTCTCCTGATCGAGATGGCGTTGCGCAACGCCTCTGCGGTCCCCGTGGAACTGACCCGGGCGAGCAATGGCGACGAAGCGATCGAGGTGATCCAGCGGGTACGTCCCGATCTGGTCCTCCTCGATCTCCGGATGCCGGGTCGGGACGGGCACGAGGTGCTCACGGCGGTCAAGAGTGACGACGCGCTGCGCGCCATCCCGGTGGCGGTGCTGACCTCCTCGGATCGCGACGACGACATCGAGCAGTCGTACGGCCTCGGCGGGAACCACTTCCTCACGAAGCCCGACAACCCGGTGGAGCTCGAGAACCGACTCCGCGCCCTCCTCAAGAATGTGGGAGAGATGCGCGGGATCCGCCGCGGCGCGACGGGGCTCGAAGCGAGCGCGCGGAGCGCCGCCGGTCCGTCCAGCCTCCAGTGGAAGCGCTCCATGCCGTGGATCGCGGTGGCGGGTGTCGTGATCGCGCTCGTGATCTTCGCCGCGACGCAGGGCCTCTTCTCCTGAAGCGGGCGCGCTCCTCCACGATGCTCGGTTTCGCTCGCGTGCCCTCCGCTCGCCTGACCTCCTTTCGCGTGATCCCGCGTCGCCTGGCCTCCTTCCTCCTCCTGGGCGCGGTGGCGGCGTGCACTCGTCCCCAGCCGATCCCCGTGGTGGAGTTGACGATCCGGGATCTCCACACCGCTCTCGGCGAGGGACGAACGACGTGCCGCATGGTGGTCGACGCGCACCTCGACCGGATCGCGCGCCTCGACGAGGAGCTCGGGGCGATCACCGTGGTCAACCCGCGCGCGCGTGCCGTCGCCGACTCCCTCGACTCGGTGATGCGGGGCGGGGGCGTGCCCGGGCCGCTCCACTGCGTGCCGATCCTGGTCAAGGACAACTTCGATACGCACGACATGGTGACCACGGGAGGCTCCGCCGCGCTCGCGGGGAGTCTCCCACCGGACGACGCCACACAGATCGAGCGCGCCCGGGGGGCGGGAGCCGTGGTGGTCGCCAAGACGAATATGGCGGAGTGGGCCTTTTCGCCCCGGGAGACCGTCTCGTCTTCCTTCGGACGCACGCGGAACGCCTACGCCCTCGACCGAACCCCGGCCGGCTCGAGCGGCGGGACGGCGTCCGGCATCGCCGCCTCCTTCGGGATCGTGGGGTTCGGATCGGACACCGGGAACTCGATCCGGGGGCCCTCCTCGCACCTCGCCCTCGTGGGGATCCGGTCGACGCTCGGTGCGACCTCGCGGGACGGGATCATCCCGCTCGCATTCGACCGGGACGTAGGTGGGCCGATGGGGCGCACCGTCGAGGATGTGGCCCGCGTGTACCGCGTCGTGGCGGGGCCCGACCCGAAGGACCCCTACACGATGGTTCACCCTGATGCCGCCACTCCGGGATGGACGATCGAGACGCTCTTCGACATGCCGTCGCCCACGTCGGCACTCCAGGGCGCGCGCCTGGGCATTCTCTCGCCCCTGACGCGGCACGAGGAGATGGATACCGCGGTCGCGCGGGTCTTCGATGAGGCGGTCGAGGATCTGCGCCGCCTCGGCGCCACCGTCATCGAGGTCGATCTCGACTTCGCGCTCGTCCGCGGTCCGGGGGTGTGGTGCTCGCGTTTCCGGTACGATCTCGTGCGCTATCTCGAGTCGCTCGGTCCCGACGCTCCGATCTCGGATCCGATCGAGGCGTGGGAGGCGGGGGCGTTCGACCCCTCGATCGAATCCACGCTGCGGAGCGCTCTCGACGCGCCGGCCGATCGTCCTCCATCGGAGTGGGACGAGCCGTGCATGGACTTCTGGGAAAACCCGACGCGGCAACGCTTCCGGGAGACGGTCGAGGCGGTGATGGAGGAGAACGAACTCGCTGCTCTGATCTACCCGACGTGGACGTGGCCGCCGGCCCCCCTCGATCGGGCCAACGAGGAGTATCGGGGCGACAACTCGCAGCGCGTCGCGCCGGCGAGCGGCCTTCCCGCGATCACCGTGCCGATGGGGTACACCTACGGGAATCTCCCCGCCGGCCTCCAGCTCCTCGGGCGCGCTTTCGATGAGGCGACGCTCTTCCGCCTGGCGTACGCGTGGGAGGAGGGCACCCGGCACCGACGGCCCCCCGAGGGGTTCGGAGAGCTGGAGGCTCCGCCGGGGATCAGTTGATTCGTCACCCCGTCGACGGGTAGTTTCCGGGCCCCTCCCTCCCCACCGATCCCCCCGCATGTCCGCCTCCGACGACACCCCGATGATGCAGCAGTGGAGGGATGTGAAGCGCCGTCACGAGGACGCGCTCGTGCTCTTCCGCGTCGGGGACTTCTTCGAGCTCTTCCACGGCGACGCCGTGGAGGGGGCGAAGCTCCTGGGGCTCACCCTGACGAACCGCAACAATGGGGCGGCTCGGAAGGTGCCCCTCGCGGGGATCCCCGCCAAGGCGCTCGACGAGTACCTCGCGCGTCTCGTGCGCGCGGGGCGTCGCGTCGCGATCTGCGACCAGGTGGAGGATCCGGCGGAGGCGCGCGGTGTGGTGCGGCGCGAGGTCGTCGAGACGGTCACGCCGGGCACGGTTCTCCACGACGAGCTCCTCGCGGCGCGGAAGAACTCCTGGGTCATGGCGCTCACCCCCGAAGAGCGAGGCGCGCGGGGCGTCGCCGCGCTCGACCTCTCGACGGGCGAGCTCGTGACGCGACGGGTCGCCACGGAACGACTCGTCGACGAGGTGGGACGGATCGAACCGAGCGAACTCCTCCTGGCACGCGCCGACGCGGAATCGGCGGAGGTCGCCGGCCTCATGCCGCCCTCGCAGGGGGGTCCGGCCCGCACGCTGCGAGATCCGTGGCTCTTCGATCTCGACGCGGCCACCGAAGAGATCGAACGCCGCTACGGCGTGCAGGGTCTGCACGGTTTCGGGTTCGAGGCGGAAGACGCCCTCCTCGTGCGCGCCTCGGGCGCGCTCATCGCCTACATGCACGAGATCCGCCCCGCCGGGATCGAACATCTCCGTCCTCCTCGCATCGAACGCGATGGCAGCGCGATGGTGCTTGACGAGATGACGCGCCGCAACCTCGAACTCGTCGAACCGCTCCGCGCGGGTCAGGAGGGGGGTACACTCATCGCCGTGCTCGATGACGCGGTCACCGCGATGGGCGCGCGTCGTCTGCGACGGTGGGTGCTGAATCCCCTCGCCGACCTCGCGGAGATCCACGCACGGCAGCGCGCCGTGGAGGAGCTTGTCGACCTCCCCCCGCTGCGTCGCCGCCTCCGCACGACGCTCGCGTCGATCGCCGATCTGGAGCGTCTGGCGGGGAAGGTCGGAACGGGGCGCGTCGGCCCGCGCGACCTCCGCTCGCTCGCTCGATCACTCGAGCACCTCCCGGCGATCCGCGAGGCGGCCGCGGAGGCCGGGTCCGAGCTCCTTCGCACCCACGGCGCCGACCTCGACACACTCGACGATCTGCGCGACTTCCTCGACACCGCGATCACACCCGATCCTCCCGCCGCGCTGCAGGACGGGGGGGTGATCGCATCGGGCTTCGACCCCGACCTCGACGAGCTTCGCGAGACGCGCGACGGCGCCGTGGAGTTCATCGCCGGGCTTCAGGCGCGCGAGCGCGAGACGACGGGGATCCAGTCGCTCAAGGTCGGATACAACAAGGTGTTCGGGTACTATCTCGAGGTGACGAAGGCGAACCTCGATCGCGTCCCCGACGCGTGGACGCGCAAGCAGACGCTCGCCAATGGCGAACGATACTTCACCCCCGAGCTGAAGGAGTGGGAGGAGAAGGTCTTCGGCGCCGACGAGGCGATCGAGCGCCTCGAGGCGGAGCTCTTCGGAGGCGTGCGCGCTCGCGTGGCCAGGGAGCTCGGGCGGATCCAGGAGGCGGCGGACCAGGTGGCGATCATCGATCTCCTCGCGACGCTGGCGGAGGTGGCGGAGACGCGGAGGTATGTGCGCCCCGAGGTGCACGACGGATTCGAACTGGAGATCGTGGCCGGACGCCACCCCGTGGTCGAGACGATGATGCCCCGCGAGGCGTTCATTCCCAACGACGTGCGTCTTTCGAACGAGGGGGACGGTGGAGGGTTCGTCATCATCCTGACCGGACCGAATATGGCGGGGAAGAGCACCGTGCTTCGCCAGGTGGGTCTGATTCAGCTCATGGCGCAGATCGGAGCCTTCGTGCCTGCGGAGCGGGCGCGACTCCCCGTGGCCGACCGCATCTTCACCCGCGTCGGTGCCTCCGACAACCTGGCGCGCGGAGAGTCCACCTTCATGGTCGAGATGCACGAGACGGCGGCGATCCTGCACGGCGCCACCGAGCGGAGCCTCGTGCTCCTCGACGAGATCGGGCGGGGCACATCGACCTACGACGGCGTCTCGATCGCGTGGGCCGTGACCGAGCACCTGCACGAGCGGGTGGGGTGCAAGACGATCTTCGCCACGCACTATCACGAGCTGACGCAGCTCGGTGATCTCCTCCCCGGGGTGTACAACCTCAATGTGGCGGTGCGCGAGACCGGCGGGGAGATCGTCTTCCTGCGGCGTCTGGAGGAGGGGGGCGCCGACCGCTCCTACGGGATCGAGGTGGCCCGGCTTGCGGGTGCGCCTCCCGAAGTGCTGGCACGGGCCCGGGAACTTCTGACCCAACTCGAAGGAACACACTCGGGAGGGGGCGAGGGACTCGGTCGCTACGGCGCCCATCGTCCCGCCTCGGAACCTCCTCCGGACCAGCTCTCGATCTTCACCGTCGAACCCCCGGTCGTGGCGCGACTTCGCGGCCTCGACCTCGACCACCTGACACCCCTCGAAGCCCTCAACCTCCTGGCGGATCTGCGCCGGGAGGCACGGGGCGAAGCCTCAGAATGAAATCACTCCACCGATCTCGCCCCTTCGCGCTCATCCTGATGCCGTTCCTCGCCGCGTGCGCCGGCGAGCAGCAGATTCAGCGGCCCTCACCCCTCTTCCAGAACATCCCGATCGAATACCCGCTCGACCTCTGGGATCAGGGGGTGGAGGGCGAGACGCTCGTGCGGGTGCGCGTCAGTGAAACCGGAACCGTCACCGAGGTCGAGATCCTCGAGTCGAGCGGGTGGGCGGCCTTCGATTCGGCGGCGGTCGTCGGCGCCCGGCAGTTGCGCTTCGACCCGGCCCGGCGCAACGGTCGAAGGATCGAGGTCTGGGCCCGCGTCCCGATCCTCTTCTCCAGACGCCCCCGGGGCGGGGGGAATCTCTGATGTGTGAACGCCACCGCGATCCCTACGATGATGTCATCCAGCTCGTCGGCTGGACCCCCCTCGTCCGCCTCAACCGCGTGACGGATGGGTGCCGGACCCCCGTCTGGGGCAAGTGCGAGTTCATGAACCCCGGGGGATCGGTGAAGGATCGCATCGGGCTCGCGATGATCGAGGCGGCCGAAGACGAGGGTCGGCTCGGTCCCGGCGGCACGATCGTGGAGGCGACGAGCGGCAACACCGGGCTCGCGCTGGCGATGGCGGCCTCGACCCGTGGATATCGGTGCATCTTCACGATGCCCGACAAGATGTCGGACGAGAAGGTGAAGCTTCTGCGAGCCTTCGGCGCGGAGGTCGTCATCGTCCCGACCGCCGTGCCCCCGGACCACCCCGAGCACTACACCGTCAAGGCGAAGCGCATCGCCGAGGAGACGCCCGGAGCGATCCTCGCGGACCAGTTCTACAACCCGGCCAACCCCGCCGCGCACGAGGCCACCACCGGTCCCGAGCTCTGGGATCAGACCGGGGGCCGGATCACCCACTTCTTCGCGGGATCGGGGACGGGGGGGACGATCACCGGCACCGCCCGATTCCTGAAGGAGAAGAATCCCGACGTTCGCATCTGCGGCGTCGATCCCGAGGGCTCGCTCCTCGCTCCCTTCTTCCACACCGGCGAGATGGTCGAGGGGCATCCCTACAAGGTGGAAGGGCTCGGCAGCGACAAGCTGACCGACAACCTCGATCTCGATCTGATCGACGAATTCGTGACGATATCGGATCGCGACGCCTTCCGCATGGCGCGGCGTCTCACGCGTGAGGAAGGTCTCTTCGTCGGTGGCTCGTCGGGTCTGATCGTCGAAGCCGCGCTGCAGAAGGCACGCGAGATCGACGATCCCGAGGCCTGCATCGTGGCGGTGCTCTGCGACTGGGGCGAGCGCTATCTCTCGAAGCTCTACGACGATGAATGGATGCGCGAGAACGGCTTCCTCGAACGCCGGGAGCGGCGATCGGCCGGCGACCTCGCGCGGACTCACACCGAAGGGAAGGCGGCCCTCCACGCGGCCGACCCCGACACACCGGTGCGGATGGCGCTCTCCACGATGGCGACGCACGGCGTCTCACAGCTCCCGGTGATCCGGGACGGCGAGTGCGTGGGATCGGTCACGGAGAGCGAGGTGATGGCGGAGGTGCTCGAGGATGCAACGCTCCTCGATCGCGCGGTCGAGTCGGTCATGGGCCCGCCCTGGCCGGTCGTCGAGGTGACCACCGGCGCAGAGGAGGTCACCCGGCTCCTGACGCATCGATCACCGGCCGTGCTCGTGCGCGAGGATGGGAAGGTCACCGGGATCGTCACGCGCTTCGATATCGTACGCGACCTCACGCAGACGCGCGGATGAGACGGCTCCTCGCGCGGACGTGGCGGCGTCTCGACGGGACGCGTGCATGAAGATCACCGTCCTCCTCGGGGGAGATTCCGACGAGCGCGATGTGTCGCTCGCCACCGGGGTCCAGATGTCGGCGGCGCTGCGGGCGGCGGGGCATGACGTCGTCGCATTCGATACGGCGAGATGCCGCGTGCTCGGGCGCGCGGAGGAGGACGCCCTCCTGCGCGAAGGGGTGCCTCCCACACCCGCCGGGGCCCGCGAGAGCGACCGCATCGCCCTCGGCGAGGTGAATCGTCTCTTCGATCACCCGGACGCCGGTGGGGCGGATCTCTTCGCGATCGCGCTGCATGGGGGGCGTGGGGAAGACGGCACGCTGCAGGGGGTGCTCGAGGACGAGGGGCTCGTCTATACCGGGTCGGATCCGGAGGGGTGCCGGCTCGCGATGGACAAGGACGCGAGCAAGACGCTGATGCGGGCCGCGGGGCTTCCCACTCCGCACTGGCTCACCGATGTCTTCGATCCCGAGCACCTCATGACCGAGGTGGGGCTCCCGATCGTCATCAAGGCCGCGCACGGAGGTTCCTCGCTGCGCCTCGAGCTCGTGCGCGATCGTGAAGCACTCGAGGTCGCGCTCGCGGAGGCGCGCGCCTTCGACGATCGCGTGGTGGCCGAGGCGTACGTGTCGGGGCGCGAATTCACGGTGGGGATCGTCGGCGACGAGACGCTTCCCGTGGGGGAGATCATCCCGGAGCATGAACTCTTCGACTACGAGTGCAAGTATCAGCCGGGGATGGCGCGGGAGATCTTTCCCGCCGAGGTGGACGAGGCGGCGGCGGCGCGGATGTCCACGCTCGCGCTCGAGGTGCATCGGGTGCTGGGGCTGCGCGACTACTCACGCGTCGACTTCATGATGGATCGAGAAGGCGAGATCTGGTGCCTCGAGGCGAACAACCTTCCGGGGATGACGGGGAACAGCCTCCTCCCCCGCGCGGCGCGGGCCGCGGGGATCGACTTTCCCGCGCTCTGTGACCGGATCGTCCGGTCTGCCGCCGCGCGCCGGAACTCGCTCCGTGCACACGGGGTTTGAACGACGCCAGACCACGCGGGGGAGTGATGTTCGCACGACGCACGATGAGCGGGTTCGGAGCCGGAGGCTTCGGCGGTTTGTCCATGGGGATCACGCCCATGGTGAAACGGCTGCTGGTCGTGAATGCCGTCGTCTTCGCCATCACCCTGATCTGGCCTCCGGCACTCGAGCTCCTCGCGCTGCATCCGCCGCGTCTCCTCACGCGCCCGTGGGGTGTGCTCACCTACATCTTCGTGCATGGAGGGTTCTGGCACCTCGCGATCAACATGCTGATGCTCTTCTTCTTCGGCACGCCCCTCGAGGGCCGCTGGGGGAGCCGCGAGTTTCTGCGATTCTACCTCGTCTCGGGGCTCGGTGGGGCGATCCTCTCGATCCTCTTCATGCCGGCGAGTGTCGTGGGCGCCTCGGGAGCGACGTATGGCGTGATGCTCGCCTTCGCGATGAACTGGCCCAACGCGCCGATCCACGTCTACGGGATCTTCCCGGTCAAGGCGAAGTGGCTCGTGGGCTTCCTCTTCGTGGTGTCCCTCCTCGAGGGACTCTCCGGGTCGGGCAATGGGATCGCGCACTTCGCGCACCTCGGGGGGATCGTGGCCGCCTTCCTCTACCTCAAGGCGGACTGGCGTCCCGCGGCGCTCGTCGGGCGCACTCCGGGGTCTCCGATCCCGCGTCACGAGAAGACGGGTGGGGGGAAGGTCACCGTCAGCGCCCGCAAGGAGAAGACGCCCCGCCAGAGGCGCTCGAAGACCCGCCAGATCGACGACACCGAAGAACGGAGAATCCTCGATGAGGTCGACCGCGTCCTCGACAAGATCTCCGAACGGGGGATCGCCTCACTTACCGCCGCGGAACGCGAACTCCTCGACGAAGTCAGCCGACGGCGGCGCAGCAATTGAGCCTGACGATGATCCGCTGATCGACACGATGCTACGCACGCTTCGCCACGCGACGCTCGCCGTCACTCTCCTCTCGGGTCTGATCCCGGCGGGTCTCGCCGGACAGGCGCATCCCTTCGATCGGGGGAGGATGTGGACCTTCGAGGCGCCGCCCGCGGCGTGGTTCGCCGGAGCGTACGCGATCGAGGCCGATTCGAGCTGGTTCGCGCGTGCCCGCCTCGGCGCGCTCCGGATCCCGGGGTGTTCGGCGTCGTTCGTCTCGCCCGAGGGGCTCGTGATGACCAACCATCATTGCGTGCGGGAGCGCGTCGTCGAGGTCACGCGCCCGGGCGAAGACCTCCTGCGCGACGGCTTCGTGGCGGGGAGTCGCGAGGCGGAGCGCCCGATCGAGGGATTCGTGGCGGAACAACTCGTCTGGGCCGAGGATGTCACGCCACGAATCCTCGACCGACTCGACGACTCGAAGGGAGCCGAACGCCAGGAACGTCTCGACGAGGAACGTGAGGAGATCGAGGAGGAGTTGCGCGAGCGCTTCGCCGCGGGAGAAGACCGCGAGCGCGACGAGCACGACGAGGCGAAGACCGACTCGATCGCGATCGAGTTCGTCGAGCTCTGGGATGGGGCCCGTACCTCGGTCCTCGTCTGGCGACGGTTCGATGACGTGCGTCTCGTGATGGTCCCCGAAGAGGAGATCGGCTTCTTCGGTGGGGACGCCGACAACTTCGAATACCCGAGGTGGAACCTCGATGTGGCCTTCCTCCGTGTCTGGGACGACGATGCCCCGCGAACGACCACCGACACCTGGTTTCCGGTTTCGGTGGAGGGAGTGGAGGAGGGGGACCCCGTCTTCGTCGTCGGAAATCCCGGTACGACGTCGAGGTACGCAACGCTGGCCGAGCTCGACACGCGCCGCGACGTGATCGATCCGGCTACACTCGATTTCGTCACCGACAGGGCCGACATCCTCACCGAGTACATCGAGGCCTTCCCGGAGGAGGCGCGGGAGGCGGGGGTGAGCAATCATCTCTTCTCGGCCCTCAATTCGGCCAAGTCGATCCGGGGGCAGCTCGACGGCCTGAAGGATGATTCGATCCGGGGGATGCTCGAGGCCCGGGAACGGGCGCTTTATCAGGCGGTGGAGCGAGATTCCGCCGCCACCGTGCGCCTCGATCGGGCGATCGCCCGGATCGCCAACCTCCAGGGGCGCAAGCGCTCACTCGAGCGCGCGCACCGCGCGCTCCTCGGCCTCACCGCCGAGGGGTTCGCCTCGCCGACCCTGCACCGCGCCTTCATCGGCTTCCAGATCCTCAATCTGCGGGGTCAGGGCGCGCCGGTCGCCTACACCGCCGACCTCATCGCGACCCTCGATTCGATCAAGTCGGTGCCCCCCGTGCTCGATGAACTCCTCCTCCAGGCTCGTCTCGACGACTTCGTCGAGGCATTCGGGAGAGAGGAGCGATGGATCGTCTCTCTCCTGCGGGGGCGGTCCACCGAAGGTGCGGCGACGCGTATCCGTGCCGAGTCGATCTTCGCCGACAGCGCGGCGACCGCCGAGGCGATCCAGTCCGGGCGTGTCGATCCGAACGATTCGGGATTGCGCGCCGTGAACCTCTACCTCCCGACCTTCCGTGACTTCCAGAATGCATGGTTCGGGATCGCGGACCAGGAAGCCGCTGCGCGCCGCGAGATCGCCGAGGTGATGCTCGAGAAGCTCGATCACTCGTTGACGCCGGACGCCACCGGGTCGCTGCGGATCGCCGACGGAATCGTCTCGAGCTTCACCAGGGCCGACGGCTCGATTCCTCCGGTCACCACGCGCCTCGCGGGCCTCTTCGAGCGCGCGCGTGAACTCGGTGGGGGAGCTGGGGGGGCGGACGACTCCCCGTGGGCGCTCCCCGCGCGGTGGTGGGAACGCGAGCACCGCATCGACCCCACCGTCCCCCTCAACTTCGTGGCTTCGACCGATATCACCGGAGGGAACTCCGGTTCGGCCGTGATCAACGCCGATCTCGAGGTCGTCGGCGTGGCCTTTGACAGCCCGGCGGAGAGCCTTCCGGGAGACTACCTCTTCCTCCCCATGCAGCACCGCGCGGTCATCGTCGATCTCCGTGCCGTCGTGCACGCGCTGGAAGAGGTGTATGATGCCGGACACCTGGTGCGCGAGATGCGGGAGGGCGCCGAAGCGGTGCGACAGCCGAGTTACTCCTGAGCTGTCGTCCGCGGGACGCCAGGGTGGACGATCACCCGCCGATCCGTGTCTCCATCGTACGCACCGCGTCGAAGAGCTGATCGAAGTCGTCGACCACGAAGAGCACGTCCTGGAGTCGGTCGATCTCGAAGGGTTGCGCGATCACGGCGTCGATCTCGAACGCACGACGATCGCACTCGGGACCGAGCGCATTCGCGGCGTCGGCCGCCGACGAAATCAGGCCGCTCCCGTATACCTTCGTGACCCCTCCCTCGCGGATCAGCCCGAACTCGACGGTGAACCAGAAGAGGCGAGCCATCCACGCCGTCTCCTCATCGGAGCGTGCGCGCGCGGCGACCGCGCCGAACTTCTGCAGGAAGTCGGCAAAGACCGGATCGGCGTGCAGCGGCACATGTCCGAAGACATCGTGGAAGATGTCCGGCTCCTGGAGGTAGTCGAGCTTCTCGATCGGACGCACCGACACCGTGGTCGGGAAGCGTCGATGGGCCAGGCAGGTGAAGAACTCCCGCGCGGGGAGGAATCCGGTGACCGGTACCGCGTTCCACCCCGTCCGGGCTTCGAGCGCGGCATTGACCCGTGCCAGCTCCGGGACGCGCGACTCGTCGAGGCCGATCGCCTCGGCGCCGTCGAGGAAGAGACGGGCCCCGGTCTCCCTCAGGGTGTCGATCCGGCGCCGGTAGAGGATCGACCACACCTCGTGCGCTTCATCCGTGTAGGCGTCCCACGCCTGCGTGGTGAAGTACGAAGAGGCCACCTGATCGAGGAGCGCGGTCTTCATAAAAATAATCCTTGCGTTCTCGGGGAGAGGATTCCCATGATGTAGACATGATCAATTACGCATCTTTCCGAACGCTTTCAACACTTGCGCTCGCGGTTGCGTTGGCACCGGCCACGCCGCTCCGGGCGCAGATCCAGGGTCGCATCGTCGATGCCTCCCTCGGTACGGTGATTCCCTCGGCCTCGGTCACCCTCCTCGACATCGATGGCGACACCCTGAACACGGTGACCGCGACCCTCCAGGGGGAATTCTTCCTCGGATGGACGGGAGGGCCGGGGAGCTACTTCCTCCGTATCGGTGCGCTCGGGTATGACGGCACGACGCGCCCGATCGAGTATGAGGGCGAGCCGATTCTGGTTCATGTCACCGTGAGCCCCGCTCCCGTCGATATCCAGGGGATCGAAGTCGGCGTCGAGCAGCGCTCGATCTGGCTGGAGCGGAACGGATTCTATGATCGGCGACGCACCATGCACGGCGAGTACCTCGTCGTGGACGACAAGATCCGATCCACGATCTCCAGGTCGGCCCATATCTTCCGCGACTTCCCCGGGATGCGCGTGGAACAGGGCAGGGAGCCGTACTTCTCCCGGGGACAGCGGGGCGGGCAGGGGCGGTGCTACCCGATGGTCGTGGTCGACAACATCCCGATGCGACGGGATCAGCCGGCCGAACGTGGCTTCGGCTCGGTCGAGACCTTCGACGCTCTCGTGCCTCGTCCCATGCTGATCGCGGCCGTCGAGGCCTACAACACGACCTCTGCCGCGCCGCCCCAGTGGGTGACGAACCTCAACAACTGCGGGGTGATCGCCATCTGGACGACGCGGAAGCGGTAGCACCGACGGGCGCGAGCGCGGGCCACGCGCTCGCTTCGCACCGCCGGCGCTACCGCTTCCCGTGCGTCAGCGTCGCTCCCGCTCCGCGTTCAGCTCATCGATGTCCGCAGCGGTACGGTCGTCCCCCAGGAGGTGGCGCGCGAAGTACTCGGCGCGGAGCCAGAACCAGTAGTTCGACATAGTCCCGTAGCCGTGGCGCTGACCCGGGAAGACGAAGTAGTCGAAGCGCTTGTTGGCCTGGACGAGCGCCTGCGCCATCCGCACCGTGTTGGCGTGGTGGACGTTGTTGTCAACGTCCCCGGTCGTCAGGAGGAGCTTCCCCTTCAGGTTCGACGCGAGCTCGATATTCGAGTCGATCTCGTACTCGAAGCTCACATTCGCCGAATCGTCCACAACCTCCTTGACCCCATGGTGCGTCTCGGACCACCAGCGGTTGTAGATCTGGTTGTCGTGATTGCCGGAACTCGAGACCGCGACGTCGAAGATCTCGGGGTAGTTGAGGAGCGCGGCGGTCGACATGAAGCCGCCACCCGAGTGTCCGTAGATCCCCACGCGCTCGCGGTCGATGAAGGGGTGTCGGTCGGCGAGCTGCTCGATCCCCGCCACCTTGTCGGCGAGTCCGTAGTCCCGGAGGTTTCCGTAGCTGTAGTTGTGGTACCACTTGGAGCGGTCCGGGTGACCGCCGCGGTTGCCGAGGGTGACCACGACAAAGCCGAGATTGGCGATCGCCTGTTCGGTCGAGTTGGTGCTCCAGAACTTCGACACCGCCTCCGTCTGCGGACCCGGATAGACGTACTCGATGATCGGATAGACCTTCGTCGAGTCGAAGTCGAAGGGCTTGTACATCACCCCGTAGATGTCGGTGATCCCGTCGGCGGCTTCGAAGCTGAAGGGCTCGGGGAAGTGGTATCCCGCCTCGGCCAGGCGGCTCAGGTCGGCCTCTTCCAGCTCCATGATCACCTGGCCACTCCGGTCCCGCAGCACCGAACGCGGGATCGTGTCCACCCGCGAGTAGGAGTGCACGACGTAGTTTCCCGTCTCGGGGATGCTCACGCGGCTGTCGTAGTTCCCCTCCGACACCCGCACGAGGCCTGAGCCGTCGAGGTTCACACGGTAGAGGTGCGCGTAGTAGGGATCGATCCCCTCCTCACGGCCGTTGGCGGTGAAGAAGATCTGACCGCGATCCTCATCCACCCGGACGACGTCGGCCACATGCCAGGGGCCCTCGGTGAGCCGTCTCTTGATCGCACCATTCTCGTCGTAGAGGTAAAGGTGCGCCCACCCGTCTCGCTCGGACCACCAGATGAAGTCACCATTCTCGAGCCGCTCGGGCTGCGTCCACTCCTGGTAGGTGTTCATCCGTTCCTCGACAACCGGGCTGACCGCCCCCGTCGTCGCATCGACCTTCATGACATCGATGCGGTGCAGGTCGCGCGACGTTCGCACGAACCAGAGGGTGTTCGGGTCGAGACCGAACCACTGACTCCTGAAGGGGCCCTTGTCCTGCGGGTAGCGGTACTCCGAGTGCGTGAGGATCGAGAGACCCCGGTCCTTCCACGGGTCGGGGATCTCCACCTCGGTCACCTCCCTCGCGTCGAGGTCGTAGAGGAGGAGTTCATCCTGGGTGACATTCTCCTCTCCCGGCATGTCGTACTTGTAACTCTCCAGCTCGGGACGATCGTGGCCCGTGTTGTGGATCACGAAGAGGAAGTCCACCTCGCGCTGGTCGCTGCGTGTGAGGGCGAAGCGCCGGGAATCTGCGGACCAGGAGAGAGAGGGCCGGCTCTTCTTCGCCCACTCCTCCTCCTTGTCGACGTCGTTGGTGCCGCGCGTCCCGAAGCCCGAGGCGTAGGAGTAGTAGGCTTCACCATCCGTCGTGAGCTGAATCGAATCGAGGGCGACCTCCATCGCCGCCGTGTCGGCCTTCTCTCCCTCCTTGCCCTGCCGCGCGTCGAGGATCGTCCGATACTGCGCGGAGTCGATCATGTAGAGGTTGTGGTTCTGGGCGAAGACGATCGTGGCGCCGTCGGGCGAGATATTGGCCCAGTCGGGGTGGTTCTCCGGCTCCTCGGGGCCCTCGAGCTCGCGGAGCGTCTGCGTGGCGATATCCCACTCGAAGTGGAAGCGCTCCTTCTCGGTCTCACGCTTCCCGCGTCTCCCCCCTTCCTCCTGGGTGTCGCCGATCGTGTCGCTCTCCTCGACCTCGACCTCCGCTTCCTGCGAACCCTCGACCTCGAAGCGGATCGTGTTGTCGTCGATGAACTCGAGATCCTCGATCGGGAGGTGCTGGGCGTCCCACGGGTCGCGTGTGATGCGGGTGAGCTCGGCCGCGAGAGCGTCGCGGTCCCACACCTCGCGCTTCGTGCGCTGGGCGGGATCAACGATGTACCAGAAGGTGCCATCCGAGGTCTCCCACTCGTACCAGAACTTGTTGGAGTCGCGGATGTATCGGGGGGAGACGGTGAGGTCGTAGAGCATGTCGCCCCACTGGTAGGGTGCCCACCGCGCGGCGAGCTGCCAGTTGGCCGACCCGGGCCCGCCCACGAAGCCCGGCTCATCCGAGCGCGAGGACTCGGTGGTGCGGGACTGGGCATACACCTCGGAGGCCGACGTGACCACGAGCGCCACGAGGGCGAGGGAGAGAAGCCTGCGCATACGTCTGGATCCAGGTTGAGAGGTACACGTCGGGCACCTCTGTCCGTGCCCGCGAACCGTGCATAAGGCGATGAAGCGCGCCTCGGGGCAAGCCGAAGCGCCCGCCCTCCTGCGACCCCCGACGCGACGAGAGTGTTGGATAGACCGACCAGGGTCACGATGCAGCGGTGCGTGAATGCAGGAGAAACCGAATCATGAGGAGGCGTGTTGGGTAGTACAATACCCTCGTCGCAACTCCCTCTCCCGGTGGCTGCTTCATCCATCATCCCTCCGCTGCACCGCCTGCCGGATACCGCGCGCGGTGCCGCCATGCGTGAACCGCACGCCTTCCCGCCATGCTGAAGGGGACGCTGCGCGCGCTGCGGTTCGCTCGGAGCTGGGTCTCGGGTGCGTCCGTGGAGGTCGAGGAGACGACGATCGAGCGAGACGGCGTCACGATCCCGGCCACGCTGCTCCTCCCCCCGGATCGCAGTGGACCTCTGCCGGGATGGATCGCATTGAGCGGTGTCTCCCGCATGGGACGCTGGCACCCGCAGTTGCTCCGATTCGCCGGCGCGCTCTCGATGAGCGGCGCGGCGGTGCTGATCCCCGAGATTCCGGAGTGGCGCCGCCTGAAGGTCGCTCCGGGGCCGGCGGCTCCGACGATCCGTGGTGGGCTCGACGTCCTGCACCGTCGCAGGGAGGTCGAGCCCGGGGAGATCGGGGTGATCGGGTTCTCCTTCGGGGCGCCGCAGGTGGCGATCGCCGCGGCACGCGAGGAGTTGGAACCTCATATCGCCGGAATCGTCCTCTTCGGCGGCTACTACAGCCTCGACCGGACGCTCGCCTGCATGTTCACGGGGCGTCACGAATGGGGCGGCGTCGAGCACGAGTTCGATCCCGACCCGTACGGTCGCTGGGTCCTCGGCGCCAACTACCTCACGTGCGTCGAGGGGTGTGAGGACGCGGGCGATGTCGCCCACGCACTCCACCGACTGGCGAGCGCGGCCAGCGGCGATCGGGTGCCCGCGTGGGACGCCCATCACGACCCGATGATCTCCGAGCTGCGGGCGTCACTCCCTGAACGCCGTCGTCCTCTCTTCGACCTCTTCGCAACCCCCACCGGGGCGGAGCGTCCCGAGCGCGAGGCGTGCGCGGCGATGGCGACCCGCTTCGCCGCGGCCTGCCGTCGGGTGGAGCCCCTCCTCGAGCCCGGGGCGCACCTGCGAGAGGTGCGGGTGCCGACGCAACTGATTCACGGTCGCGGAGACCGGCTGATCCCCTTCACCGAGTGCCTGAGGCTCGATGCCGGACTCTCTCCCGACGCGCGGAAGGGACGGATCGTCACGGGGCTCTTCAGTCATACCGCGGATCGGAGCGAAGGCACGCTCCTGGCGCGGAGCTGGGAGAAGGCGACCTTCTTCCAGGCGCTGCGAGGCCTGATCAACACGGTGGCGTGATCGGGGGGAGCGCGAGGGCAAGCGTGCCGGCCGGCGAGAGCGTCATCGCCGTCGGCCACGCGATCCCGGAGATACGGTGTCGGCGGATCATCGATCGTCTCCTCCGAAGGGGTCGAAGCCGGCCGCCGCCAGCGCCGCCTTGTAGTCCGCCAGCATTCCGTCG
>JAVVEY010000126.1:0-7320 GCA_032250675.1 Longimicrobiales bacterium | reverse complement strand
CCCTTTCCGCAGATTCGGCGACCCCTCATACGCCACCGCCGGGGGGCCGGTGTCGGGGACCACCGCGCCCGGCTGCTCCAGTGAGCCGTCGAGGTAGAACCGGCAAACGGCTCCGAATCCTGCGCGGGTCAGCCTGCGCGCGCAGGTGCGGGGAGACACTCCGTCCCGGTTCCGGAACCAGGAGGGGATGAAGTGCGGGTTCACCGAGGCCAGCGCGACCACTCCACCGGGGCGGAGCGCACGCCGGAGGCCGCCGAGTATCTCCACGACCTCCGCGCCCGGGCGATCAGGGTGGGAAAGGGTGTCGTGCACCACGATGCAGTCGAAGGTCGACTCGGGCAGACCGTCGCGCTGGACCCTCCCGGGTGCTTCGACCTCCACTTCCGAGAAGTGACCGGCGAGTTCGTCCGCGAGCCCGCCCCCGGAACCACTCAGGTCGAGCGCCCGATCCCGGGACGACGGCTCGACGAACCAGAGCCAGGGAGCCTGCGCGACCGGCGGTTTCCCCTCAGTCAAAACAAGTCGACTCCGAAGCCGGGTGCGTGACGCATCGGCCGGTCACGCGCCGCCCGCCGGGACCTTCCGCGCCTCTGCCACCTTCCGGGCCACCAGAACCGAGTCCGGCGCGATGTGACAGAGGAGCGCACCGTCGAAGATCCGTTCGAGCCGCGCCTCGCGCTCCGGGTGGCGCCCGGCAGACAGCATCAGTCGTGTCAGCACCTGCCAGGCACCGATCGGACGTGCCGCCACCACCTCGTATCCGTGGTGGTCGAGCAACCGGCGCAGGGCGGGATGGGTCAGATCCATGAGTGCGCCTTCTCCCCGCAGCCGATCCAGCAGGTTCGTCACACTCCGGGGGTTGCGGTGGTTGTTGAGTACCAGGATCCCCCCGGTCGGCTGAAGGCGGTTGAGGGCGGTGAGGGCTGCGGTGCGCAATTCGGGATCGGCGTTCCCGAAGAAGCGGAACGCCGTGACCAGGTCGAAGGGCCCCAGCTCCGCAGGCCCCCGGGTCAGGTCCGCTTCGAGGAAGGTCGCCGACGGGAGCTTGGACTCGGCGACCGTCAGCATGCTCCGTGATACATCGACGCCGGTCACCGACGACGCCATCGGAGCGACGACCTCCGTAATCCGCCCCGTCCCGCAGGCGAAGTCCAGATACCGCGGCGGGACCCCGGGGAAAAGCTCCGGGATCACTTCGCTCAGGTAGCGGGCCTGCCAGGCGGCCATATAGGCATCGAAGGGATCGGACTCGATGTCCTGATCGTAGGTGTCACCCTTCGTCAGATGGCTGCAGCGATATTCCATGCGATGCTGGATCCGGGTGGACGGTCCGGGGCGTCCACCGCAGCACCGGCCGACGGCGGGACCCCTCCCCTCCTTCGTCCCGCACGTTCTGTACCGCCATCACGATGTGGGGATGTCAGTGCACAACCCACTCGACGTCGGTCACCTCGGGCCGCTCCGGGTTCGCATGCGCGAAGCATTCCTCGCCCGGGCCGGCCGGGATCATCCGGTTGAACACCCCTCCAGTGTGGACCCTCACCCTCTGGTGTGGCGCGTGCACCACACGCAGTGAGACGCCGTTGGGAGGAAGAGCCCGGAATTACACGATGATCGCGCCCGGTATGATTCGTTCATGGATCTTCACTCGATTCTCACGCAGTCACGCTCTTCCACCACAGCACGAGGTCGGTCACGATGGAGCACCAGTCTGGATCTTTTCCGGGAGTTATCGGAGTCGGAGCCCTCGTCGCAGTCGCCTTCACGGCAGCCTGCGACACGTCGAGCTCTCCCACGGCACTCGAGGACCCGGCGGTGGCGGCCGCGGTAGGAGACGAGAACCCGTTCGGGGAGGGGGGCGACCCCAGCCAGATCGATGCGGACATCGTGCGGCTCTGCATCTTCTTCCCCGACGAGGCGAAGGGGCTGGGTCCATGGACCTTCGAGGCCTCCGCAGACGGTGGCGACGTGCTGGCGGGGCCGTTCGACCTCGACTTCCCGGAGGCGGAATGTCGCGAGATCTGGAATGACGACGGCGCGGCCGGTACCCAGACGATCACCGCCGAACTCGTCGCGCTGCACGACGATCTGACGCTCGACAGCATCGCGACCCGTGTGGGCCCCCAGGACTCCCGTCCGACGGCGGTATGGCACTTCAACACCTCGAGTGCGTCGATCGACCTCCCGGACGGCCAGGGAGGCACCATCTGGTTCAAGTTCTCGCTCGACGAGGCACCTCCCGGCGGAGGTGAGGGATGCACCCCGGGGTACTGGCGTCAGGCGCACCACTTCGACAGCTGGGAAGGGTTCGACCCGAGCGACTCGTTCGACGCGGTCTTCGGTGGGAACCACTTCCCCGGTGAGACGCTGGGTGAGGTGGTCCGGGCGCGGGGTGGCGGCATCAACGCCCTCGCCCGTCATGCGGTCGCGGCGCTCCTGAATGCTTCGTCGTCGGGCGTGGACTACGACCTCACGACCCAGGAGGTCATCGATGCCTTCACGGCGGCGGCGGCCGGGACCAGACGGGAGATGAACGCCCGGAAGGATGCGTTCGACACCCTGAACAACCAGGGGTGCCCGCTGAACTGATGCGGGCCGGAGAGCTCAGGACGGCACCTCCCCGGTCGACGGGGAGGTGCCCTCCGCTTCGACCTCCGGGACCTCCGGCCACCGGGAGCGCATCCAGCCGGCGAGGTCGTCCACTACCTGACGTTGGTGCTCCAGTCGCGTAAGGGTGTGGCTGGCCTCCGGGGCATGGTGGATCACGGCCTGCTCTCCGAGACCGATGCCCGGGAAGGCGTCCGCGTGCTGACCTGCGTAGTTGTAGTCCGCGTCTCCCGAGAAGAAGAAGTACAGCTCCACGCGCCGGTCGAGGAGCCTTGCAAGCCCTTCCCGGACGGTGCTCCGCGGAGGGAAGATGCGCTGGTATTCCGGTGCCACGAACACCTCGTCCCCCGGCTCTCCATCCGCCCTGCGGATCCGGCTCCGGATCGAGTGGATCCATGCCCGGGGGTCGAGGAGCTGGGGTCCGTACCGTCGCAGATAGTAGCCGGGCGTCCGATAACTGAAGGCGTCGATCTGCCAGATGCCCGAGATTCGCTCATCCTCCAGACCCGCCCAGAAGGCGCCGTCCGCACCCGAACAGAGGCCTCCGACGACGAAGCGGTCCGCGCCGGTCACACCGCCGAGGTAGTCCATCGCTTCGCGGGTCTCCACGACGAAGCGCTCCTCGATGGGCAGGGCGTCCCGGCGTGCCTCCGAGTCGCCGACACCCGAGAAGTCGAAGCGGAGGGTGGTGAAGCCCTCCTCGGCCATGGCCCGAGCGATCTGGACGTAGAGCCGGCTCGCCCCGACCCGATGGATGATCCCCGAGTTGAGGATCACCTGGGTGGGTGCGTCGGCGCGCACCGACTCCGGGTCGGGTTCGGTGAGGATCCCCACCAGGATCCCGTCGGGCCCGAAGGTCAGGGCGCGTTCTCTCACGACGTGACTCCCGTGGGTGAACCGAGCCGGTCCACCACCGAGCGGATGATCCGTTCGGGGATGTAGGCCGCCCCGAGGGGGTCCGCCTCGGTCCAGCTCCCCGATGAGGGGACGACCTCGAAGTCGGTCTTCACCCCCAGCGCCTCGAGATGTCGATGGAGCGAGCGCGAGGCCCGGTCGTCTTCCGCCACGAGGATGCTCGCGGACGCGACCGAAAGCTCGCCGAGCCCGGTGAGGTCCACTCCCTCCAGCTCCCTCCGGAGCTCGGGGGCCATGGGCACGCCCTCTACCCCTTCGGTCGACTCCGGCGGTTCAGCGCCGAGCATCGCCTCAACGTATGCCCGGCCCGACACGATGGGGTCCCAGAGGACCAGCTTCTCCACATCGGTCCGCCGGGTGCAGGCGAGCGCGGCGATCGTGGCTCCGAAGCGGAGGCCGGCGATGGAGACCTGCTCCACGCCCACCATCGCCTTCAGCTCGTCCACAGCCCAGTCCACGTCCTCGAGCCACTCGGCCAGGCGGGCGTCCTCGCCCGGGCCCGCGGAGTCCCCCGTGCACGCGTAGTCGAAACGGAGCACGCTGAGGCCCGCCCGACCGAGAAGAGTGGTGAGTTGGCGAAAGGCACGGTGGGCCCTCAGATACTCCCCCAGAATCGGGTAGCAGAGGAGAACGGCGCCGAGCCTTCCGCGGCTCCGGCTCTGGCTGAAGGCACCGAAGAGGTGTCGATCAGAGGGGCCGAAATAGAGGGGGTTCATCGTCCCACGATCACCTTCCTGACCCGCGCCAGGAAACCATCGTCCGCTCCGCTCGATCCAGGATCGACGGCTTCAGTGCCCTCCCTCCGCTCCTTGTCGACGTCCCCCGCGAGCTGGGCCAGCGTCTGCAGGGTGAGGGCGTTGGCATGAGGCCGGACACCCGTCGCCTTCTCGATCCGCGCGAGGGTCCGGATCCCCACCAGCGAGTGACCGCCCACATCGAGAAAGTTTTCGTGGACGCTCACCCGCTCGAGCCCCAGGAGCTCTTCCCATATCCGGGCGATCGCCTTCTCGGTTGGCGTCCGGGGCGCCACGTAGTCGTCGACCTCGGCGAAGGGGTCACGGAGCGCGCTCCGATCGATCCGACCGTTGGTGTCCCGGGGAAGAACCGCCTCTTCGACGAAGTTCTTCGGAACGACCTCCGGCGGGACCCGGTCCCGGACGAAGCTGCGAAGCTCGCTGACCGTCGCGTGCCGACCGGGTTCGAACGACACGAAGGCCACCACCCGGACACCACCGTCCACCTCCTCGGCAGCGAGCGCTGCCACCTCCGCCACGGCTTCGTGGCTGGCCAGGGCCTCCTCCACCGGGGTGATGTCCACCCGGGATGCGCGCCCTCCACGACGCGCCGGTGGCACCTCCCGGGCCGCCCTGGCAGTCTCCTCTTTCAGGATCTCGATGGGGCGGGGACTCACCAGGAGGTGAGGCGATGTGCGACCTTCGAGAACGATCCGGAGCACCTCGGCGCCGTCGACCGGCGCGATGGCGTTCCTGAGCCAGGACGGGCCCTCCGCTTCATCCTCGCCGTCTCCGAGCTGGCTCTCGGTGATCCGCATCATGCTGAAGTCGCGGATCTCGACCACGGGCTCTCCGGCGAAGTCGTAGATCGTGACGTCGAAGCTGACGAAGGCGCCTTCCTCGTCCACCTCCTTGAGCGTCACGTGGCTCGTCAGCTCGGCGCCCACGGATCCCAGGGGACGGATCGAGCCGTATCCCACCGGAACGAAGGCTCCCTCCCCCCGACCGACGTCGCCGATCAGACCCTGAGCGCCAGCCGTGGCCATGTCGAGGAGCGCGGGGTGGAGGCGCACCCCCTCCAGATCATCCAGGAAGCCCTCCGGAAGCTCGAGGCGGAGGAGGGCCTCGTCTCCAGTGGCGCAGGTGCCGCGGACGTTGGACCAGCGGGGCCCGAAGTCCATGAAGGGGTGGGGTCCCGGTCCACCGTCCCGGGGCACGCCGATTCGACCGAGAAGTTCGTCCAGCTTCGCAGGCGCCCCGTCCCGGGACGGGGCGTCCCGGAAGGTGGTAGCCACTGCGTGCTCGATCCACTCGTCCAGATCGGGCCGGCGACTCCGGACGACCACGTCGTGACCGACGCCGTCGCCCCTGGAGGCGAGTCGGACTTCCAGCTCACGGGACTCGCCTTCGGAGATGCCGAAGGGCCGGAGGAAGAGGAGGTCGGCCAGACGGGAAAAGCCTTCGCCTTCGACTTCGAGGACGGCGGCGTGGATCAGCTCCACGTAGCCGGACCCCGGAAGCACCCAGCCGCCGTCCCGCATCCGATGTTCGTCCAGCATCCAGTGCCGTCCGAGTTCGAACCGGGTCAGAAACACCACCTCACCGTCGCTCTCGATGCGGCGGTCGAAGAGGGGGTGCTCGAGAGGCACGGCGTGTCGGGGTCCGCTCCCGGGAGCCGTGGCGTAGCGCTCGAGCCCCGCAACTTCAGCCGCCATCCCCACCTCCTTCCAGGGCCCCCATCCGATCGCCACGGTACGACCGGCGGTGTCCCCGGAGCGGGCGAAGGCGAAGGCGTCCAGGAAGGCGTTGGCGGCCGTGTAGTCGATCTGCCCCGGCGCGCCGAGGACGGCGCTGATCGATGAGAAGAGGACGAAGACCTCCGGATCGGCTTGCCGGACGGCCCGTTCCAGGACGAGGGTGCCCCGGACCTTGGGCGCAAGGACCGCCCGGAGCTGCTCCTCGTCGCGGGCCAGGAGGGGTCCGTCGTCCAGGACTCCAGCGGCGTGAATCACGCCGTCCAGGCTTCCGAAGCGTTCCACGGCGGCCTCGACCACCTCCATCATGCGGTCTACGTCGGTCACGTCGCCCTTCAGGACGAGGACCTCCGATCCCATGGCTTCCAGCGCCTCGACCTCCCTGATCGCCCGGGCGGTCTTCTCGTCTCCGGGGTGCTGCTCGAGCCACGCGGCGCGCTCTTCCGGAGCGGGGAGGCCGCTCCGGCCGACCAGCACCAGCCGGGCCTTCGCTTCGGAGGCGAGGAAGCGGGCAGCCACCAGGCCGATCCCACCCAGCCCGCCGGTCACCAGGAAGGTCGCGCCCTCACGGAGCCCGTGCCTCTCCGCCGGAGGGGGTGCCGGACTCCGCTCGAAGCTCTCCACGAAGCGGTCGGAGCCCCGCAGCGCGACCCCCGTTGCATCCGAAGGGGACGCCACCTCCCCGGCCAGGAACTCCAGCGTCGCCTCTCGCCGATCCTCCTCGGTGAGCGACGCCCCGACGTCCACGATCCGGGCATTCACCCCGGGCAGCTCCCGGGGGGCGACCCGGATCGGCCCCAGAAGGAGGGAGTGGAGGGGCCGGACCGATTCGTCTTCCTCCACCGGCAGGGTCCGGGTCGCGGCCGCCACCAGCCGGAGCGGATGGCCGGGCACGACCCTCTCCAGCGCCTGCAGGAGGTAGAGGGGTGCGAAGAACGCCGCGTCCTCGATTCCCTCCAGATCGTCGAGATCGCGATCCTCCTCCGTCGCGCCCTCCAGGCACCAGGCATGAACCGCTACATCGGGGAGCGTTCCGGTGTCCCGAAGCGCCCGGGCCAGTTCTTCCCAGTCGCCGGCGGATCCCGGCCGGACGGCGTAGTGATCTCCGCCTCCCTGGAAACGTTCTCCGCTTCGGACCCGGACCACCGGGTACCCTTCCCGGGCCAGCCGGTCACCGAGCTCGTCGCCCGGGCTGCCCGCGTCGGCCAGCACCAGGAAAGCCGTCCCGGGCACGACCTTCACCTCCGGGGCGGCGGCGGGCGTCCAGCTCCGTCGGTAGAACCACCGGGTGAGGTCGTCGGATCGCTCAC
>JAVVEY010000015.1:0-38148 GCA_032250675.1 Longimicrobiales bacterium | reverse complement strand
GCCTCTTCGTCACCCGCGCCAAACGCCTGGGCGACAAGCGGATCGAGCGAGAAGAGGAGCCCCATCCCGAAGACCGCGACGAGGAAGAAGTAGAGATTCCCGAGTGCCACGGCGGCGAGGTCTTCGGCAGAGACCTGCCCGACCATCAGGGTGTCGACGGCACCGTGCAGCATGAGGCCCACCTGGATCGCCACGATCGGCGCAGCCAGGCGGGCCACTTCACGCATCTCTCCCCGTGAAGGGAGGGGGTGCCTCATTTGCGACGCGTCGGATCGCACCCCTCACGCTCGCGCGTGTCGACGATCTGCAGGATCTTCCACCCGGCTCCGGTGCGGACGAGGGTGAAGGCATCGACTCCGCAGTGACTGAACTCTCCGTCCACGAAGAGGTTGTAGGGGGTCCAGGCGACCGCGAGGTCTCCATGCACCCGCACCTCCTCTTCGAAGGTGACCTCGTCGAGGTGTGCGGCGTTCCCCACCACATTGCGGATGAAGCGGTCGATCGGGGTGCCCGTCTCCGCGTTGCCCGCCGTGTGGAGCCGCGCATCCGCATGGAAGACGGCCCGCAGCGCGGCTTCGTCCTTCTCGCGCATGGCGTCGAAGAGCTGATCGACCACACCGATCACCTCATCCTCCGGAGCTGCCTGGGCCGAGAGCGCGCCCACCTCGACTCCCACCCAGGACGTCGCGAGGAGGAGTGCCACGAGGGCACCTCGTCCATCTCTCGGAGCCATCCGGAATCCACCCATCGTTCCTCCTCTTCAAATCGTATCGGCGCAGACGGTGAAGCGCGCCGGAGGTCGACGTGAATCTCGATCGAACTCGCCGCGCCGCCAAGCCGTCGCGATCCGGTCGTCATCGCATCCCGCCCGGCGCCCTTCGTTCCGGGAGATGGATCCCCCCTGCCCTGCACCCCGCTGCGCCTCCCACGCGCCCCCTCGATCGGCGGGAGGGGTGGCGACCGTGGTGGATTTCGCGCACCTTCCCACTCCAGGTACGCCGATTGGGTACGTCGACGTCCCCGCAGGGAGACACCTCGCTCGAGGGACCGGCGATCCGGGCGCGGGATCGACGCGCTCGAAGCCGCGGCACGGATCGTGCAATATTCCTCAAGAGGTCGCACGCGGTGTGCACGCCTCCGATCTTCACACCCCGAGAACCGGATCACGACTCGCCATGACAACCCACTCGCCACTCTCGCTTCGGGCCCCGAACCGTGCGGTGCCCGCGTTCCTCCTCACCCTCTTCCTCCTGGGTGGATGTGCCTCGATGAACAATACCGAACGGGGAGCCCTGATCGGCGCCGGCGGCGGTGCCGCAGCGGGCGCCGCGATCGGGGGCGCGACGGGCAACACGGCCCGGGGCGCGATCATCGGGGCCGTCGTCGGCGGTGCCGCGGGCGCGGTCATCGGGCGCCGCATGGACGTCAAGGCCGAGGAGCTTCGCCGACGCCTCGACAACGCCACCGTCGAACGGGTCGGCGAGGGGATCCTCATCACCTTCGACTCCGGGATCCTCTTCGACTTCGACTCGTCGACCCTCCGACCCGCCGCGCGCGAGAACCTCTCACAGCTCGCGGTGTCGCTCGAGGACATGGGGAGTGACGCGATCCTCATGGTGGCCGGACACACCGACGGGCGGGGGGACGACGCCTACAACCTCCGTCTCTCCGAGCAGCGCGCGCGCGCCGCCGAAACCTTCCTCGTCACCTCGGGGATGAATGCGGCCCAGCTTCGCGCCGTGGGGCTCGGCGAGGCGGAGCCGGTCACGACCAACGAGACCGAGGAAGGCCGGCAGCAGAATCGACGCGTCGAGGTCGCGGTGTACGCCTCGGAGTCGTATCAGGAAGAGGTGCTCAAGCGCGGCGGCGGAGGCCGCTGAGGCCGAGCCGTCGTTACGGGCGCTCGCCCCGCGGATCAACGACGAAGGCGAGCACGAGGACCACGCCGACGACGACGAGGAAGCCCCGCCACATCGGGGCATAAATGGGAGGCATCGCGAGTTCCTCGCCCACCCACCGGAAGGTCCCCGCGATCGGCAGGCTCAGCGCCGCCCAGATGAGGGCGGCGATCATGCCCCGGACGAGACGGACTCCCAGCGGTTCGCGGGGTGTCTCGTCCGGGGCGTGATCGCCGGGTTCATCCTCACGCACCCGACGCGCCCCCCCCGGCACCCTCGATCTCGGCGCCGACCCGGGGGATCGCCGATCCCCCCACCCCCTCGAGGATGCGCGTCGTCGATCGCTCGAAGAGGGCGAAGAACTCCGCATCCGAGGTGACGCCACGATCGTCGAGGCGTCCGCGCAGGTAGAGGCTGACCAACCCGTGCGTGTGGGCCCACACGGTGGGGGACACACCCTCGTCCCGGAGCACGCCCGCCGCCACGCACTCCCGAACCCGGTCGTCGAAGAAGGTGCCGATCGCGCACGCCTGCGCCTCGATCTCCTCCGGCAGTTCGCTGTCCCCCATCATCCTCGGCGGGACGAAGAGCACCTCGTAGAGACGGGGGTTGCCGAGGGCGAAGTCGACGTAGCCCCGGATCGCGCGGAGGAGTCGCTCCTTCGGGGTCGACTCGGAGAGCGCCGTGTACAACTCGGCCCCGAGCCTGCGATACGCCTCTCCGATCACTTCGTGGAGGACGTGCTCCCGCGAGGTGTAGTGTCGATAGAGCGCGGGTGCGGTGACCCCCACGGCACGCGCGAGTGCGCGCATCGAGAAGCCGTCGAATCCATCCCGGAGATAGAGCTCGGTGGCTTCACTCAGAATGCGTCCACGCGTCGCCGTTGCCATGTTAACACTGTACACATCTCCTGCGCCCGCTGCAACGGCATGGACGCCGCGCCGCGCCGCGGTACGGCGCGGCGTGTCTGCCAATCCCTCTCCACGAATGGCGAGGAGTTCAGCGCGGCACGCCGGAGCTCGGCTCCGACCCTCTCCCCGCGCCCCGGGGTAACGCCTGTTCACACCCCTCACGCCGCATCGTGGAGGCGTCCGGGCGTCGCGCTGCAGGCGCGTGACCTCAGCGAATCCTCCAGCCGGGCGCCGCCTCCGGCCCGTGCGTGATACGTACGGCCCGACGGAGGGCATCGGCCTCCTGCTCGACCTTCGCGCGCAGTCGCGGGGCGAGGTCGGGACGTGCGCGCAGAAATGCGTCGACCTCCTCCCACACCTCGGGCAGGTTGTACGAGCCGAGTGTCGCGGAGAGCCACGCCGAGGGGAAGAAGATGTCGCCGGTTCGCTGGATCTCCTCGATCTCACGAAGCGCGATCCCCACGAAGCGGGCCGACTCCGGGTGTCGGAGGGGATGATGGAGCTCTCCGAGCCCCGCCGTCACCCACGGTTCCCTCCCCCGGTTGTCTGGATCGAGGAGCGAGGTGAAGAAGGCTTCCCGGACCGCCGGATCGGCGGAGAGCGAGGGACGGATGAAATCGAAGCGCGCCCGACGGTCCGGATTCTCGATCCGCTCACGCTGTTGATCGAGAATCGCCTCGGCGTCCGTGACGCCTCGAAGCGCGAGGCTCGTGGCGAGGCCCGTCCGGTCGTCCGGTGAGAGCGGAACCCCCGGCACCTCGACCTCCCCGGCCCAGATCGATCGAAGTCGGCGAACTCCGTCCGGGGTCAGGACGACGCGCCGCCACGCCCCGAAGAGCGTCGCCTTCAGCGTCCGCGACGGTACCGCATCGATCCGGTTCCAGAGCGTCGCCTCGACACGGGGCGCCAGCGCCTCCCGTCGCTCCGGGGTCAGGTAGCGCCAGACGATCTCTCCCACGAGGCCGACGAGCGCGTTGGCGACCAACTCGTTCTCCTCGGTCTCGAGCGCCACGAGGACGCCGTCGAGGAGGATTTCGGGCTCGATCTGCTCCTCCAGGAGCGCGTCCCGGAGGAGGAGGATCGACGCGCCACGCAGGAGGTCCGACCCGGTCGTGGAGAGTCCCTCGGCGAGCGCGCGCACCCACGCCTCATCGAGGAGGAAGAGCCCGTATTCGATCCCCGAGGCGTTCGGGATCACCCGATCGGGCCGCGCGACCCCTTCCCACGCCACGGCGACGCTCTCCCCACCTGCGAATTCGACCGTCGTCGCTTCGGAGCGGCCCTCCCACTCGGCGTGGACGACGAGGCGCTGCGGCCACCGCCTCGCGACTCCCCAGGCGTCCTCCTGCTCGAGGAGGAGGCGTCCCTCGCCCTCCGGACCGGGCTCGAAGATCACCCGGATCGTCGGGCGTCCGGGCTCCTCCACCCAGACCCGGCTCCACGCCGGAAGATCTTCGGGGTGCAGGGCATCGAGCTCGGTGACGAGGTCCAGCCAGGTCGCATTGCCGAAGGCGTGACCGCGAAGATAGCGCCGCAATCCCTCACGGAAGGTCTCGGCTCCGAGGGTGCGTTCGAGGTGGGCCATCACGATCGGGGCCTTCTGATAGATGATCGGCCCGTAGAGGGTGCCCGCCTCGTCGAGATTCTCGAGCGGCTGACGGACCGGATTGGCTCCGGGCGTGCGATCGACCCCGTACGCCGCCGGATGATGCGCCAGGAGGAAGCGAAGGTCGTGATCCACCTCGGGAAACGCCGGTCCCACGATCCGGGCCGCCATGAAGTTCGCGAAGACCTCCTTCATCCAGACATCGTCGAACCACTCCATCGTGACGAGATCCCCGAACCACATATGTGCGGTCTCGTGCGCGATCAGACTCGCGCGAGAGAGGTAATTCGACTGCGTTGCGGATTCGTCGAGGAGGAGGGAGGACTGGCGATAGAAGACCGACCCGGGATGCTCCATCCCTCCATACTGGAAGGAGGGGATGAGGACGATGTCGTACTTCTCGAAGGGATAGGGGATCTCCGTGTACTCTTCGAGCCATCCGAGCGCCCCCGCATGCAGATCGAAAACCGCACCGATATTGCGCGCGACACGCGCCGAATCGGTCTCGCGATGGAAGACCCGGAAGCGCCGTCCCTCCCGCTCACCCTCTTCAACCTCGAAGCGGCCGGCTGCGAAGGCGATGAGGTAGGTGGAGATCGGACGGGACGACGCAAATCGCCAGACCCCACCCTCGCCCGGGTCGTCGGGCGCCTCGATCTCGGGCCCGTTGGCGACCGCCCGCCATCCGCGGGGGGTCTCGATCCGCCAGCTCACCCGTGCCTTCAGATCGGGCTGATCGAAGAGCGGGAGGGAGGCGTGCGCCCGATCGGGGACGAAGAGGGTGAAGAGGAACTCCTCGCTCCGATTGAGCGCATCGTCGCCGGCCGTGAAGTCGACCTCGATCCGGTTCGTCGACATCGGCTCGAAGGCCTCCGCGGCGATCACGAGGTGGTCGTGGACGGCACTCCACTCCGCCGGGGCGTCATTCACCCGTACCCCCTGAACGCGCGTGCCGGGCTCCCGGAAGTCGAGGACGACCGGCTCTCGATCCGGATCGGTCCAGGTGAGATCAATCGTCACCCCTCCGGTGATCGGCTCCTCGAGGGCGGACGGGATCCGCAGATCCCAGGCGTAGGCGAGGTCCGAGAGGATGCGCGACCTCCGATCCGCCAGCTCGGCGCTCACCCCGGGCCCGGGAGGAGGGGGAGCGCCCGACTCGCAGGCGACGAGAGAGAAGATCGCGGGAAGGACGAGGAGCGTTCGCAGCGGTCGTTTCATGCCCCGATCATGCGCGCACCCCGGGGATCCGTCAAAGGCGGGCGCGTGCCCCGCGGAGGGGAGGAACGGTTCCGGCACTCGGCCTCGGCGTCAGAGGATCCCGTCGACGTAGAGGTCGAGGCGTGTCTCACCCGCCGGCCCCGTCAGTCCGCGCGCGAGATCGAGACGGACGAGCCCGTCGAGGAAGCTCGCCCCGACCCCGACGCCATAGAGCACATCGTCGCTCTCGAAGGTCTGCCATCGCCCCACCCACCCCGCATCCCCGAAGAGCGTCACCGAGCCGAAGCGGGTGCCCCGCGCGAACTCGAGCCTCGACCGACCGAGATCCTCCCCACGCGCCACATTCGCCTCGTATCCGCGCAATGTGACCGGGCCGCCGAGGAGCCACGACCGCTGTGCCGGAAGCGCACCGCCACCCCCGCCGGGTTCGTCGAATTCGAATGACGTCCCCCCCTCGACCTCGAACCCCACGCGCCAGCGGTCCGTGATGGGCACCCGGGTGCGCACCGTCGCGCGGGTCCGTGCATATGACGCCCACTCGCCTCCATCGGTGGGCTGCCAGGTGGCGGCCTGGCCGTAGAACTCCACCCCCACCTGTGTCCGATCGGGATCCTCCCCCCACCAGGGCCGGATCCCGACTTCCACGCCGAACTCGTCGAGTTCCGTCGCCGGGGCGTTCGCCCGGAACTCCCGGTCACTGTCGAAGGCCCGCCGGAGCGAGACATCGGTCTCGGTCTTCACACTCGTCTGATGCTCGCCGTAGAGCCGCACCTCCCAGCTCTCGCGTGACGACGGGGGAGGGCCGATCGTCAGATCGCCCCCCGCCGCCATGTAGTAGTCGCCGTCGTCCCGCCCCCGCAAGAGCGCATTGAAGGAGTTGCCCGGACCGAGCGGGCGCAGCCGCGGCTCGATCGCCCGAAGGTCGCGGTATCCCGATACCGCGATCGTGCGGGAGAGGGTGCTTCGTTCCAGCGTGACCGACCCCTTCGGTTCGGCATCGGCGATCCCGAAGAGTGCGATCGCGTGCAGATCGATCGGGCCAAGGAAGCTCGAGAAGCGCGCATCCCCGCCGACCCCCGCCGCGAGCGCCTCGATGCGGTTGTATCGAAGCGTGCCGGGGTGGCCGAGCCCCCACCCCACCCGGAAGGGCAGGCTCCGCACCGGTGCCCGCGGAAGGTCGCGCAGGCGCGCCGCGAATTCGTTCAGATCGTCCTCGGAGAGGAAGCCGGGCGCGTCGTCCCAGATCGGAGGGGGGAGGTGTGGGCTCTGCTGGAGCCAGTCCCGATCGACCGGGACGAATTTGTCGTCCACGACCTCGAACTCGACTCCCTCATCCTCACCGAGTTGTTCCGCGATGAAGGCGAGCGCCTCTTCGCGGGACTCGAAGACGCGGTCCTCGAGCCCTTCGAAGGGAGCCGCGCCTCTCCCCTCCTGGAGATCGCGGTCGGTCACCACCGACTCCATCCGATACGCGATATCGATCGACGCGGGCACCCGCAGTACCCCGGCGCGCACCTCGCCATCGACACGCATCGCGCGCGGGAGCCAGACGTCGAAGTTCCAGAGCGCGTAGTCGACCGTCACAAGCGTCATGTCGAAGATCCACGGCTTCAGGAATCCGGGGACGAGATCGAAGTCGCCCTCCGCATCCTCCTCCGCGACGTCGGGGATGTCCCGCACGATGTCGATCGATTCGCTGAGCCGGTAGGCGGCGCGCACGAGTGCACCGCTCTCCGGCTCGATCCAGAGGGTGCCGGTCAGGTGATTCGGGCTCGCGATCCTCGGGACCACGGTGAGCTCCACCGCGCGGATCTCCCGCGCGTCGGGGAGCGTCAGCGTGAGGGTGTCTCCCACCTCGTAGCGGTACGCCTCCTCCGCGAAGCTGCCCAGGGGGTGGTAGACGAAGAACTCGTCGTGGTCCACCTCGTCGACGTCCCCGGATGGGGCCGCTCCGAAGATGAGACGGTCGCCTCCGGGGTCGAAGGCATCCCCGAATCCGATCGGTTCGAAGTTGCTCCCACCGCCACCGAGGACGATCCCGGTACCCTCGGGTGCCTCCGGTACCTCCTGACTCGACGCGAGGATCTGCGTGATCTGGTCGCGGTCGCGATCCCAGAAGACGCGCGACGCCGCCTCCTGGTGATAGAGCGTGCGGTCGCGCAGCGGGGTCCGAAGAGACGCCACGAAGCGCCGTCGCACGAGGGCGGTGTAGCGCACCACCGAGGCGTCCACACTCCGCCACGCCTCGTGCGCGACCCGGAAGAGGCGTTCGGCTTCCGGATCGGCAAAGGCCCCCTGGGCGTCCTGCGCCTGGAGCCCCGGAGCGCAGACGAACCACACGATCGCTCCGGCAATGAATACCCTCGCGCGGCTCATCGGGGTTCGAAGGTCAGGTGGGCGAGTTCGACCCACTCGACCTTCTCTCCGGTCCCGTCCGCGGCGAGGACGAGGATCCCGCGGTTCGAGGCATCGACATCATTCGATCCCTCGAGCGTCATCCTCCGCCCGTCGCGGAGCGTGAGCTCCGCCCTCCCCTCCGCCGTGCGTTCGATCCGGAGAATCCGCGAGAACTCCACGGCGACATCGATCCGCCCCCACACCCCATTCAGGAACTCCCACTCCGTCGCCTCGTCCGCGTCCCACACGATCCGCCCTTCGAGACGCGTGCCGTCCTCCGTCACGAGGACGCCGTGGAGAACGCCCCGTGCCTCGGGGAGACGCGCGGCGTCGGGGGCGACCGGATGCAGGTCGAAGGAGGCGAACGATCTCCACGGCACGACGGCCCGCCCGAGCTCCGGATCGATCACCTCGATTCCGGCGTTGTCGGCGTTCACATCCTCCGTCCCCGACAGCGTGCGATGCTCCCCGCTCACGAGCGTCACCCGCACGCCCTCGTCGAGCCGCTCGATCGTGGAGATCTCCTCGAAGGCGATCCCCTCATCCTCTTCCTTCCCGTCGAGTGTCTCGTCGAGGAAGATCTCGTCGGACCCCCACCCCACCCACCCCGTGATCCGGCGTCCGTCGGTGGTCGTCACGCTCCCGTGCAGACGGGTGTGACGGCTCTCGCTCCCGGCGGGGGCGACGGCGAACTCCACCTCGGCGATCTCCTCCCACTCGAGTTCACGGACGTTTCCGTCCCGCCCTTCGACCTCGAGTCCTCTGAAGGAGGGCCCGAGGTCACCGCCACCCGACTCGATCCGCGCGCGCTCCCCCGATCGAAACTCGAGAAGCACCTCCTCCCCATCGGGTATGAGGCGCCGCAGGTGACCGAAGCGGACGGTGTACTGCCGCGCGACCTCGAAGTCGTCTTCGGGCCAGGAGACGCGGATACCGAAGTAGTCCACACTCCGCAGACGGCCCGCGTCGTCGGTGAGCGAACGGGCGAGCTCGACGAGCTCCGCGGGCGGCATGCGCGTGCCGTCGAGGAGGTCGGCCCAGACCCCGGCGCCGTGCCCCCAGCGGAGGTATCCCTCGAGGACGGCGCCGTCGGTGAGGGTCACGCGTCCCCACAGCCGGGTGGAGTCGGGTGGCGGTGTGAAGCCGGCACGCCATCCGGGATGGATCGGACGCTCGAGGGGAGAGCCCGCAGCAGGGAGTGCGAGGCACGCGAGCGCAACTCCGGCGAGGAGGAGGCGATTCACGGATTCGGGCGAAGGAGGGGGGCGCGGGGGAGAGATCGATCCCTCGCTCGTACGATCGCGTGTCGCGGGAAGTTTCATCGGGATCCTTCCCCCCGACCCGGTGATTCGAGTTAGAATCTCCCATGCTCGACCCGCCTCCTCCCGACCCGATCCCCGCTGCGGCGCTCCCCCCGACCTTCCGTCCCGCGCGGATGGCCGCGAACCCGCACGTGCAGACGCTTGCCGGCCGCTTCCTCCGACCCGATCCCCGGACGGCGACGCGTCGCGAGCGCTGGGATACTCCCGACGGCGATTTCCTCGACCTCGATATCGCGCCGCCCCCGCACCCCGACGCACCGGTCTGCCTCATCCTGCACGGGCTCGAGGGGAACTCCGACCGGCGCTACGTGCGGTGCGCCGTCGACGCGCTCACCCGGCGCGGCCTCGGGGTCGTCGCGATGAACTTCCGCTCGTGCAGTGGCGAGCCGAACCGTCGGGCACGGAGTTACCACTCCGGAGAGACCGGAGACCTCCGCTTCGTCGTCGCGCGTCTCGCGGCGCGTCACCCCGAGGCTCCCCTCGCGGCACTCGGCTTCTCGCTCGGCGGCAATGTCCTCCTCAAGTACCTCGCCGAAGAGGGATACGCCACGCCGGTGAGCGCCGCCGCCGTCATCTCCGTCCCCTTCGATCTGGCCGCCGGCGCGGCACTCCTCGAGCGGACGCGGATGGGGCGCATCTACACGCGCTACTTCCTGCGATCGCTCATCGCCAAGGTCGAGGAGAAGGTCCACCTCGTCAGCGAGAGCGTCGATCTGGAGCGGATTCGCGCCGCTTCCTCGATCCGGGAATTCGACGACGCCTTCACCGCACCGCTCCACGGATTCCGTGACGCCCTGCACTACTACGCGGAGAGCAGTTCGGGTCCCCGACTCCCCGAGGTCCGCATCCCCACCCTCGTGGTCCATGCCCAGGACGACCCCTTCCTCCCCTTCGACGCAGTCCCCGTCCGCGCACTCCGTGACAACCCGATACTCCACCCGGTCCTGACGCGGAGGGGGGGACACGTCGGCTTCCTGCGCGGGACGCTGCAGCGACCCGGAGTGTGGGCGGAAGAGGCCGCGGCGCGCTTCCTCGACGTGATCCTCTCCGACCCCTAAGTTGGCGGCTTGCGCGTCGACGCGGGTGTCGGCTGCGCTCCCGTCCCGCAGGAGATTCGAATCCGTGACCACCGCCACTGCGCCCGCCCCGGGCAGGACCTTCTTCGGCCACCCCCGGGGGCTGGCCACTCTCTTCTTCACCGAGATGTGGGAGCGTTTCTCGTACTACGGGATGCGTGCCCTCCTCATCCTCTACCTGACCGAGCAGACGGTCGTCGCAAACCCCGGGCTCGGCTTCGATCCGGTGACGGCGGGGGCGATCTACGGTCTCTACACGGGGCTCGTGTATCTCCTCGCCCTCCCGGGGGGGTGGGTCGCCGACACCCTCTGGGGGAAGCGCAAGTCGGTCTATGTCGGGGGGTGGATCATCGCCGCGGGGCACTTCTCGATGGCGGTCCCCTTCGAACCCCTCTTCTTCATCGGCCTCTTCCTCATCACGATCGGGACGGGGCTGCTCAAGCCGAATGTCTCGACGGTGGTGGGCGACCTCTACCCCGAAGGGGGCGCGCGGCGTGACGCCGGCTTCTCGATCTTCTACATGGGGATCAATCTCGGGGCGATCCTCGGACCTCTGGCCTGTTCGGCGATCGGCGAGGGGTACAACTACCACCTCGGCTTCTCCCTCGCCGGGATCGGGATGGTGCTGGGGCTCATCCAGTACCGGGCCGGACTCAAGTACATGGGCGATGCCGGACACCTCGTGACCGACCGCTCTCCGGAGGAGCTCGCCGCGCTCTCCCGGAAGTTCTTCACCGGAGCGATCCTCGCGATCGGTGCGATCGTCGCGTTCGGCTTCGCGATCGGGACCGGTACGCTCGACGTCGCGCTGCCGGCGATCGCTGACGCACTCGGCGCCGGCGTGCTCATCCTCGTGGCGATCTACTTCGGCGCGGTCATCTTCTTCGGGGGACACTCCGCCGTGGAGGTCAAGCGCCTCTGGGTGATCGTCTGGCTCTTCCTCCTCTCGGCGGTCTTCTGGTCCGGCTTCGAGCAGGCGGGCTCCTCGCTCAACCTCTACGCGCGCGACCTCACCGACCGCACGATCGGCACCTTCGAGGTCCCCGCAGGGTGGTTCCAGTCGGTCAATTCGACCTTCATCGTGATCCTCGCGCCCGTCTTCGGCGCGCTCTGGGTGTGGCTGGGACGGCGCAACGCCAACCCCTCGATCCCCGCGAAGTTCGGGTGGGGCCTTCTCGGACTCTCGATGGGCTTCCTCGTGGTGGCGTGGGGCGCGGCCAACGCGACGCCCGAGAATGGCTCCGGGATGAGCTGGCTCATCGTGATGTACTTCCTCCACACCTGCGGAGAGCTGGCGCTCTCCCCCGTGGGACTCTCGGCGATGACGAAGCTCTCGCCGGTGAAGCGCGTGGGGCAGGTGATGGGGTTGTGGTTCGTCTCGATATCGCTCGGCAACCTCATCGCGGGACGCGTGGCGGGGATGATCGGGGGGATGGAGCCCACCGCGCTCTTCCGGACCGTGGCGCTCATCGTGGGAGGCGTGGGGGTGATCGCGCTCGCCGTGAGCCCCCTCGTCAAGCGCCTGCAGGGGGGCGTCGAGTAGCGGAGTCCCGAAGCCGATGGTTGCGCGAGCGCCGATTCGACGAAAATTTCCCCCGGTCGGCCGGAGGGTCCGATGCCGACCTGCACGCACCTGCGAGGTGCGTCGGTTCACAGCACGTGTTCGAGGGAGCAGGAACGATGCGAACCACCGGAACGGTGAAGTGGTTCAACGACGCGAAGGGTTTCGGATTCATCTCGCCCGAGGACGGGATGCAGGACTGTTTCGTCCACTACTCCGCGATACAGGCGGAGGGGTTCAAGTCGCTCGCCGAGGGCGATCGGGTCGAGTTCGAGATGGTCGAGGGGCCGAAGGGTCCCGCAGCCGAGAACGTCACCCGCGTGTGACCGCGCGGGGCGGGGACGGAGAATCTCCGCTCCCCGCTCCGCGCTGACCTCTCCTCAGTCGAAGAATGCGGCGCCGTGCCAGGTGTCGGAGGCTGGCACCTCGAGCTTCCCCGACCGCAGCGACGAGAGCGCGGTGAGGGTGGTATCGAAGACGCGCGTGTCGCGGTCGATCTCGTGGCGATCCGCGAGATCCCGGAATGCCGCTCGCGATACGCAGGCGACCGACCCGTTCGCCGCGCGGAACCAGACGGGCGCGTGGTCCACGAACGATGTCCCCACCTCGGGCGCGATCTCCCCGAGGTGACGCACGAGGGCGTCGATCGAGCACCCCGATGGCGGCTCCGAAGCCCGATCGACCGCGACGATCAGGAAGCGGTCCTCGCTGCACTCCGCGCTCGCCCGGAGCGGTCGGCCGTGTGCCTCCCACGCATCGAGGAAGCCCTCGACCGAGTTCATGAGTCGATCCACCCCTTCGCGCGAGAGCGGGTCGCGGGCGGGAAAGATCCATATGCGTGCATCGTCGGGCTGATCGGCGATCGGGACGAGGGACATCAGGCCTGAACGGAGTCGGAGGGTGTGGGGAGCGGTGTCATGGCTGGAGGCGTCTCCTCCTCGTGGAGTGGGCGCGCCTGCTTGTCGAGGAGGAGCGCGATCCATCGCAGGTCCTGCGTGTTCTCGAGCCAGATCTTGACGATCATGGTGAGGGGCACCGAGAGGAGCGCGCCCACCGGCCCCCAGACCCACCCCCAGAAGACGAGGGAGAGGATCACCACGAGCGTCGAGAGACCGAGACGCCGACCCATGAGGCTCGGCTCGATGAAGTTGCCGAAGACGGTGTTCACGACGACATAGCCCCCCGCGACGAGGAGTGCGTGCGCGAAGGACCCCCCGGTGATGATCAGCGAAAGCACGACGGCGGGCACTCCGGCGATGATCGATCCGACGGTCGGGATGTAGTTGAGCGCGAAGGCGATCATCCCGAGGAGGACGGCGAAGTCGAGTCCCAGAATCCAGCACCAGCCGCCGATCACGATCCCGGTGGCGAGCGAGACGAGCGTCTTGATCCCGAGATACTGCTGAACCTCGACCACGACGGTACGCATCCGCTCTTCCCCGGTCATGCCGTCGCCGAAGATCGCCTCGAGCTTGTCCGGAAAGACGGCCGCCTCGGCGAGAACAAAGACCATGATGAGGAGTACGAGCAGACCCTGGCCCACGAAGGACGCGGCGCGCCCGAGGGTCGTTCCCGCAAGCTCGAAGAAGCGTGCGGGGTCCCAGATATTGAGCCTCTCCAGTAAGGTGTCCACATCTCCCGGCTCCAGGATTGCGACCGAACTCTCGATCGCCACGGTCCAGTCGGCTCGAAGCTGCTGGAAGCCTTCCTGATAGCGCGGCAGCGCCGCCTGCAGGTCGCTGAAGGAGGCCGACGCGAGGAACCCGAAGAGCGCGAAGATCCCGACGACGGCGCTCATCGACACCAGGACCGCCAGCCAGTTCGGCACCCCTCGGCTGCAGAGAGATCCGAGCACCGGGAGAGCGAGAACCGAGAGGAAGAGCGCGAGGCTGAAGGGGAGGAGGATCGGCTCGAGGAAATGAAGCCCCCAGACGACCACGACAGCTGCGGCACCGAGCACGATGAAGCGTGCGCCGACGGCCTGTTCGGAAGGGTTGGCGATCACGGAAGGGCGAGATGGATGGGTTCGACCACGGGGCTCACGAATGGTAGGCTGGAATACCTGCGCAGGCTATACCCCCGACCCGCGGAATCTCTCCATGCCTGATCCCACCCCCGCCTCCCACGAACGCTCCGACCGCGACCTCCTCTCCGAGTGCCGAATCGATGTCTTCCGCGCCGGCGGCAAGGGAGGGCAGCACCAGAACACCACGAATTCCGGGGTACGCCTGACCCATCGGCCCACGGGGGTCCGTTGCGAGAGCCGCACCGAACGATCCCAGACCGCCAACCGCCGACGGGCGCTGGCACGCCTCCGGGAGAAGCTCGCCGCACGCGCGCATCGTCCCCCGCCCCGCCGCCCGACGCGGGTCTCCGCACGGCAGAAGCGCAAACGACTCGAGGAGAAGCGACGGCAGAGCGGGAAGAAGCGTCTCCGCAAGCCTCCGGAGGTCGATCCGTGATCGCCGGGATTGCGGGAGATCGACGCGCCTCGCATCCTTGATCGGACGACTCCCCGGACCGGACGACCCGTGCCCGAATCAAACCCGCTGCGCATCCTCGTCGTGGACGACGAGCAGTCCGCCTACCTCATGATCGAGGCGATGCTCGGAAGCCTCGACCACCTCTCGGCCGAGGTGGAGTGGAGCGCGACCTTCGAGGGCGCGCTCGAGGCCCTCCTCGCCGACCGGTTCGACGTGATCCTCGTCGACTACTTCCTCGAGGAGCGGACCGGGCTCGATCTCCTCGCCGAGGCGCGGGATCGGGCGATCCGCGTACCGATGATCATGGTCACCGGCAAGGGGAACCGGGAGGTCGACCTCCAGGCGATGGAGACGGGTGCGGCAGACTACCTCGTCAAGGGAAAGATCGAGCCCGATACCCTCGAGCGATCGATCCGGTATGCCGTGGAGCGTCAGCGCGCGGCCGACGCCCTGCGTGAGAGCGAGGAACGGCACCGGGGCATCTTCGATCATCTTCCGCTCGGCCTCTATCGGTGCGCACCTGACGGTGCCTTCGTGGATGCCAACCCGGCGCTCGTGCGGATGCTCGGGTACCCCACCCCGGCCCTCCTTCGCGAGCGCTACGCGCGCACCTTCTACCTCGCCGACACCGATCGCGAGGAATTTCTCGCGGCGCTGACCTCGGAGGGGGAGGTCCGCGGCTTCGAGTCGTTCGTGCTCGACACGGCGGGGCGGCCGCTCCGCGTTCGGCATACGGCACGCGCGCACCGCCACGCCGACGGGACGATCGAGTACATCGAGGGAGCGGTCGAGGCGGGCGTCGCAGGGGGTGTGGGGATCACCGAAAAGGTCGCGGCGCGCTACCACACCCTGACGGGCGCGCTCGGACTCCCCCTCCTCCGTCTCGACAGCCAGGGACGCGTGATCGAGATCTCACCCGCCTTCACCGCCCGAACCGGCAGCTCCGGTGAGGACTGGATCGCCCGCCCGATCGAGGAGATCGCGGGGCCACAGGCGCGAGCGGACGTCGAGGCGGTGACCTCCGACCCCGCCAACGCCGCACCGACAACGACGTGGTGCTTCGACGAGGGTCCCGGGATCTCGGTACGCCTCGCCGCCGTTCCCGACGGTGTCGGGGAAGCCGAGGAGATCCTCATCCTCCCCACTGACTGAAGAGATGAGGCGGGGGGCGAGACGCCGATCACGCCGTGCAGCGTGGTGTCCTTCCCCCCATTGAAAGTGGGCCCGCCGGGGCTCGAACCCGGGACCTGGCGATTATGAGTCGCATGCTCTGACCAGCTGAGCTACGGGCCCGTCGCTCCGGAATCTCGGTCGCGCGTCCTCAGTTCCCGAGTCCGTATCCGGCAGGCTGACCGAGACCCTCGAGCGACCACGCGACGAAGTCACGGATGTGCTGGTTCGCGACCACGAGGTCCTCGGCGCGCAGGTACATCATGTGCCCACTCCGGTACCCCTCGAAGCGCATCCGGTCCTGCAGAATGCCGCGGGGATCGAGATTCCACATCGTGTATTTGGCGCTGAAGTAATCGGTTCCCCCATCGTAGTAGCCGGATTGCACGAGGAGGTGCAGGGAGGGGTTCTCGTGCATCGCCTGTCGGAGATCCTCTCCCGTCGTGTCGCCGGAGCGATTCCATGGGCGAACCGGCCCGAAGAGCCAGTACTGGAGATCGGTCTCGAACCCGAGATCGTTCCGGATGTAGTCGTTCATCGCGGGAGCGAAGGCGTGGTTCCACGCGGAGAGCGCCGGATCATGATCGTACGCTTCCCCGGCATTCGATCGGTCGATCCCGCGGTAGCGCGCATCGAGCCGTCCCACGGTGAGCCCCTCCTCACGGAGGAGCTCCTTCCGGAACTCTCCGACATTCGGCCGGAGGTTGTGGTTCAGGACCCATTCCGGGGTCGTGCCGGACCAGCGCGCGAACTCCGTCGCCACCTCTCGACGTTCACCCTCGGTGAGCGATCCCGCGCGAGCGAGCGCGGGGAGAAGCACGTCGAGCGTCCACCCCTCCACCTCCGGCAGGATCGCTTCGAGATCGCGGTTCTGGAGGGAAGCCTCGAGCGCTCCGTGATACCACGCCGTAGCGGTGAAGTTGGGGAGGGCGAGGGCGTCCCCGACGGGACCGGCCCGATCCACGCCGAGCCCCGTCGGAGAGACGAGGATGACCCCATTCAGGTACATCCACTGCCGACTCTGGAGCGCGCCGGCCAGCCCCGACACGCGCGTCGTCCCGTAGCTCTCACCGATCAGGAACTTGGGGCTCCGCCAGCGATCGTGGCGCGTCACGAAGGTGCCGATCCAGTCGGCGAGGTAGGCGATATCCTCATTCACACCGAAAAATTGTTCCCGATCGGCGTCGCCGACGATGCGGGAGAGCGCGACATTGACCGGGTTGACGAAGACGATGTCCGCGACATCGAGTACCGAGTTCGGGTTGTCCCGTACCCCGTACGGTTGCACCGGATATCCCTCGTCGTCGATCACGAGCTGCTTCGGACCGGTGTAGCCGATGTGCATCCAGATCGAGGCGGACCCCGGTCCCCCATTGAAGGAGATGAGGAGCGGGCGCCGACTCCCATCCTCGACGTCGGTGCGTTCGTAGAAGGTGAAGAGGAGGGCGGCGATCGGCTCGCCATCCTCCCCGAAGACAGGCTGCGTTCCGACGGTGGCGCGATACGGAACCTCCTCGCCGCGGATCGTGACGGTATGCTCCGTGACGACGGTCGTGTCGACCGGCAAGCGCGCATCCTGTGCGGTACCCGGAGAGGGGGCACCGAGGGCGAGGGCGAGGCAGAAGGATCCGAAGATCCGGAGGGACGATCCCATGGAGAACGAGAGTGAGCGTGAGCGTGTGATCGACTGCGGCGCAACCTGAACCGTGCGGATGGAGTGGGTCAAGTCCGGGAGCGGTACCCGAATCGGCGTGAGACCTGCTACCTTGCACCGCCATGAAAGTACTCATCGTCGGTGCAGGCGAGGTGGGCTTCCACCTCGCGCGGCGCCTCTCGGAAGAAGGCCAGGACGTCATCCTGATCGAGTCGGACCCGGATCGGGCCGACTTCGCCTCGCAACAACTCGACGTCCTGACCGTGGTCGGGAATGGGGCGTCGATCCCCGTCCTCGAGGAGGCCGGGGCGCGGGGGGCGCGGATCATGCTCGCCGTGACGAGTCAGGACGAGGTCAATGTGATCTCGTGTCTCGCGGCCAGCCGCATGGGCGTCCAGTACACGATCGCCCGGATCTCGAGGCCCGACTATTACCGTCGTGACTCCGTCCTGAGCGGCGAACAGATGGGGATCGATCTGATGATCAATCCCGAACGTGAATGCGCCCGGGAGACCTTCGATCTCCTTCAGAGCGCGGCCGCCACCGATGTGGCACACTTCGCCGACGGACGCGTCCAACTCCTCGGCGTTCAGGTGCGCGAGGGTGCGCCGGTAGCGGGAAAAACGCTCGCGCGCATCGCGGCCGAACTCAAAGGCTCGCACTACGTGACCGTCGCCATCGTCCACGGCGATCGGACGATCATCCCGCGGGGGCACGATCGGATCGAGGCCGGCGACCAGATCTACCTGATCGCTCCCTCCGACGAGGTGCACGAGATCCCTCGCCTGGCGGGATATGATGGATTCAAGCTCCGTCGTGTCATGATCGCCGGCGGGAGCACCGAAGGGGAGTACCTCGCGCATCTCCTGGGACAGCACGGTGTGGAGTGCACGATTCTGGACAGCGATCGCCGTCGCTGCCTGGAGCTCGCCGAGTCCCTCCCGAAGAGCCTCGTGCTGCACGCCGACGCCACGGACCTCGAACTCCTCGAGATGGAGGGCGTGGCGGGGATCGACGGCTTTGTGGCAGCCACCGGACACGACGAGACGAACCTCCTCTCGTCGCTCCTCGCGAAGACGGTCGGCGCCCGCAAGGTCGTGAGCCTCATCCACAAATTCGAATACCTCCCTCTGGTGCGGAAGGTGGGGATCGACGCATCGGTTTCGCCGCGGATGTCCACCGTGAATGCGATCCTCCGATACGTACGGCGCGGACGCGTCATGACGGTCGCTGCCCTGAAGGGGATCGACGCCGAGGCGATCGAGTTCAAGGTGGCACCCGGGTCTCCGATCGCCGGGATGCGGGTGATGGATCTCGACCTCCCGGATGAGGCGGTGATCGGGGCGATCCTGAGAGGCGAGGAGATCCTCATCCCGCGGGGCCCGGACGAGGTACAGGCGGGCGACGAGGTGATCGTATTCGGGCTTCCCTCCGCGATTCCCGAAATCGAACAGCTCTTCGACGGCTGAGCGCATGCAGATCCTCCGCGTCGCCAATGTCGTCGGCCTCCTCCTCGTCTTCGTGGGGCTCTCGATGCTCTTCCCCGTCGCCGTCGCGCTCCTCCACGCGGACGGCGACGCAGCGGCGCTCCTCCTCTCGGCTCTCATCACCGCGAGCGCGGGGTTCGCCACCTACCGACTCACCCGCTTCGATGGCGAACTCACGCTGCGCGAAGGATACGGGATCGTCACCTTCGGGTGGATCGCGATCGCAGTCTTCGGTGCCCTCCCCTACCTCCTGACCGGATCGATCCCCGGGGTCATCCCGGCGGTCTTCGAATCGATGTCGGGCTTCACCACCACCGGCGCCACCGTCCTCGGAGATATCGAAGCGCTTCCGCACGGCGTCCTCTTCTGGCGAGCCTTCACGCAGTGGCTCGGGGGGATGGGGATCATCGTCCTCGCGATCGCGATCCTCCCCTTCCTGGGGATCGGGGGGATGCAGCTCTTTCGAGCGGAGGTTCCGGGTCCGACGCCGGAGCGACTCCGGCCGAGGGTCACCCAGACGGCCAAGCTCCTCTGGGTCGTCTACTTCGCGCTGACCGCGGTCCAGGCGGGCCTCTACGCGGCAGGCGGAATGGGGTGGTTCGACGCGTGGGCACACGCCTTCACGACGCTCTCGACCGGTGGATTCTCACCGCGCAACGCATCACTCGCGGCCTTCTCGGACCCCTGGACCCAGTGGGTGACGATCCTCTTCATGTATCTGGCCGGGATCAACTTCGCCCTCCACTTCCGTGCCGTGACGGGTCGCTTCGACTACATCCGTGACATCGAGTGGCGCTTCTTCACACTCCTCGTCGTTGCCGGAGCGGGCACGGTGGCGGCCGTCAACGTCCTCTCGGGCCCGGTGGTGGCGATCGAACCCGTGATCCGTGGCGCCTTCTTCCAGGTGACCTCGATCGCGACCACGACGGGGTTCGTCTCCGAAAACTACGCGCTCTGGGTTCCCGCGGCCCAGGTGGTGCTCTTCACCCTCTTCTTCATCGGAGGGATGGCCGGATCGACGGCGGGGGGGATGAAGACGATCCGCGTCCTCCTCCTCCTCAAGCAGACGGGGATGGAACTCCGCAAGCACCTCCATCCCCGGGCCGTCATGCTCGCGCGGGTCGGACGTCAGGTGGTGCGGGAAGATGTCCTCGCCAATGTGATCGGCTTCGTCATCCTCTACCTCCTGATCACGATGGCGGGGATCGCGCTCCTCGCCTTCCTCGGACTCGACCTCATGACGGCGATCGGCGCCTCGCTCGCCACCGTCGGAAATATCGGACCCGGGTGGGGGGCGGTCGGGCCCGCCGACACCTTCGGATGGCTCTCCGATCCCGCGCTCGCGCTCCTCACCTTCATGATGATGGTGGGGCGCCTGGAGATCTACACCGTCCTCCTCCTCTTCATGCCGGGAACGTGGCGGCGCGCCACCCAGCCCCGCGCGCCCTCGCATCCGCTCGCGGGCGATCCGCGCCACCAGGCATGAGGATTCACCCTCGTCGCAAGAGAGCGCGCGCGCTCATCGTTTGACGCGTTCCCCCGCATCCTCGACCCGGAGCACCCACGCAGCGAGCCGTCCGGCACGGAGCTCTCCCCCGGCGTCGCCCAACTCATGATCCCCGGCCGAACCGGCGTCGATCGAGGGACGCGCCGCGATCTCCGCCATGAGCGCGGCAAACCTCTCCTTCCATCGCCGGAAGTTCCGCGGTCGCAGATCGATCCATCCCGCGTCGACGACACGGTCGTCTCCGGGAGCGAGCGTCGGATCGGGCGGCGCGATCACGCTCCGCCCGCGGAGCACCTCCTCTCCACTCGGGAGGAGGATGGGCAGCCCGATCGAGAGCGCACGCTGGCGGAAGTCGGCGTCCGAGCGGATCACCTCCGCGCTCGCCTCCGCGGCATCGGCAGGATCGAGCGCGGCCGCACGCTCGAGCGTACCGTAGAGCCGCGTCAGGAGCGTCGCTTCGAAGAGGAGCTTGGCCAGCCGCGGCGGTCCCAGCATCTCGTAGGCGACCGCCTGGACTCCGTGTTCCTCCTCGAGCGTGTCCATCCGCGCCAGCACCTGCGAGCGTAGCACGCCGGCCCGGTAGGTCGGGCCCATCGTGGCGGCATCGAGCGCCGCCACGACGTCTCGTCCGGTGGGGTACGACCGGATCTCCCGGATCACATTCACCGCGATCTCCTCCGGCGTCACGAACTCCATCAACCCGAGCGCCGTGAGCGTCTCGAACTCCCCGACCGAGAAGAGTCCGTTTTCGCCGGCATCGAGGTAGACGCCGTCGATCGAACCCTCGACGGCGCGCCACGCCCCGGTGGCTCCGAACACCTCACCCACCGGGATCGGCGCCTCGGCGTCGCACCGCTCCACGGGATTCCCACCGCGCCGGATCGGCCCCACCCCGATCGACTTCCACGAGATCGCGGCGGTCGGCTTGATCTCCTTGACGGCGGGTGCGCCCGGCGTGCGCGCCATGAGGAAGAGCATGAGGGTGTGCGCGCCGGCGAGGGACGCCTTGGCGAGGAGGACGCGACTCGGCCGTTCCTCGGAGTGCGTGAAGGGGATATTGAGCCCCATCCCGCCGGTCCCCGCGGTCCCGACCTTCACATAGATCGAGGTGCCCGCGCGCTTCATCGCCTCGAGCCCGATCTGGGTATGCCGGATGAGTTGCGGGAGATAGAGCGTGGCGAGCAGCCCCTCGACATCGACGGACGAGACGCTCCCCTCCTGCGATGCCCGACGGAGCTCCACCGCCGCCTGGAAGGCGTTCCGGTACGCGAGCGCCCCGGCGGTATTGATGCAGTCCACCACGACGTCCGGCGCGAGATCGAGGAGGAGCCGTCCCAACGCCGAGCGCTCGAGCACCTCCGGCGTCAGCTCCTCGTAGATATCGTCGAGGAGGAGGGCCCGCGCCTCGGGGTCGGCGAGGATCTCCTCCCGGCCACATTCGCGGAGCGGCTCGGGCACGAAGAGATCCCCCCACACCCCTTCGAGGGGTGCCGTCGGAGACTCGACGGCGGGGGAGAGCGCCTCGATCGCCTCGTCCACCTCCGACTTCCGAAGCGAGCCGATCACGACCCGGGCGGGGCGGGCCGCGAGGATCTCCCGTACCACGGCCTGACCCACAAGTCCCGCACCCCCGAGCACCAGCACCGTCCGATCACGCAGTTCCACACTCAGACTCCTTCATCGAGAACACTCATCCCTTGACTTCGTCGGATCCGGTGACCTCCCGGAGACTCCGGATTTCCTCCGGCGTCAGATCCCGCCACGACCCGGAAGGGAGGTCGCCGAGACGCACCGGGCCATACCGCACCCGCGTGAGACGTCGGACGACGCACCCGGTCTCTGCAATCATGCGGCGAACCTCACGGTTCCGCCCCTCGGCGAGGACGAGATGCAGCGCCGGTCGCCTTCCGCGACCCCACTCCGCACGCTTCGCGCGCGCCGGGCCCTCCTCGAGGATGACCCCGTCGACCAGCCGGCGCGGGAGGTCCGGCTCGGCTCCCTCCACCTCGACACGGTACTCCCGCTCGATCTCCCAACTCGGGTGGGTCAGGCGGTGGACGATCTCGCCCTGGTTCGTGAGGAGGATCAACCCCGAGGTCAGATAGTCGAGGCGTCCCACGTAGCGCAGTCCGCTGGCCGGCGCGCCGATCACGTCGTACACCGTGGGCCGTCCTTCGGGGTCGTGGCGGGTGGTCAGGACCCCGACAGGCTTGTGAAAGACGAGCCACCGCGGCGCCATCAGCTTCACCACCTCGCCGTCGACGGCGACGAGATCCGCTTCGGACTCGACACGCGTGCCGAGTTCCGTGGCCGGCTCGCCATTCACCGTAACGCGACCGGCGAGCATCATCCGCTCCGCCTCCCGGCGGGAGGCGACACCGGCGCGCGAGAGGAATTTCTGCAGCCTCACCCTTCGCGCCGTGCCCCGGTCGCCGGCGTCTCCTCGATCTCGACATCCGGAGATTCGGCGTCATCGAGGATCTCGGCATCGTCGGGGCGCTCCGCAGCGTCGGGGAGTTCGGCGCCGGACTTCTCTTCGCCGGCCCCACCCTCCGCCGCGGCGCCTTCGGACTCGAACTCGAGCTGGTCCGGGTCATTCTCCTCGTCCTCGTCGAGTCCGATCGGGATCCGTTCCCGCAGGACGACCGGGAGTTCGTCGGGACGCGGGAGCTCGTCGAGCGCGCTGAACCCGAAGTGCTCCAGGAAGCGCGGTGTGGTGCCGTAGAGGAGGGGGCGACCGAGCCCTTCGGCGCGTCCCACGACGTCGACGAGTCCGCGATCCTGGAGGCTTCGGATGACACCGGCGCTGCTCACCCCGCGGATGTATTCGATCTCGATCCGGCCGATCGGCTGGCGGTACGCGATGATCGCGAGGGCCTCCAGCGCGGGTCCCGAGAGACGGGAAGGCCGCGGAACGGTATCGAATCGTTCGAGGTAGCCGTGAAATTCCGGACGCGTGAGGAGCTGGTAGCCCTCGGCCACCTCGACGAGCTCGAAGGCCCGTTCACCCTCATCGTAGGCGGCGCGCAGCTCCCCGAGCGCGGCCTCCACGAGATCTTCGTCGAGGCTCTCGTCGGCCCGCACGATCTCGTCGGTCTTGAGCGGTGCCTCCGAAGCAAAGAGGACCGCCTCCACGATCTGACTCGCCTTCACTCGATCTCTCCGGGTTCGGCATCATCGGTCTGCGGAGGGTCGTCCTCGTGACCCTCCGCCCGATCATCACGCGTCATCTCCCCTCCGTCCATCCCCTCGTCCTCCGCCTCTCGGGATTCACTGCGGTAGATCCAGAGCTCGCTGAAGGGAAGGACCTGCCGGAGCGCGACCTCGTGGCGTCGGGTGAGCTCGAGCGACGCGAGGAGCGTCATCACCCCGTGCATCCGCGCCTCTCTCTCGTCGATCCCGGCCAGGAGCCTGGAGAACTCGATCTCCTCCGTCTTCGCCAGGAGGTTGAGGATGAGCGCGACCTTGTCGGACATCGCGACCGGTCTCACCGTCACACGGTGGCTCGGGTCCCGCGGGTCGGGCATCTCGATCCCCAGCGCCGCCTCGAAGACCTCCTCCCACGTCGTCTCCAGCGGTCGGTCCTCGACGCGCGGCCGCGGACGCGGAGGGACGAACCCCTTGGACGATCGTCGTGACCGTTCGAGTTCGGCCGCCTCGAGCCGCTGCGAGATCTCCCGGATCTGCTCGTACTCGAGGAGGCGCCGGACGAGTTCCGCACGTGGATCCTCATCCTCGTCCTCCCCATGCCGCGGGAGGAGCATCTGCGCCTTGATCCGCACCAGGGTGGCGGCCATCTCGAGGAACTCGCCGGCCTGATCGAGCCCGTCGGCCGGGATCGTCTCGATCGCGACGAGGAATTGCCGGGTGATCGTCGCGATCGGGATATCGAAGACATCGATATCCTGCGTGCGAATCAGGTGAAGAAGGAGGTCGAGCGGCCCCTGGAATCGCTCCACATCGACGAGGAGAAGCTCGATCTCTCCGGTGCGGAAGGGGTTGCCGCCCGGGGCTCGCGCCTCCGTCGTGGTCACCCCGCTCAAACGATCGCTCCCACGAATCGGGCAGCGAGCTCGAATCCCCAATTCACCGGCGCCATGACGAGGTTGAAGAATCCCGGAGCGAGAATGAGGATCGCCATGATGGTGAGGAGCCCGAATCTGCCGAAGCGGCGGTACGGGGCCGCGAGCCGTGCCGGGAGGAGGCTCGCGACCACATGCGAGCCATCGAGGGGGGGAATCGGGAGGAGGTTGAAGAAGGCGAGGAGGAGATTGATGAAGATTCCGTAGATCGCGACCGTTTCGAGCCCGGTGACGGCGAAGGCCGGGAGGAGAGGCGCGAGCGTGCCGGTCGCCACGGCGAGTCCGATGAAGCCGACGACGAGACCGAGGTTGGAGACGATCCCGGCCAGCGAGACGCGGATATCGCTCCCCGGGTGATCGCGGAAGCGCGTCGGGTCGACCGGAACGGGCTTCGCCCATCCGAGCATGACCCCGGCCGAGACCCAGAGCATCGCGGGCACCAGAAATGATCCCCAGAGGTCGAGGTGCCGCAGCGGATTCAGGGTAATCCGCCCCAGCTCGTCAGCGGTGAAGTCTCCCTCGCGACGGGCCTGCCACGCGTGAGCGACCTCGTGCACGACGATCGAGAGGAGGAGGACGGGGATGAGGAGGGCGAAGTCCATAGGTCGCGAAAGGTAATCCTTCGGGGAAGGTCGAGCACGGCGGTTGATCGCCCCTGGGCTTCTGCCTATCTTTCCGGGCTGAATCAAGTAGATCGATGTCGCACCACGCGACGCACTCTGGACGATCCCGACCCGATCATCTCATGCCGAATATCAAGAGCGCCTCGAAGCGCATGGAGCTCAGCCGCAAGTGGAATGTGGCGAATCGCCGCAAGCGCGCGCGTCTCCGTACCGCCATCAAGCGTGTCCGCGAAGCGGACTCGCGCGAAGAGGGGACCCAGCTCCTCCGCGAGGCCACCGTCCTGATCGACCGGGCAGCCGGCAATCGACTGATGCATCCGAATCGGGCGGCGCGCCTGAAGAGTCGCCTCTCCCGTCATATCGCGGCGCTCACCTGAGCGCATCGGCGCGCGCGGGAGTGCCGCGCCCCCCGGAAGCGTCGTCCCGCTGAAATGTGAACGAGCCTCGTCCCCCACCGGGACGAGGCTCGTTCTTGATCCGGGATCCCCCGGGAGTGGCATCAGCGCCCGTCGAAGACGATCCGACCCTCGACGATCGTCATCGTGGGCGCCCCCACCAGCTCCTCCCCTCCGAAAGGTGTGTTTCGCGCCCGCGAGAGGAAGCGCGAGGGGTCGACCGTCCACGAGAGCTCGGGATCGAAGAGGGTGAGGTCGGCGGGCGCCCCCTCCGAGAGCGTGCCGCCATCGAGCCGGAAGGCGCGAGCGGGCGCGGCACTCATCCGCTCGACCAGCGTCGAGAGGGAGATCCGTCCGGTGCGCACGAAGTGGGTGTGCACGAGCCCCAGGGCGGTCTCGAGGCCCACGATCCCGTTCGGGGCATCGTCGAAGGCCTGTTCCTTCTCGTCGTAGTGGTGCGGCGCGTGATCGGTGGCGATGATGTCGAGGGTCCCGTCGATCATCCCCTCCTGCACCGCGGCTCGGTCCGCCTCGGAGCGCAGCGGGGGATTCATCTTCGCCTCGGTTCGATATCCCTCGACCGCCGCGTCGGTCAGGAGGAGGTGATGCGGACTCGCCTCGGCGCTGACGCGTACCCCGCGTGCCTTCGCCTGACGGATCATCTCGACCCCGAAGGCGGTCGACACATGCTGCAGGTGGAGGTGCGCTCCGGTGAACTCCGCCACGATGAGGTCCCGCACGATGTGGATGTCCTCACTCCCGTTGGGCTTGCCGCGGAGCCCGAGGCGGGACGACACGAGACCCTCGTTCATCACCCCCCCCGCCGAGATCCCGAGGTCTTCGGGGTGGTCGGCGACGGGGATGTCGAAGTTGAGCGAATACTCCATCGCGAGGCGCATCAGCCCCGAGTCCATCACGGGGTGACCGTCGTCGGTGATCCCGACCGCCCCGGCCTCCACCATCTCGCCGATCTCGGCGAGCCGTTCGCCCCGGAGACCGATCGAGATCGCGCCCGTGGTGTGGACCCGCGCCGCGCCCGCTCTCCGACCCGCGGCGAGCACATACCCCACCGACGCCGGGGTGTCGATCGGAGGATCGGTGTTCGGCATCGCCACCACCGCGGTGAACCCCCCGGCGGCCGCCGCGCGGGCGCCGGAAGCGATCGTCTCCTTGTGCTCATCTCCGGGCTCGCGGAGGTGCACGTGCGGGTCGATGAGGCCCGGTGTGACCACGAGCCCCCGGGCGTCAATCTCGAGCGCATCATCCGGCACCTCGTCGATCTCCGGCGCGACGCGCGTGATCCGCCCCTCGACGAGGAGGAGGTCACGCACCGTGTCCACCGCGTTGACCGGATCCACCACGTGGCCGCCTCGCACGACGATCGGGCGCTCACTCATGCCTCCACCCCGCCCTTGGCCGCCTCGGCCGTCTCCGGAGATCCCCCTGCCAGGAGGTAGAGGACCGCCATCCGTATCGCCACGCCGTTGGTGACCTGGTGCAGGATGACGGAGTGCGGACCATCGGCGACATCGGAGTCGATCTCCACCCCGCGGTTCATCGGGCCGGGATGGAGGATGAGGAGCTCGCGTTCCGCTTGGGCGAGTCGCTCACTCGACACCCCCCAGATGTGGTTGTACTCGCGCAGGCTCGGCACATACCCCCCCTCCATCCGTTCGAGCTGCAGCCGGAGGATATTCAGCACATCCGCCCACTCGATCGCATCCTCGACGCGGTTGAAGACACGCACCCCCATCTCCTCGATCCCTCTCGGGAGGAGGGTCCGCGGGCCGCACACCGCCACCTCCGCGCCGAGCTTGAGCAACCCGTGGATATTCGATCGCGCGACCCGGGAGTGGAGCACGTCGCCCACGATACAGACCCGCTGGTCCCCGATCGCGCCGCGATGATCGCGAATCGTCAGGAGGTCGAGGAGGGCCTGCGTGGGGTGTTCATGCCGCCCATCGCCGGCGTTGATCACATTGGAGGGGATGCGCTCGGCCAGGAAGCGCGCCGAGCCCGACGAACCGTGGCGGATCACCACCATATCGATCTTCATCGCCTCCAGGTTGCGCGCGGTGTCGACGAGCGTCTCGCCCTTGACCACCGAGGAGCCGTTCGAGGAGATATTGACGGTGTCGGCGCTCAGTCGTTTCTCGGCAAACTCGAAGGAGACGCGGGTACGCGTCGACGCCTCGAAGAAGAGGTTGACGATCGTCTTTCCCCGGAGCACCGGGACCTTCTTGATCCGACGCTCGCTGATCTCCTTGAAGGGTTCCGCGGTGTCGAGGATCGAGACGATCTGATCCCGCGTGAGGTATTCGAGCCCGACGAGGTCCTTTCCGAGCGCCGAGGCCATCGAAGTCATGCCTCCCCCTCGTCGAGGGTGATCCGGTCGACGGCGAGTCGACCGTCGAGGGTGGGAACGCGCACCTCGATGTGCTCCGAGGCGCCTCCCTGGAGGGACACCCCCGCGACATCCGCCCGGATCGGGAGTTCACGCCCGTCGCGTTCGACGAGTACGCAGAGGAGGATTCGCGCGGGGCGACCCCAGTCGATGAGCTCGTCGAGCGCGGCGCGTACCGTCCGTCCCGTGAAGAGGACATCGTCGACGATGACGACATCCCGCCCCTCGATTCCCGATCGGGGGATCTCGGTCTCACCGACTTCGGGGATCGGGCCCACCGTCCCCAGATCGTCACGGTAGAGGGTGATGTCGAGCACGCCGATCGGGACGTCGCTTCCCTCGGCGTGATCGATCTCTTCCTTCAGGAGCGATGCGAGGGCATCCCCCCGCCGGCGGATCCCCATCAGCACGAGCCCTTCGCTCCCCCCGGTGCGCTCGACGATCTCGCGCCCCATGCGGGCGAGGGCACGCCGGACCGCACCTTCGTCGAGTACCTCATCAGCCGTTGGCGGCATGCGATCCGGAGCAAAGAGGGGAGTGTGAGATCGGGCCTATCTTCGCCGCCCCCCGCCGAGGTGTCAACGCGCCCCATCCCGCATCTGCGCCGTACCCCACCTCCCGCCCCGCTCGCTTTACACACCCCTCCCGACCGTTCATTGTGACACGCCTTTCAGTCCCCTGCTCCACTCCGCCGATCTCATCCATGCGCCTGCGTGCACTCTCCTCCCTCCGTCCGTCGCTCTCTTCCGCGGTCCTCGCCGGCTGCCTGCTCCTCTTTGCGTCGCCCGGCTTCGACCTCGTGGCGCAGGAGGTCGTCGAGCCGCCCGCGGTCGTCCTCGCCGGGCTCGACTTCGACATCTCGGCGGCGGCGGGGGCGGCAGGATCGCCCTGGACCCTCCACGACGCGGAAGGAACACTCGTCGCTTCGGGGCTCGCCGCACCCTTCGAGGCCTTCACGATCGAGGACGTGTCCGTCCGGAGCGCGCAGGCCCCGCTCGTGCTCGAGATCGCCGGGGAGAGCCTCGAGGTCGCACCCCTCGTGCTGCCGGGGTGGTTCTCGCTCCTCCCGCCGCTCGTCGCGATTGTGATGGCGCTCGTCTTCCGCGAAGTGGTGACCGCGCTCTTCGCCGGCGTCTGGCTCGGCACCACCGCGCTCTCGGGATTCAACCCGGTGGCGGGCCTCTGGCGATCGGTCGATGCCTACATCATGCCTGCGGTCGCGGACCCGGACCACGCCTCGATCATCATCTTCTCGCTCCTCCTCGGCGGGATGGTCGGGCTGATCGCGCGCAACGGCGGCACCAACGGGATCGTGCAGGCGGTCGCCCCCGTCGCCACCAGCAAGCGGCGCGGCGCGCTCGCGACGTGGTTCGCGGGGATGGCGATCTTCTTTGACGACTACGCGAACACCCTCGTCGTCGGGAACACGATGCGCCCGATCACCGACCGGCTGAAGATCTCGAGGGAGAAGCTCGCCTACCTGGTGGACTCGACGGCCGCGCCGGTGGCCGCGCTCGTCCCGATCAGTACGTGGGTCGGATACGAGATCTCTCTCATCTCCGACGGTCTCGCGACCGCGGCCGCGCAGAACGCCTCCGACCCGGCGCTCGTCGCGCAACTCACCCAGGCCTCTCCCTTCGCCGTCTTCCTCCACTCGATCCCGTACCTCTTCTATCCCCTCCTCGCGCTCGCCTTCGTCGTCCTCACCTCGGCGATGAAGCGAGACTTCGGACCGATGGCGGCGGCGGAGGAGCGGGCGGTACGCGGCGGTGGCCTCTTCCGTCCGGGTGCGCAGCTCGCGACCGATACCGAATCGGCCGCGATGACCCCGAAGGAGGGGGCGCCGGCCCGGTGGTGGAACGCCGCGCTCCCCGTCCTCACCGTCGTCGCCGTCGTGCTCGGCGGACTCTACATCGACGGACGATCGTCGGCCGGCGCCGAAGCCGGCCTCATGGATATCTTCTCGGAGGCCAACCCCTTCACCGCCCTCCTCTGGGGATCGTTGGGCGGGTGTGTGGTCGCCTTCATCCTCTCGACGATCCAGCGGATCCTGACGCTGCAGGAGGCGATCGACGCCTGGATGGGCGGGTTGCGCGCGATGATGATCGCGATGGTCGTCCTGACGCTGGCGTGGTCCCTCGGTGCGGTGACCGAGACGCTGCAGACCGCTCCCTTCCTCACGCAGCTGGTCGAGGGGAATATTCCGCTCCGGACGCTCCCGGCGATCGTCTTCGTCACCTCGGCGGCGATCGCCTTCGCGACGGGCACCTCGTGGGGCACGATGGCGATCATGATCCCCCTCGTCGTCCCCCTGACCGTCGGACTCGGCGGGGCGATCGGGTTCGAGGAGGGCGCGGGGTACTCGGTGCTCCTCGGAGCGATCTCGTCGGTGCTCGCCGGGGCGATCTTCGGCGACCACTGCTCCCCGATCTCCGACACCACGGTGCTTTCGTCGACCGCCGCCGGGTGTGACCACGTCGATCATGTGCGCACCCAGCTTCCCTATGCCCTCGTGGTAGCGGCGATCGCCCTCCTCATCGGCGACCTCGGAACCGCCTACGGACTCCCCAACGGGATCGCGCTCCTCGGGGGCGTCGCGCTCCTCGTCCTCGTGCTGCGCGTCGCGGGCAGCCCGACGGAAGACGCACCCGGCCCGGCCGACGCATCGATCTGAGCCGGCGGACCGTCACCCTCCCCGACGCGCCTGGAAGAAGCCCCGGAGCAGCTCGGCCGAAGCCTCGGCGAGGACGCCCGCCCGCACCTCGGCGCGGTGGTTGAGGCGCGGGTCCGAGAGGAGGGTGCCGAGGGATTCGACCATCCCCCCCCTGGGGTCGTGGGCACCAAAGACCACCCGGGGGACGCGCGCGAGCACGATCGCCCCGGCGCACATCGCGCACGGCTCGAGGGTGACGTAGAGGGTCGTCTCGAGGAGACGGTGATCGCCGAAATGCGCCGCGGCCGTGCGGAGCGCGACGATCTCGGCGTGCGCGGTCGGGTCGGTATCGAGAAAGGTCCGGTTGTGGCCTTCGGCGATCACCTCTCCGTCGCGGACGATGAGCGCTCCGACGGGGACCTCTCCCTCCCTCGCGGCGGCTTCGGCGAGCTCGAGCGCCCGCGCCATCCAGCGCGAGTCCGACACGCCCCCCTCCCCGTCAGTGGGCGGTCAGCCCGTGCGAAGACGACGCATCGAGACGGCGGTGGAGGGCAATGACCCGGCCGATCACCTTGACCTCTCCGGGCGCCTCGCAGCGCACCGCGGGGCCGCCGGAGAGCGACTGCAACTCCAGGCCATCCTCACGACGACGCACGCGGTAGAAGGCGGGCTCGTCACGACCGATCCTCGCCGCGATCACGCTCCCCGCGGGCGTACCCTCGAGCGAAGAGGGTTCGATGAGGAGGTAGTCCCCTTCGCCCCCCCCGAGGTAGGCGAGCTGGTCACCCCGGGCCCGCACGAAGAAGGCGGTGTCCGACCCGGCCAGACGCCGGTCGATGGTGAGAAACTCGCGCGCATGGCCAGGCTCGGTGCGGTCGTCCGGGAGGTCGGTGAGGAGGGGGATCGATACCGCCTCGGGAGCGAGATCGACCCCGAGGATCCGGACCCCGCGCGACCGCGAGGGGTCGCGCTCGAGGAAGCCCTTCTCGGCGAGCGCCTGGAGATGCTCGGACACCGTCTTCGTACTCCGGATCCCGAACTCCTCACCGATCTCGCGGATCGAAGGCTGGTACGTGTTCTCCCGGAGATAGCCCACCATGAAATCCAGGATTCTTCGTTCGGTCTCGCTGAGGGACTGGGCCATTCCGGCCTCCGGCATCGGCACCCGACTCGGGGGGTCGGCCTCCCCTTTTACGGCGGGAAGGTGCACCAAGTGGTCGATGTGAGCGGCAGGGCCCGTACCCCCTGCTCGCAACGTCAGTCCCGGGTGCCGTTCATCGAGCCCCCGGGTCCGAAGTCGCGTCCGCCTGGGACGGACCTCGATACAAATGTTTACATGCCGCGGCGACACGCGCCAGTGTCACCTCGCGACCGAGGAGAACGAGGACCTCGAAGATCCCGGGACTTTCCCCCTTGCCCGTAACTGCCAATCGCAAGGGGTGGATCATCTTGCCAGCTCCCACATCATGCTCTTTCGCAGCCACGCGTATCCCTTCTTCGAGGAGATCCTCTTCCCACTCGGGCGCCTCCGCGAGGACGGTCGAGAGCGCGGCAAGCCGCTCGAGGACGGCGTCGGGCTCGCGCTCGAAGTGCTTCGCGACCGCCTTCTCGTCGTACGCCTCGACCTCGCCGAGGAAGGGCGCGGCCTGCGCGACCATCTCGCGGAGGGTGCGCGCGCGCACCTTCAGGAGGTCGGCGAGTTCGCCGAGCCACCCGGGCGGCCGCTCCCGCCACGCACCCTCCTCCCACCCCTCGGCCCGCAGCGCGTCGATGAAGAGGGGGAGGAGCGCCTCGCGACCCATCCCGGCCAGGTAATGCCCATTCATCCACTCGAGCTTGGCGGTGTCGAAGACCGCACTCGTCCGCTGCACCCGTTCGATCGAGAAGCGCTCGATCAGCGTCTCTCGATCCATCACCTCGGCGTCGTCGCCGGGGTTCCACCCGAGGAGCGCGAGGTAGTTGACGAGGGCGTCGCGCACGATCCCCTTCGCCGCGTACTCCTCGACCGCCGTGGCGCCGTGGCGCTTCGAGAGGCGTTTGCCGTCGGGGCCGAGGATCATCGGCACGTGACCGAAGGCGGGTTCGGGCAGACCGAGCGCCCGGTAGAGGAGGATCTGCTTCGGGGTGTTCGAGAGGTGATCGTCCCCGCGGATCACGGTGTCGATGCGCTGCTCCGCGTCGTCCGAGACGACGGCGAGGTTGTAGACCGGCGAGCCGTCGGAGCGGAGGATGACGAAGTCGTCGAGATCGGCGTTCTCGAAGCGCATCGGGCCGCGCACGAGGTCGTCCCACACCGTCACCCCTTCCGGCACGCGCAGGCGTATCGCGAAGGGCCGCCCCGCCTCGGCGCGGCGGCGCGACTCCTCCTCTTCCATCTCGTCCGCCCAACGACGGGCGAGGCTCGAGGGATGCCCGATCCCGAGGCGCGCCGCTTCGGCCCGGAGCTCCTCGGGGTCGGAGAAGTCCCGATACGCCTTTCCCTCCGCCAGGAGCCGCCGTGCCTGCCCGGCGTGGCGCTCGACCCCCTCACTCTGGAAGAAGGGTCCCTCGTCCACATCGAGCCCGAGCCACGCGAGACCGTCGAGGATCGCGCGGGTGTGCGCCTCGGCCGAGCGCGCGCGATCGGTATCCTCGATGCGGAGGACGAAGGTGCCTCCGGTGTGCCGCGCGAGGAGCCAGTTGAAGAGCGCGGTGCGGGCCCCGCCCAGGTGGAGGAAGCCGGTCGGGGAGGGGGCGAAGCGGAGGCGGATCGACATCAGGACTCTTCCTCGAGCGCCCGGATCAGGAGATTCCGCGCGCGCCCCGGGTCGGCGCTGCCGCGCGTGGCCTTCATCACCTCGCCCATGAAGAGCCCGAGGAGGTTGTGGTTGCCGGCCCGATACTCCGCGACCTTCCCGGGCCAGGCGGCCAGCACGTCGCAGACCACCGGCTCGAGTTCGGCGGCGTCCGAGATCTTCGCGAGGCCGCGCTCGGCCACGACGGTTTCCGGGTCGCGCCCGGTCGAGTCCATCGCCTCGAGCACCTCCTTCGCGGCCCGGCGCGACACCTCGTCGCGCGCCACCATGGCGACGAGCCGTCCGAGCGATGCGCCGTCGAATCCGAGCTCGCCGGGACTCCGCGCCCCGAGGAGCGCGCGCACGTCGTTGACGACCCACGACGCGACGTCGCCGGGGGCGTCGTGCTCGACGAGCGCGGCCTCGAAGAGGTTCCCGATCTCACGGGTCCCGGTGAGGAGGTCGGCCTCCTCGAGGGTGAGCCCGAGGGCGTCGCGGTATCGGGCGAAGCGCTCGGCGAGCGTCCCGTCTGCGGCGCGCGCCGCCGCGCGCTCATCCGAGATCCGGTCCTCGGCGGTCTGGTGGATCACGACGCGTTCGGGTCGCCCTCCTCCGCGCGGATGCGTCGCCTCGGCGCGGCGCGCCCAGGTGTCCCGCAGGGTGACGACGCGGTTGAAGATCGGCGCGGCCGCGGTGCTCGCCGGGTCGGGGGCGAAGTAGCCGACGCGCTCGAACTGGACCCCCTGCCCCGGCTCGAGCCCGACGAGATCGGAAGGCACGAGGGCGTCCTCGATCACGCGCAGCGACTCGGGATTCAGCGCGTCGGTGAAGTCTCTCTCCTCCTCCATCCCCCCGTCGGGGTCCTCCTCGGGGTCCGGCACGGAGAAGAGTCGGTCGTAGAGGCGGACTTCGGCGCGCACCGCGTCCTCCTCGGAGATCCAGTGAATCGTGCCCGAGACCTCCCGATCGGGGGGAGTCCGCCCGAGCGTCTCCTCGTCGATCCGTCCCCTCACCCCGACGACGGCGTCGTCCCCGTCGCGGATCACCTCCTCACAGACGACGGTGTACGCTCCGCGGAGCCGCACCTCGCGCCCCGGCGCGAGCCGGCGCCACCCCTCGGGTGGATCGTCGGAGAAGTCGTCGCGCTCGATGAAGAGGTGCTGCGAGAAGCGGATCTCGCGCGTCTCCGCCTCCCCTTCGGGGGTGCGCACCCCCGGGAAGCGTTCGGTCGTGAGGGTCTCGACGCGATCGGCGGGCCAGTTCACGACCTCGAGCGGGATCGGATCGAGGACCGCCATCGCCCTCGGGGCCGCCGCGTTGAGGGTGTCGCGGATCGTGTACTCGAGCTTGCCGATGTCGACGCGGGAATCGGCCTTGGCCACGCCGATCATCGCGCAGAATGCCCGGATCGCCGCCGGAGGCACGCCGCGGCGGCGCAGCCCGGCCAGCGTCGGCATGCGCGGATCGTCCCACCCCTCCACGTGCCCCTCCTCGACGAGCCGGCGCAGCTTCCGCTTCGAGAGGAGGGTGTAGTCGAGGTTGAGGCGCGCGAACTCGTACTGGTGATTGCGCGGCTCCTCGAATCCCGCGTGATCGAGGATCCAGTCGTAGATCTCGCGGTTGTTGTCGAACTCGAGGGTACAGAGGGAGTGCGTGATCCCCTCGAAGGCGTCCTCGAGGCAGTGCGCGAAGTCGTAGAGGGGGTAGATGCACCACGCGTCTCCCGTGCGGTAGTGCGTCGCGTGCCGGATCCGGTAGAGGACGGGGTCGCGCATGATCATGTTCGGAGAGGCGAGGTCCGCCTTCGCGCGCAGCACGTGGGCTCCGTCCTCGAACTCCCCGGCGCGCATGCGGCGGAAGAGGTCGAGATTCTCCTCGACGCTCCGCTCGCGGTCGCGCGTCGGGCGCCCGGGCTCGGTCACCGTACCTCGCGCCTCGCGGATCTCCTCCTCGGGGGAGGAATCGACGTACGCCTTCCCGTCGCGGACGAGTCGCTCGGCCACCTCGTACAGCCGCTCGAAGTAGTCCGAGGCGTGGCAGAGGGCGTCCCACTCGAAGCCGAGCCAGCGCACGTCGCGCGCGATCGCGTCGCTGTATTCCTCCTCCTCGGTGATCGGATTCGTGTCGTCGTAGCGCAGGTTGCAGCGCCCCCCGTACGCCTCGGCGAGACCGAAGTTGAGGCAGATCGACTTGGCGTGCCCGATGTGGAGGTATCCGTTCGGCTCGGGGGGGAAGCGGGTCACCACCTCGTCGTACCGGCCCTCCTCGAGGTCGCGGTCGATGATGGCGCGGATGAAGTCGCGGCGCGCGCGCGGCTCGTCCTGCGTGGTGGGGGTGTCGGGGGCGTCGGCCACCGTGGGGTCTCCGGATGGGGGTGGGGCGTCCCCGATAAGCTAGGAGATCCCCGCCGCCGGTGAAGACGTGCCAGCCGCGACACCCGCGCCCGGCTCACCCGTGGGCCCCGGGCGCGCAAAGCGTTCGCGCAGCCAGAGGTGGTCGCGGGCCTTCGCCTCGAAGAGCCAGTAGAGGACGGGGGTGACGGTGAGAACGAAGAGGGTCGAGCTGAGGAGCCCGCCGATGAGGACGAAGGCGAGGGCGTTCCAGATCGACGAGTCCGCGGTCTCGCTGAAGAGGACGAGGGGGAGGAGCCCGAGCACGGTGGTCGCGGTCGTCATCAGGATCGGACGCACGCGTTCGATCGTCCCCCTCAGGACCGCCTCGTAGAGCGCGAGTCCGGCCTCGGCGCGCACGCGGTTCACATGATCGACGAGGAGGATCGCGTTGTTCACGACGATCCCCCCCATCATGATCACGGCGACGTACGCCTCGCGGGTGAAGGTCGCGTTGGCGTAGAAGAAGATGAGGAAGACGCCGATGAGCGCCATCGGGACGGTCAGGAGAACCGCCAGCGGCTGCCGGAGGCTCTCGAAGAGCGCCGCGGTGACCATGTAGATGAGGAGGATCGCGATCGCGAGCACGAGGTTGATCTGCTCCTGCTGATCCTGTCCGAAGAAGCCGAAACTCGACTCCTCGATCGAGTACCCGGGGGGGAGCGCCGTCGCGGCGATGATCTCGTCGCGGAAGAGGTCGCCGAGTTTTCTGGGCCCGCGAAATTCATACGCGACGGTGCGTTCGTACTGCTGATCCTCGCGCAGGATGACGGCCAGCACCTCGCGGGGTGTGATCGTCGCCACATCGGCCAGCCGCACCGACTCGCCGCTCGCGGTCTGGAGCATCGTTTCACGCAGGTCGAGTACATCCTGATCCTCGATGTCGCGAACCTTCACCTGGTAGTCCACCTCCTCGCCCCCGAGCTTGATCGGAGCCGTGCCCCCCTCGGTACGGACCGCCGCGCGGACCTGCTGCTGGAATTCATCCACCGTGAGGTCGTGACGCGCCAGGGCGTCGCGGTCGACGCGCACGACGTACTCCAGCGCCTTCTCCCGCGTGAAGTATCCCCCCGAGGCATTCGTGTCGACGTCGACGACGCGGGGAATCGCGAGGAGGCGGGAACCGAGATCCGTCGCGATCTCACGCACCTTCTCGTAGTTGTACCCGAGCACCTTGATCCGGTAGGTGGGCGCCGAGCCGCCTCCTCCGTAGAAGCTGTTCTGCGAGAAGGCCGGACCGCGGCCGTAGACGCGCACCGCCGCCCCCGTGAAGGTGTGGCTGTAGGCGTACATCTGGTCCTTGATCGCGTTGGGGAGGGCGGTGAACTCGAGCGAGTCGGGGAAGTCCACGCGGATCGTGCCCCGCGTCATCTGCACGGTGGAGCGATACTGCTCCACCTCGGGGAGCTGGGCGAGCTTCTCCTCGAAGAAGCGCACGAGCTGGTCCGAGCGGTCGAGGTTCTCCCCGCGCTCGAGGGTGATATTGATATCGACCCACGACTCCCCTTCCCCCCCACCGCCGCCCCAGATCCGACCCCGCGGGACATACTCGTCGAAGTAGTACCACGAGCCGCCGAAGCAGACGAGAGTGACCCCGATCGCGATCACCGGGTGGCGCAGGTTGAAGCCGACGAGCGACTCGTAGAAGCGCTCATGGATCGGCGGCTCCCCTCGCGCCGGGCGCCCGCCCGTCGTCCCGGACGTCGCCGTGCGCTGCCGCCCCGCCCCGACCCAGCGCGCCGCCAGCGCGGGGATGAGGGTGAAGGCGACGAAGATCGAGGCGGTCAGCGTGAGCGCCACGACGATCGCGAGGGGGACGTAGTAGACCCGCAGCTCGCCCTGGAGATAGACGAAGGGGACGAAGACGATGAGGGTGGTGGCGGTCGAGGCGAAGATCGGCAGCACCACGTCCCGCGCGCCCTCCGCCGCCGCCACGAGGGGGGAATCCCCCGACTGCCATCTTCGATAGATATTCTCGAGCACCACGATCGAGTTGTCGACGATGAGCCCGAAGCCGAGCGCGAGGCCGGTGAGGGTGAGGAGGTTGAGGGTGAGCCCGCCGAAGTAGATCAGGTTGAGCGAGATGAGGACGCTGAAGGCGATCGTGGCGAAGATCAGCGCGGCCGAGCGGACCGACCCGAGGAAGAGGAGGAGGACGAAGAAGATGACGACCGCAGCGGCGGCGGCTCGCATCCGGAGATCGGCGAGCTCCTCCTTGATCGTCTCGCTCTCTTCGTATTCGAGGATGAAGCGACTCCCGAAGGGGTTGAGCCGCTCCAGCTGCGCCATGCGCGCCTTTACCGCCTCGGTCACCCGCACCGTGTTCGCGCCGATCTCCTTGCGGAGGCGGAGGTAGACGGCGGGTCGGCCATTGATTCGCTCGAACGCGGGCGCCTCTTCAAAGGTATCCTCCACGGTGGCGACATCGGAGACGCGCACGATCCGCTCCCCCACGCGCGCAATGACAGCAGTACGGATGTCCTGCGCGCTCTGCGGGCGGTTCACGATCGTGATCGTGCGCTCCTCGTCCCCCTCGC
>JAVVEY010000125.1:0-7396 GCA_032250675.1 Longimicrobiales bacterium | reverse complement strand
CCACAGGTGTTCTTCCTGATATCTACGCATTCCACCGCTACACCAGGAATTCCGCCTGCCTCTACCGATCTCTAGCTCGCCAGTATCTCCTGCATGTCCGAAGTTGAGCTTCGGAGTTTCACAGGGGACTTAACGAACCGCCTGCCCGCGCTTTACGCCCAGTAATTCCGAACAACGCTTGCACCCTCCGTATTACCGCGGCTGCTGGCACGGAGTTAGCCGGTGCTTCCTTTGGGGGTACCGTCAGCCGCCCACAATGTTCTCATGGACGGGGTTCTTCCCCCCTGACAGTGGTTTACACCCCGAAGGGCTTCCTCCCACACGCGGCGTCGCTGCGTCAGCCTTTCGGCCATTGCGCAATATTCCCCACTGCTGCCTCCCGTAGGAGTCTGGGCCGTATCTCAGTCCCAATGTGACGGGTCGTCCTCTCAGACCCGCTACGCGTCGTAGCCTTGGTGAGCCGTTACCTCACCAACAAGCTGATACGTCGCGACCCCCTCTCCAGGCGATAGCATTGTAAAGAGGCCATCTTTGGTGCAGCCGTCATGCGACGAAAGCACATTACGCGGTATTAGCCCAGGTTTCCCCGGGTTGTCCCCCTCCTGAAGGCAGATTGGTCACGTGTTACTCACCCGTTCGCCACTCGAATCCAGGTGCTGCAAGCAGCTCCTGTTCCTCGTTCGACTTGCATGTGTTAAGCACGCCGCCAGCGTTCGTCCTGAGCCAGGATCAAACTCTCCGTTAGAAAGTTGAACAGCTCTGATGAACGCAGACACTACCTTGTAGTAGATCTTCGTTCGGAATCTACGTTTGATTTGAACTCATGCTCCAGCCATCGGAGCGACCACCTCGAGGACGTAGTGCCCCAAGGGGTTCGATGAGCCCGCTCAATCTCTCGAAACCCGATTTGTCAATAAGCTTTTTCGATGTGCCCTCCGGCGACTGTACATCGCTTTCGAGCAAAACGCAGCGGCCGGTGCGATACTGCCCCGGCTCGCTGCGAGGACATAAATGTTACCGCTCTACTCCATCGGTGTCAACACCCTCTTGAGCGCCGACCCGAGGTGGGCTTCCCGGTGCTTCCCAGGGTGAGCGACCGGAATCGAACCGGCGACCTCCAGGGCCACAACCTGGCGCTCTAACCGACTGAGCTACGCCCACCAACGGTGATCGGGACCCTCGAATCAACTTCCTCCGGCCCCGACCGTCACGGCCCGTATCGAACCGAGCACGCCAAGCTAATACGGGAATGCGCCGGTGTAAACAGGTTGTGTTTTTCCTCACGACTCATTCGTACCTTCGAGGAGTCGATGCTGCGCCCCGGTCCGCGTGAGATGCGATCTGCGACAGGCGCAGAGCGGTTCATCCACCCGTCACCGCGCCCCACAGCGATTCGGTCCTTCGTACCACGATTCGTCCCTTCCCGACCCGAGACTCCTGATGCCAACACAACGAATCTCCTTCCCCGGCGTGACCGGCGTGCAGCTCGCGGCGCGCCTCGAGCTTCCCGCCTCCGGCCAGGCTCGCGCCACGGCACTCTTCGCACACTGTTTCACCTGCTCCAAGGACCTCCGTGCCGCCGTGGCGATCTCGCGGGAGCTGGCCGAAGCCGGATTCGCCGTACTACGCTTCGATTTCACCGGACTCGGAGAGAGCGAAGGAGATTTCGCCGACACCAACTTCACCTCGAATATCGAGGATCTCGTGGCGGCAGCCCGGTGGCTCGAAGACGAGCACGAGGCACCGAAGCTGCTCGTCGGACACTCGCTCGGTGGGGCCGCGGTGCTCGCCGCTCGCTCCGCGATCCCCTCGGTGGAGGCGATCGCGACGATCGGTGCCGCAGCCGACCCGGGGCATGTGTTGCAGCACGTGGCCGAACACGAGGATGAGATCCGAGCCAAGGGTGAAGCCACCGTCACCCTCGGTGGGCGTCCCTTCGTGATCCGTGAATCCTTCCTCGACGACCTCGAAGCGGCCACCCTCGAAGACAAGCTCGACCGACTCGACGCAGCGCTTCTCGTCCTCCACTCGCCGATCGACCGGACGGTCGGCGTCGAGAACGCCCGCAGGATCTTCGAAGCGGCCCGGCATCCGAAAAGCTTCATTTCGCTCGACACGGCCGACCACCTGCTGAGCGATCGGAAAGACGCGGAGTACGCCGCCCGCGTACTCGGAGTATGGGCGGAGCGCTACCTCCCTCACCCGGAGACGCAGCAGGACACCGCGCCCGATGCGGAGAATGCGGCACCCGGGAGCACCCGGGTCCGGACCGGTCGGACACACTTCCACACCGATGTCCGCGTCCGCGAACACCAGATCGTCGCAGATGAGCCCGAGAGCGCCGGGGGGACGAATGACGGGCCTTCCCCCTACGACCTCCTGAATGCGGCCTTGGGAGCATGCACCACGATGACGCTGCGCATGTACGCCGACCGGAAGGAGTGGCCTCTCGACGAAGTGCGCGTGACGCTCAGGCACGAAAAGGCGCGCGCGCCGGCAGACGACGGTGCGCCGAAGGCCCGGACCGACTCGCCGCTCGACCGCATCCACCGCGACGTCGAGGTGATCGGCGATCTGACGCCAGAGCAGCGTGCACGTCTCCTCGAGATCGCGGACCGGTGTCCGGTTCACCGGACCCTCGAGCGGGGTGTCATCGTCGAGACGACGCTCGCCGAGGGAGACGGATCGAGGTGAGGTGAGAGGATGGAGTGAGGCGGGCGGGACCCCGTCGTGCGGGTCCCGCCCGGAGGTATACGCCCCCGGGTGGACTCGAACCACCGGCCTGCGGATTAGAAGTCCGCTGCTCTATCCAGCTGAGCTACAGGGGCCTTTCGGGCCACCGATCGTCTTCGGTGGTGCCGCGCGGGACGATCGTGCCCGTCATGAATCTGCAACGACGGCGCGAGCGGGTCACCCCGCCTGTAGCGGAACGAACCGCTCGACTCGCCGGTGCAGTCGCCGGCCAGAAGTGTACCGCTCAGGGTGGCTCCATCGGAAGAGACGCTTCCCACGAGGTCCATCCGCCCCGCGCACGGCAGATCCCACGTGACGTGGATCCGTACGCTCCGATTCGGGAGGAGCGTGCCCCCTCCCTCCGCGAAGAGTTCGAGCTCGGGGATCTCCATCGTGAGTTCGAGGTCCGGACCGTGGCGGGCCAGCGCGAGCGTGCTCGGGAAGCTCTGTCCCTCGACCACCACGATCCCCGTCCACTCCTTCGCCAGATCGAGAGTCTGCGAAGCTGCACCGGAGTGAGCGCCACTCGACGCACACGCGCCGAGCACGAGCGGCGTGAGGCAGCGGACGATCCGTGTGATGTCTGAGACGCGCATCCTCATCCTGTGGACGATCGATCGAGAGGTGGAACGGCGATCCGGCCTCAGAGGGTCCCACGGGTCGGGGGCGGACGGGCGATGAACCGAACCGTGCGCTGAAATACCGCCTCGAAGAGGCGAGCCCTCTTTTCGAACGCCCAATGTTCGAGGAGCAGATCGCCAAATCCATCCACCTCGAGGGTTACGGCCTCTTCCCCCGTCCTCACCCGCACGACGGAAACTCGTTGCAGATGCTCGCGGTCGAGCGCATCGGCGAGGCGCAGGATCGCTGTCAATCGCGCCACGACGATGCGTTCCCCCGGGTCCAGATCCCTGAAGTGTTCGTGGTAGTCCCGCGGTTCGGAGCGTCGGTGGTAGCGAGCCACGAGCGCCGTCATCGCTCGATCGGCTTCGGAGATCCCGGGGAGATCGGAGTTGAAGATGATGTAGAGGGAGTGCTTGTGGTGCCGGCGATACGAGATGAATTGACCCACATCGTGGAGTGCGGCCGCCACGAGAAGGATTCGACGCTCGCGCGCGCCGAGTCCGTGGAGGGGACCGAGCTGATCGAAGATGCTCAGTGCGAGCCGGGCGACGTGCCGGTGATGCGCCTCGTCGAAGTGGAAGCGACGCCCCAGCGCCACCGCTCCATGAAAGGCCTGTTCTTCGAGATGAGACGCCCTCACGCGCGGACCGACGAGATCCGCAACGCGATCGATGAGCACTCCCTCCTTGACCCCGACAAAAGGGACCAGGATCTCCTCCGCCCCCACGACCTCCGCGACACGACCGTAGATCAGGGCGGCCGGGTAGATCACATCGGCGCGGTCCTCTCGCAGGCCGAGCTCGTCGATACGCTCCCGGACCGTCATCGCGCCGAGCATCTCGACCGTGCGAGCGAAGTCGGCCATCGGAAGACGCGCGCACCCCAGCACATCCGGCCTTGCACCCGCGAGCTCCGCGAGCGCCTCGATATTTCCCCCGGTGGCGAGGAGACCCCCCACCGATTCATCCACCGTATAGTCGGGAATCCGTAGCGTCTGAACGTATTCGGTCATCAGCTTCCGAAGACGCTCGGGATCCCCCTCTCCCTCGAGCCGCTCGAGTGTGCGCACCGTCCCCATCGGGTGCGATTCGGTCCACTCGATACCCTCCGCCGAGATCAGAGACACCTCGAGACTCCCGCCACCGAGGTCCATCGCCAGCCAGGGTTGATCGCCGAGATCAACGCGCGAGCGAATCGCCAACCATGCCAGCCGTGCTTCCTCCGTCCCCGTGATCGTCTCCAGTCGAATTCCGCACTCCCGCCGGATCCGCTCCACCAGCTCGGGTCCATTCTTGGACTCACGCACGGCACTCGTCGCGACCGCGCGGTACTCACTGATGCCCAGGTGGTCGAGGGAACGGCGGAAGCTCGACATCGTGGCTACCGCTGCGGTCATCGTGGCTTCGTCGAGCCGACCGGTGACGAAGGTCTGGTGACCGAGCCGCACAGCGACGCGCTGGACCTCCAGATCGACCCACGCCGTGTGATCGAGGAATTCGGCGGCGATGAAGCGCATCGCATTCGAGCCGACATCGATCGCAGCAACCTTGACCGGGAAGTCGGTCACCCCGGCCACCCGATCACGCGGACGAAGCGGTCGAGGCGAGCGGACCGCGCGTCCGTGCCGCCCTCATGAGGATCTCATGATAGGAACGCACCGGCTCACCCTTTGGAGGACGCCGCTGTCTGTACCGGCCGTCGGGATGAAGGTCCCATGCGAGACGGTTGTCGTCGAGCGCATCCTCCAGGATCGACACGAGCCGGTTTCGATGCGCGGCGTCGCGGATCTCGACCACCACCTCCACCCGATCCTCGAGGTTACGCCGGCGCCAATCGGCGCTCCCCGTGAAGACGCGCTCGTCGCCGCCATTCCCGAAGTAGAAGATCCGGTCGTGCTCGAGGAAGCGACCGACGATCGAGAGGAGACGGATCCGTTCGGAGACCCCGGGGAGTCCCGGCCGGAGACGCGTGTGTCCCCGAACGATCAGGTCGATCTCGACTCCCGCCCGCGAGGCCTCGTACAGCTTCCGAATCATTCCGACGTCGTCGATCGCATTCATCTTGAGGATGATGCGGCCTCCTCGACCTTCCCGTTCATGTTCGATCTCGCGATCGACGAGAGCCACGAGCTCCCGTCGGAGATCCCGCGGCGCCACGATGAGTCGACGGTACTGCTGTTCCGGCGCGTGGCCCGTGAGATAGTGAAAGAGGCGCACCAGGTCGAGGCCGATCTCGTCATCGGCCGTGAGAAGGCCGATATCGGTGTAGAGCCGGGCCGTCTGCGCGTGGTAGTTGCCCGTCGCCACATGCGAATACGTCTGGATCCTGCCCCCTTCTTCGCGCACGACCAGGGCGACCTTGGCGTGTGTCTTCAGCCCGACGAGACCGTACGTCACATGCACGCCGGCACGTTCCAGCATCTGTCCCCACTCGATGTTGGCCGCTTCATCGAAGCGCGCCATCACCTCCACGAGTACGGCGACCTGTTTTCCCCCTTCCGCCGCCCGGACGAGCGCCTTGATGATCGGGGATTCACGGGATGTCCGGTAGATCGTGAGCTTGATCGCGAGGACGTCGGGATCGTCCGCCGCCTCTTCGACGAAACGCTGCACCGAAGTCGAGAAGTCATCGTAGGGGTGGTGCACGAGCACGTCCCCATCCGAGAGAATCGAGAAGATCGATCGATCGGCGTCGTCCCCGTGGAGGCTCGCCGGGGGGAGCGGTTCGAAGGGGGGAAACCGCAGATCCGTGCGAGATGGGAGGTCGAGTTCGGTCATCCCCGTGAAATCCATCGGTCCCTGGACGTGTACCACATCTTCCCACTCGAGCTCGAATTCATCGCGCAGAAGCTCCACCACGAAGTCGGGCATCGCCGCGTCGACCTCCATCCGAACCACCGGCGCGAACCGTCGCTCCTTGAGTTCATCCGAGATCATCTCGAGGAGGTCCTCAACCTCTTCTTCGTCGCGTCGAAGATCGGCGCTCCGTGTGAGTCGAAAGGCGTGAACGTGGCGCACGTCCATCCCCTTGAAGAGTTCGTGCACATGCCGCGCCACGAGCTCTTCCATCGCGATGAACCGACCCGTCTCCCCGACCGGGATCCACCGCCGTCGACTCACCGGTACCTTGACCCGGGCGAACTGGAAGGTGTCGGCCTGCGCAGACTGGAGGACGATGGCGAGAGAGAGGCTCTGGTTCGAGATGAAGGGGAAGGGGTGCCCGGGATCCACCGCGAGGGGGGTCAGGATCGGGTAGACCTGTTCCCTGAACCACTTTCCGAGTCGTGCCCGTTCAGCGCCCTCGAGCTCATCCCACGAGACGGGTCGGACCCCCTCGTGACAGAGTTCCGGCACGAGGTGATGACGCCAGGTGCGGCTCATCGCTTCCTGCATCTCCAGAATACCGCGCCGAATCAGATCGAGTTGCTCACGCGGGGTACGCCCGTCGGGAGACCGCTCCCGAACCTCGGCCTGAAGCTGCCACTTCAATCCGCCGACACGCTTCTGGACGAACTCGTCGAGGTTGCTCTGCGTGATCGCGAGAAAACGCGTCCGTTCGAGGAGCGGCGTGCGGATGTCGCGGGCCTGATGGAGGACTCGCCAGTTGAAGTCGAGCCACGAGAGCTCGCGGTTGAAGTAGAGCGCCGGGTCGGTGAGCTCGGGGCGATCCGGGACCGGACGCGGCTTCACCGCGTGCGGCGGTGTCCGCAGACTCTCCTCGTCGGCATCCCACTTCGTGACCACCGCCTCGGGGGCTTCGAACGACGGAGGTGTGGGCTCTTCGCGACGCAGCGCCGAGGGGAAGGCCGGGATCCCGATCCCGGTCTCCAGAGGTAGATCTGGCGTCGTCACGTCGTCGTCTGATCCCGTGTGTTCGTGTGGATGCTCCGACCCGGCACCCCTCGCTCCGGCGGGTACCGGGGTCTCGGGCCCTATCCCCCGGTCAGAGATTCATCGGCTTCGTATCGGGGCGCCCGGATTCGAACCGGGGACCCCCTGCTCCCAAAGCAGGTGCGCTACCGGACTGCGCCACGCCCCGT
>JAVVEY010000124.1:0-7457 GCA_032250675.1 Longimicrobiales bacterium | reverse complement strand
CGTCGGGGGTGCCGTGACGGGTCTCGCGCCCGACCGGATGGGGATGGGCCCGGTGCCCGCCACCCGGAAGGCGTTCGAGCGTTACGGGTGGAGCGCATCGGCGATCGGCGTGGCCGAGATCAACGAGGCCTTCGCCGCCCAGGCGATCCCCTGCATCGACCACCTCGAACTCGACCCCGCCCTCGTGAACCCCAACGGCGGCGCGATTGCGCTCGGGCACCCGGTCGGCGCGTCGGGCGCCCGCCTCCTCGTCACGCTCCTCCACGAGATGGAGCGGCGGGTGACGGAAGGGGCCGGCGGGTCGGCCGACACCGCGCGCTCCCTCAAGGGCCTCGCCACGATGTGCATCGGCGTCGGCCAGGGGATCGCGAGCCTCCTGGAGACTCCATGAGCGACACCGACTCCAACTGGTACGAAGCGCGCGAGGAGGATCCGCGCGCCTTCACCCGGGTGGCGGTGCTCGGCGCAGGCACGATGGGCCATGGCATCGCCCAGGTCTGCGCGATGGCGGGCTACGGCGTGACCCTCCACGACATCGACCTGGTGGCCGTCGAGACGGGACTCGAGCGGATCCGCAAGAACCTCGACAAGGGCGTCCAGCTCGGGAAGGTTGCGGCCGCCGTGCGCGAGACGACGCTGGCGTCGCTCTCGACCACGACCGATCTCCCGAAGGCCGTGGAGGGCGCCGGGCTCGTGATCGAGGCCGCGCCCGAGAGCCTCGACCTCAAGAAGGAGATCTTCCGCCGCGTCGAGGAGGGGGTACCGGCGGAGACGATCCTCGCCACCAACACCTCTTCGATCTCGATCGACGCGCTCGCCGGCGATCTCACGCATCCGGGACGCTTCATCGGGCTGCACTTCTTCAACCCCGTCTTCATCATGGCGCTCGTCGAGGTCGTCGTGGGCGAGGCGACCTCGCAGGAGACCCTCGACGTCGCGGTGAAGTTCGTGACGCGGCTCGAGAAGGAACCGATCGTGGTGCGCGACACCCCGGGCTTCGCGAGTTCGCGGCTCGGCGTCGCGCTGGGTCTCGAGGCGATGCGGATGGTCGAGGCGGGGGTGGCCTCCGCCGAGGCGATCGACGCCGCGATGGAGCTCGGCTACCGGCACCCGATGGGGCCGCTCAAGCTGACCGATCTGGTGGGACTCGACGTACGGCTCGGGATCGCCGAATACCTCTTCGAAGAACTCGGCAGCGAGGTCTTCCGCCCTCCGGAGATCCTCCGCCGGATGGTCGAGGAAGGGAAGATGGGGAAGAAATCGGGAGAGGGCTTCTACCGATGGGACGACGGCGCATGAGAGGGGAAGGCAACGCATGAGAGAGGGTGACGACGCATGAGTGAGCGCCCCCGCGATCCGGGACCGGGCGTGTCGACCGAGCAGGGCAGGCTCCCCGTGATCGTCGAGCGAGACGGGGCGATCGCGACGATCACCCTCAACCGACCGGAGAAGCTGAACGCCCTCAATCAGGAGGTGCGCCGGATGGTGATGCGGATCGTCGACGAGCTGCAGGCCGACGACGCGATCCGGGTCGCGATCCTGCAGGGCGCGGGAGATCGTGCCTTCGTGGCGGGCGCCGACGTCTCGGAGTTCGCGGCGCGCACCCCGGCCGAGCAGCGCGCACTCTATCAGGAGCGGCGGGTCTACGACGCCCTCGCGGACTTCGAGAAGCCGCTCATCTGCGCGATCCACGGCTACTGCCTCGGCGGCGGGAGCGAACTCGCGCTCGCGTGCGACCTCCGCGTGGCCGACCGGACGGCGCGCTTCGGCCAGGCAGAGATCCGTCTCGGGCTCATCCCCGGTGCGGGCGGCACACAGCGCCTCGCGCGGCTCGTCGGACCCGGACACGCGATGCGCATCGCGCTCACCGGAGAGATGATCGACGCAGAGGAGGCGCACCGCATCGGGCTCGTCGAGGTACTCGTCGACGAGGGCGAACATCGCGCGAAGGCGCGCGAACTCGCCGACCAGATGGCGCGCTGGAGCCCCGTGGCGCTGCGCCTGGCCAAGGCGAGTGTGCGCAAGGCGTTCGAGGCGCCGCTGAGCGAGGGACTCACCTTCGAGAAGGAGGCCTTCCTCCAGGCCTTCGAGAGCGCGGATGGGCGGGAAGGGGTGCGCGCCTTCGTGGAGAAGCGCGAGCCGCGGTTCACGGGGGAGTGACGCCGGAGGAACGGGCTGCCCCTCGCGCGGAGCGCCCTCGCCTGATATGAGTGGAAGTGGTTCGCGGCACCGCCCGGACCCACACACACCCTCTCTCCAACAGGAGTCCACTTCCGATGAAGATCCTCGCTACCTCCGGACGCTTCCTCTTCGCCGTGCCGATGCTCGTCTTCGGCATGATGCACTTCATGATGGGAGACCAGTTGGTCGGCATGGTCCCGATCCCCGGTGGGATGATCTGGATCTGGCTCTCGGGTCTCCTCCTCGCGGCGGCGGGGCTCGCGATCATGACGGGCAAGATGGCCGCGCCTCTCTCGGGCCTCCTGGGTGGATTCCTCCTCCTCACCGCGCTCACCGTGCATCTCCCGATGGTGATGGGGGGAGATATGAATGCGGTGGGTCCGATGCTCAAGGATATGGCGCTCGCCGGGAGTGCCTTCATGCTGATGGGGCACTTCCAGTCCGGGGAGGGCTCCGGAGGTCAGAGCGATCACTCCGCAGGGTCGGGGGAAAGCCCCTACGGCGGCGGCAGCGGTTCGGCGGGCGTGGCGTAAGCCGGGTACACACCGCGTGCACCGAAAGCGCGACGCACCGGCGCCGGAGGTGGACGCGTGAATGAGACCGAATCGAGGAGAGATCGACGGCGAGGTGCCGGCCGGATCGTGCCGGCCCTCGTCGTCGTCTTCCTCGTCGTGGAGGCGTTCGCACTTACCTGGCCGATCGCGACCCTCTTCAATGATCCGGGCACACGTATCCTCGGACTCCCCCTCCCCTTCGCGTGGAGCGTGGCGTGGGTCGTCGCGACCTTCTTCGTGATGGCCGGAGTGTGGTGGACCGACCGGCGAAGGGAGCGCTGAGCCGCCGTGCCGCAGTGGGTCGTCGTCTCCGTCGTCATCGCGCTCTATCTGGGCGTGACCCTCACGATCGGGCTCATCTCGGGGCGCCGCGCGTCGAAGAGCGTGGACGGCTTCGTCACCGCCGACCGCAGCTTCGGGGTGATCGTCCTCTACTTCGTGATGGGGGCGAGCGTCTTCAGCGCCTTCGCCTTCCTCGGCGGCCCCGGCTTCGCGTACGGACGCGGCGCGGCGGCCTTCTACATCCTGGGCTACGGCGCGCTCGGGATGGCGCCCTTCTACTGGCTCGGACCGCGGGCCGCGGCGGCGGGGCGACGCCACGGCTTCGTGACGCAGGCGCAGCTCGTGACGGGACGCTTTCCCTCGCGATGGCTCTCCCTCGGGCTCGCCGTCATGAGTGTGGCGGCCTTCGTGCCGTACATCACGCTGCAGATGCGCGGTGCGGGGATCGTGATCGAGGTCGTCACCGAGGGGCACGTGCCGCTCTGGCTCGGCGCCGCGCTCGCCTACGGGATCGTCGTGCTCTACGTGCTCCGGGGGGGTGTGGCCGCGGTCGGATGGACCAACACCTTCCAGGGCGCGATCATGCTCGTGATCGCGTGGACCTTCGGGATGTGGCTTCCGGGCGAACTCTACGGCGGGGTGGGTCCGATGTTCGAGCGACTCGCCGCCGAAGCGGGCGAGATGCTCGCCCTCCCCGGACTCGCCACACCGTGGACCGCCTCGGGCTCGGTCGAGGGGGGCGGCACGGCGTGGACGTGGGGCGGCTACTCGAGCGCGATCCTGGTGAGCGCGATCGGGCTCGTGATGTGGCCGCACCTCTTCATGAAGGCCTTCACGGCGAAAAACGACGAGGCGCTGCGCCGCATGGTCGTGCTCTTCCCGACCTTCCAGCTCTTCCTCATCCCCGTCTTCCTGATCGGCTTCGCCGGGATCCTCGTGCCCGGCCTCGTGCTCGACAACCCCGACTACGTCCTCCCCGAGCTGATCATCGGTGCAAGCCTGCCTCCCCTCGTGGTCGGGCTCTTCTGTGCCGGGGCGCTGAGCGCGAGCATGTCGACCGGGGACGCCCTCCTGCACGCCGCCGCGAGCATCACGATCGAGGATGGCGTGAAGCCGTTTCGGGGGCGCGGGAAGGAGCGGGGTGCTCCCGACGACGAGGCGCGTCAGACCTCCGACGCGGAGGAGCGCCGCATGATGCGATGGCTCGTCGTGATCCTCGGGGTCGTGGCGTACGGCTTCGCCCTCGACCCCGACTCGAGCCTCGTCATCCTCCTCCTCAGCGCGTACGGCCTCATCGCGCAGCTCGCTCCCCCCGTCTGGGCCGCGCTCTTCTGGAAGCGCGCCACCACGGCGGGCGCGCTTGCGGGCTTCGTGGGTGGGGCGGCCACGACGCTCTTCTTCTTCGTCATGGACGATCTCAAGCCCTTCGGGATCCACGAGGGGATCCTCGGGTTGATCGTGCACGTCCCGCTCCTCGTGATCGTCTCGCTGCTGACCGAGCCACAGAGCGAAGAAGAGCTGGAGCGCTTCTTCACTTGATCAGAAGAGACGGCCTCCTCCTCCTCGGGATCCTCGTCGCGACCCTCCGGGTCGGCCTCCCCACCTCGTTGCACGCGCAGGCGTCCACGACGATCCCGCACGACGAAGCCCTCGGATTCTCGATGAGTGGCGGGGTCAGCCTGGGCGCCTATCAGGCCGGCGTGCTCGCGGTCGTCTTCAACCGCCTCCACCCCGCCGGTGGCGATTCGAGGTACGCCCGCGCGGCCTCCACGCCGATCGGTCTCGCGGGGGCGTCGGCCGGCAATATCAACGCGATACTCGGCGCGATCGAGTGGTGCCGCGAGGTCCCCTCTCCCGTCGAGGCATCCCTCTTCCGCGATGTCTGGACCTCGATCGGTATCGAGGAGCTGATCGGGGATCGCCTCGACACCTACGTCACGAATCGACCGATCACCGGGACCCGCGGAAGGGAGCCGGACGAAGCGATCTTCTCCCGCGGCTACCTTCGCGACACGGTGATCGTCGAGATCGACGCGCTGATCGATGAACCGGAGTTCCGGAGTGGGTGCGAACTGCCGGTCGCCCTCATGGTGAACCGTTCGGAACCGCGGAATCTCCTTCCTTCGCCACCCGGTTCGGACTCCGACACCCTCCCCACCTTCGCCTCGGCCCACGCGATGGCCGACGCGGCCCGGGGTGACGTGCGAGGCTCGACCGCGATCCCGAACACGCGATTCGCGACGCTGCTCGGGGTGAAGACGAAGGAAGGCCGGCTCATCCTCACCTCCTTCCCCTACCTCACCCCGGACGATTCCGCACGGATCCCGCCCCCGGATCTCGGCGGGTGGATCACACCCGGCGTCAACCCGAATGCGCCCCGGGAAGAGGTCGAGATCCCCTTCAGCGATGTGATGGAGTTCGTCCTGGCATCGAGCGCCTTCCCCGTCGCCTTCGCCCCGGTGCGGCTCCGGTACTGGTCACCGACCTATCAGTACGAAGACGAGCCCCCCTGCCCGGAGAGCCTCTGCCGGGAGGATGCATACTTTCTCGACGGCGGGACCTTCGACAACCATCCCCTCCTCGCGGCGCAGCGGATGGCGACGATCGCCCGGTCGCACGGACTCGCTCGCTCGAATGAGGTCGGGGCCGACGAGACCTCGCGTCCCGACGCGCCGCGGGTGATCTCGGTGGACACCGATATCCGACGCGGGCCGGCCGACACCCTCCCCGAGGCCAGCGAGCCGGACCGGGCCGTCGGGTTCGAACAGCTCCTCTCGCTCGCCGACGGCTTCGTCAGTACCGCGCGCAGTTACGAGCTCCAGTCGATGGCGCGCTTCGCGCCCGAGGTGATCCATAGCACGTCGTCGTCGACCCGTGCGTGGCCGATCTACGGCGAGCGTCTCGGCAATTTCGGCGCCTTCTTCAGCAAGGCCTTCCGCGAGGTCGACTTCTATCTGGGCGTCTATGACGGCGTCTACTTCGTCGCGGAACGCTTCGAGTGCGGGGATGCCGAGGGTGCACGCGGATGCCTCCTCGACGAACTCGAATCGGCCCCGGCGACGCTGGCCCTCGGTGCGTGTGGTCGCGCCGTGGTGACGGTCGCGCTCGGCATCGACTTCGAGGACCGGAAGCTGACGCCCGACGAGATCCGCCGCGAGGCGTCCGCCTGTGACCGCCTGGGTGCGCTCAGAGGACGCATCGCGGGCGAGGTCCTCGCGGAGATGCTGATCGATCTCCAGCATCCGGAGGAGGTCCGCTGTGACCGCGGGTCGATAGGTCTCAAGGCACTTTGCGACAACGGATTCACGCGACTCGGCGCGCGCCTCCGTGAGAATTCCGCGATCACCACCGCCGCCCTTCGTCCCGAACCCTTCCTCGAGGGGCTCCGGAGTGACGAAGCGCGACTGGCGGATCGACTCGTCCTCCTCTTCATCGATCGCGCCTGGCGGGCGGCGGCGTACGCCTCGCCGGGGGGCGCGGGCGAGCGGATCGTCGAGACGGCGCACATGCTTCATGAGTCGACGGTGCGCACCGCCGAACCCTTCGAGCTCGGTCCGGGCCTCGCGCCCCGAAACGATTCGCGCCGGACGCGGATGATCGCGCTCTGGCTCGCCGCACCCTCGGGCGTCCGCATGCTCATCAATTCGTCCGAGAACGATCGTGACGACTTCGGCGCGGAGTTTCTCTGGATCGCGCGAACCGGGTTGCCGTGGGATCGTCTCGCCCTCGACCTCCGTCCACGCCTCGAATTGGCGACCGAACGCACCAATTTTCACCTCGGTGCCACCGTGACCGGAATCGCGAACTTCGTTCCATCCGAGGTCGCCGCAGGCGTCGAGTGGTCCCCGGGAGACGACCAACGGTGGTGGGCGCTCCTCGGGGTGCGGCTCCTGGCCGACCAGCTCGCCGTCGAGGTGAGACATCCGATCGACGACGGTCCCCTTGCGTGGGACCGCGTCGCCGTCAGCGTCGGTCTGGGCGACGCGCACGGGGTGGTCTACTGGCTCTCCCGCCTGATGTGAGCGATCGATCCCGGCGCGTTGCCCGCACTCCAGCGCACTCCCATCTTGCCACTTCGGGACCGAGTGCGACCTCCACCCCCACCCCCCACGGCGCTGCGCCTGGCGGACGATGACATGAGACGGCACCTGAGATGAGCGCAGAAGACGAACTCGAGCGCCTCCGGACGCGCCTCGTCGAGATCGATGAGGAGTTCGTCCGGCTCGTCCGCGAGCGCCTCGACAGCGTGCTGGCCATCGGACGCGTCAAGGCCGAGCGCGAGATGCCCGTCCTCGACCCCGCGCAGGAGGCCCGCGTGCTGCGCCGCGCCGCCGAGTCCGCCCGCGAAGCCGGCGTCGACGAAGAACTCGTCCGCGACCTCATCTGGCGCATCATGGCCGCCGCGCGAGACGCCCAGGAGGGCCGCACGCGCTGGGGGCC
>JAVVEY010000123.1:6291-7484 GCA_032250675.1 Longimicrobiales bacterium | reverse complement strand
GCCTCGCCGGCGGGGGGCGTCGCGCCGATCGGATCCGCCCTCCTCATCCTCTTCGCTGCGGCGGCGGCGGCTCTCCCGGGGCGGTCGCTCCTCGCCGCCGACGCCGAGCGGTGTCGCAGCGCGATCATCGAGGAGAACGCCTGGACCTGCGCGGGCGCCGGCACCTTCGAGTTCGTCGAGGCGGCGCGGTGGGCGGGAGGCTTTCTCCCCGCGGACGCCGTCGTTCTCAGCCGCAAACCGCGCATCTTCCACGTCGAGAGCGGCCTTCCGTCGCGCACCTACCCCTTCCTCGACGATCCCGGCGCGCTCTTCGACGCGGCGTCACGGATCGGCGCGCGGTACGTCATCCTCGACCGGGTCGCGCCTCAGGGGATGCGCTTCGTGGGCGGTGCGCTCGTCGCGCACCCCGAGCGCTTCTGCTCGATCCGTTCCTTCCGCGTGATCGAAGGCGGCTCGACCGAGCTCCTCGGGATCCTCCCCGGGGGGGAGCCGGGCGGGAGCGTCGCCGGCCCCCGCGGGATCGAACTCGCGAGGTGCCCCGACGGCTACCGCCGGGAGAGGCTCGAGGTGGTGAGCGACCCGCGGGACCGCGTGCCGATCCTGCGCGACTGACTCACACCTCGCCGAGCATGAGGGCGAGCGCGAGCCCGAAGACGAGGTGATCGATCAGCGTTTCCTCGCCCGCCTCGAGCTTCTGCACGATCCCGTCCGCGCCGGGGAGGATCCGCCACGGCGCGACCCCGCCCACCCAGCGCGTGAGGCCGCCGCCCGGTGCGAGGAGATACTCGATGGCCGCATGCACCGCGCCCCGCAGCGCAACCGGACCGGGGAGACGCGGATCGATCACGGCCGCGAAGAGCGCGCCCCGCGCCGCGCCCGAGGCGAGGCGTTCGGGAAGCCCGGCCTCGACGTCGGGGAGCTCGAGGCGACCGCCGAGGAGGGGGGCCGTGAGTTCACGCACCAGGCTCGCCGCCGCGCCGGCCGCCGCGCCCTTCACCACCCGGCGTACCGTGGGCTCCGTGTGCATCGGGATCGCCGTGACGAGGCGTCGCGAGAGGAGCTCGGCGCCGCCGCGCATCCGCGGTGGGCTCCCGGGGGACGGGCGGAAGGCGACGAGGCGATCGACGAGCGCCTCGAGGCGTTCCCGCGAGGGGAGCTGGCGCGCGCGCTGGAGCGAATAGCCGAGGTCGAAC
>JAVVEY010000123.1:0-6281 GCA_032250675.1 Longimicrobiales bacterium | reverse complement strand
AACCAGGAGGACGCGGGATCGGACATCGCGGAGCGGGTGGAGGGAGGAGGGGAGCGGTACGACGGCCGCTGAGAGAGGGTGGCGCCTCGCGTCGCCGGGGACAAGGCCGGGCTCGAGGGAGGAGGGGAATCCGTCGAACGCCCCCCGGAGGGTGCGGCGCGAGAGCGATTTTGCTATATTTCCGAAGAAACACCGAATAGACAGGAGTGAAGAGGTGCTTGACCACTAGATCTTGGGGCCGTATTGTGCATGCGCCCCAAGCTGTAGTGGGTTCGGAGCGGGGCATCCGGAAGCTTTCCACATCCGATGCCACGGCGAGAGCGGTCTCTCGCCGTTTTTCGACACCGATCCACACTCTTGTCCACCGGTTTTCAACCGACGTTCCACACCGAGGATCACGATGTCCGACCAGCCACTTTCCTTCCCCCAGGACCCCTTCATCTGGGACGATTCCGTGCCTTCGGATCTCCCGCTGGCCGATCTGACCGAGAATGCGCGGATCGTGCTGGGGAAGCGGTATCTGAAGAAGGACGAGCACGGCGAGCCGGTCGAGGAGCCCGAGGTGATGTTCTGGCGCGTGGCGCGCTCGATCGCCGAGGCGGATCGCCACCACGGCGCGTCGGACGCCGCGATCGAGGAGATCGCCCGGCACTTCTACGAGTTGATGATCACCGGGACCTTCGAGCCGAACTCCCCGACGCTGATGAACGCCGGGCGTCCCCTCGGACAGCTCTCGGCCTGCTTCGTCCTTCCCGTCGAGGATGCGCTGAGCAACGGCAGGAGCGGGATCTACGACACCCTCAAGGCGATGGCGCTCGTGCACCAGTCGGGGGGCGGCACCGGCTTCGGCTTCTCCCGGCTCCGCCCGGAGGGCTCACCCGTGCGCTCCACGATGGGGGTCGCCTCGGGTCCGGTCTCCTTCATGAAGCTCTACGACGCCTCGACCGAGGTCGTGAAGCAGGGGGGCACGCGGCGCGGCGCCAATATGGGGATCCTCCGCGTCGATCACCCCGACATCCGGAGCTTCATCACCTGCAAGGACGACACCTCGCAGGTCACGAACTTCAATATCTCGGTTGCGGTCACCGACGCCTTCATGGGGGCGGTCCGCGAGGGGGGGCGGTACGACCTCGTCAGCCCGAAGACCGGTGAGGTGGTGGGGCAGGACGACGCCCGTGAGATCTTCGACATGATCGTGCACGGCGCCTGGAAGACGGGGGAGCCGGGGGTCTTCTTCATCGATCGGGCCAACGAGTACAACCCGGTGCCCGAGCTCGGGAGCTACGAGGCGACGAACCCCTGCGGCGAGCAGCCGTTGCTGCCGTACGACGTCTGCAACCTCGGCTCGATCAACGTCGGCGCCTTCGTGCGGACCGATGTGCCCGCCGACGCGCCGCTCGACGAGCGCGTCGACTTCGACGGGCTGCGTCGCGTGACGCACCTCGCCACACACTTCCTCGACAATGTGATCGACGCGAATCGCTATCCGCTCGAAGCGATCCACGACCTCGCGCAGCAGATCCGTCGCGTCGGCCTGGGGATCATGGGGTGGGCCGACATGCTGGTGCGCCTCGGGATCCCGTACTCCTCGGAAGAGGGGATCGAGATGGCGCGCGCGATCATGGGCTTCGTCAACGAGGAGGCGCGCGTCGCCTCCGAGAAGCTCGCCGAGACGCGCGGGGTCTTCCCCGCCTGGGAGCACTCGATCTGGGGACCGGACGCGACGTGCGCGCGTCGCGCGGACGGCAGCCGCGTGCGTCCGATGCGCCGTCTTCGCAATTCGAATCTGACCACGATCGCTCCGACCGGGACGATCTCGATCTTCGCCGGGTGCTCGGGTGGGTGCGAGCCGCTCTTCGCCGTGGCCTTCATGCGCAATCAGGCTGGCTCGCTCATGCCCGACGTCAACCCCGACTTCGTGCGCATCGCGAAGGAGGGGGGGTGGTACTCCGAGGAACTCATCGAGCGGATCGCCACCGAGGGGCACATCCACTTCGACGAGGTGCCCGAGGAGGTTCAGCGGGTCTTCGTGACCGCGCATGACATCACCCCCGAGTGGCACGTACGGATGCAGGCGGCCTTCCAGGAGGAGATCGACTCGGCGATCTCGAAGACGACGAACTTCCCGCACGAAGCCACCGAAGAGGAGGTCCGCGAGATCTACGAACTCGCCTTCGACCTCGGGTGCAAGGGCGTCACCGTCTACCGTGACGGGTGCCGTCCGATGCAGGTGCTCTCGACCGGCAAGACGGGGAAGGGCGCGCAGACGCCCGAGGAGGCCGCCGAGATGGCCGAGCTCGAGCAGCTTCTCGCCGACAGCCGCGAGGAGGTGCACCAGCTCACCGGACAGATCCACGACCTCGAGGCGCAGATGCGCGATCGCGACCTCGACGCCGCGGCGCGTCGGCACAAGCGTCAGCGGCCGAGTCTGCTGCGCGGCTACACCGCCAAGATGAACTCCCCCCTCGGAGACCTCTACGTCACGATCAATGAGGACGAAGAGGGTCGCCCCTTCGAGGTCTTCTGTACCCTCGGCAAGGCGGGGGGCGCGGCGATGGCGGATGCCGAGGCGATCGGGCGGCTCCTCTCGCTCGCGCTCCGCTCCGGGATCCCGATCACGCAGATCAAGGACCAGCTCCGGGGGATCTCGTGCGACCGCGCCGTCGGCGTCGGACCGCACAAGGTGCTCTCCGCGCCCGACGCGATCGGTCAGGCGATCGAGCAGTACCTCGAACAGAAGGATGGCGTGCAGGAGGCGCTCCCGCTCAGGCAGCCGACGCCCGCCGGCCAGACGCAGATGCTCGCGTCGTCCGGAGGCCCCACGCCCTCCGATGTCCTCGGGGCGTGCCCCGAGTGCGGGAGTGGGCAGCTGACCTACGCGGAGGGGTGCGTGAAGTGCTATGTCTGCGCGTACAGCGAGTGCGGCTGACCCGATGCGTGCACGTCGGTCGCGCATCGCTGCGTGCTGCGCCCTCTTCGCGCTCGCTTTCTCCGCCTGTTCGGGGGGGGTGACCGAGGGGACGATCGAGGTGCTCGAGCGCCTCCCGCACGATCCGGAGGCGTACACCCAGGGGCTCGAGATGGTGGAGGGCGTGCTCTACGAGAGCACGGGGAAGTACGGGGCGTCGGATCTGCGGCGGGTGGACCCCGCCACGGGTGAGGTGCTCGAGCGGATCGCGCTCGACGAGGCGTACTTCGGCGAGGGCCTCACGCGCGCGGGCGACCGGATCCTGCAGCTCACCTGGAAGGAGCGCGTCGCCTTCGCCTGGCCCCTCGATCTCTCGCCTCCCGACACCCTCGAGTTTCCCTCCGACGGGTGGGGTGCGTGCTACGACGGCGCCACCCTCTGGACGACCTCCGGAGGCTCGGTGATCACCGAGCGCGATCCCGCGACCTTCGCCACCACGGGGCAGATCCAGGCGCGTCGGGATGGGCGGGCGGTGCAGCAGGTGAACGAACTCGAGTGCGTGGGCGATTTCCTCTACGCCAACGTCTTCCAGGCGAACGACCTCCTCAAGATCGACAAGGCGACGGGGGAGGTGGTGGCGGCGTGGGACCTGACGGCGCTCGTGCCCCCCGAGTTCGCGGGGGCCGCCGAGGAGGTTCCGAACGGGATCGCGCATGACCCGGCGACGGACACCTACTACCTCACGGGCAAGTGGTGGGATGTGATGTATCGCGTGCGGCTGGTGGAGTAGAGGGAAGGTGGAGGTGAGCCGGCATCGCCACCGCGCCTCCTCGTCGGGGGGATGCGTCCGATGAGGAGGGGGCGTCCCCTCCGACGGTCACGAAATGCGCTCGTGATCCTCCTGGCCACGCTGACGGCGTGCGTCGACTCCTCGGCGCAGGAGATCCCGACGATGCCCACCGAGGGGGTGAGCTTCGTCGTCTTCGGCGACCAGCCGTACATCGACGCCGATCTCGCGGCCTTCCCCGGCCTCGTCGCCGAGGTCAACGCCACCGGCACTCCCTTCGTGATTCACCTCGGTGACATCAAGAGGGGAGGTACGGCGTGCACCGATTCGGTGATCGTCGGACGGCGCGAGCTCTACCGCGGGTTCCGGGCGCCGGTCGCCTTCACCCCGGGCGACAACGAGTGGGCCGACTGTCACCGCGGAGGTGATGCGCCACTCGAACGGCTCGCCTTCCTCCGTGAGGCCTTCTACGGTGCCGAGGGGCTCCCCCTCCCGCCGGGGGTGGTGCGGCAGGGTGGGGGCGAGGGTCCGTACGCCGAATTCGTCGAGAATCTGCGCTGGGTCCACCGGAATGTCGTCTTTGCGACCGCGCACGTCGTGGGGTCCGACAATGGGCGCGACGACTTCGACGATCGCACCGAGGCCGACGATGCCGAGGTCGTGCGACGGGAGGCGGCGGTGCGCGCGTGGGTGGAGGAGACCTTCGACGAGGCGCGCCGGATCGGCGCCGATGCGGTGGTGATCGCCGAACACGCCGATCTGCGCTTCGACCGCGCCGCGCGCTCGCGTCAGGACCCGGCCTTCACGCACCTCCTCGAGCCCCTCGAGGCGGGGGCACGCGCCTTCGACGGCCCCGTTCTCCTCCTCCAGGGGGACCTCCACTCCTGCTTCTTCGACAAACCGGTCTTTCACCGGGGCGAGGAGCCTCTCGACAACTTCTGGCGGCTGCGCGTCTCCGGCGGCCCGATGCAGACCGGGTGGTTCATGGTGAATATCCGGCCGGACGAACCCGATGCGGTGCGGGTCGCCCCCCGCATGCTTCGGGGGTTCTGCCGCCTCTGAGTGCGGCGGCGCAGGCGGCGCAGGCGGCGCCCTCGATCGCCCGGGGCGTGCCGGAGATGAATCCCCGTGCCTCTTCCACAGCCTCCGGGAGGCGACCTCAGCGCGACGCCTTCTCCCACGGTCCGGTGATCGCGAAGGTCCACCCCTGGCGCTGCATGTTCACGAAGAGTGTGGAGCCGTCGGGGCTGAAGCAGGCGCCCGCGAACTCTCCGCCGCCCGTCATGTTGTACCCGAAGCGGTAGAGCTCGCCGTCGGGGGTCACGCCGAAGAAGTAGTCGTCGCCGGTGCCGTCCTCGCAGACGATCAGGTCGCCCCAGGGGGCGATCGAGAGGTTGTCGGCGTTCTCCATCAGACGCGCGTCGTTGGGTTCGACGAAGAGCTCGAGCGTGCCCGGGTCCGTCGCTTCGCCTGGTGTCCCTTCCGCAGGGCTCGGCCGGTACCGGAAGATCTGGCCCTTCCGCTCGCGCCCGCCGCTCGTGCAGGCGAAGTAGATTTCGCCCTCGCCGGCCCACATCCCCTCACCCCGCGCGAAGCGGGCAGCTCCGGCGTCGAACCCCCGGTAGCGGAGGTCACCCTCGGGGGCCTCGACATCGTCGAGATCGATCCAGGTGATGGTCACCCACTGCCCCGGACGGAGGCGCGGCGTGTCCCAGTTGCGCGTGTCGAGCGAGGGCGCGTCCCGCACCGCGAGTGCCTGCAGCCGCCCGCCCGCCGCGAGGGCGCCGGGCTCATCGGGGATGAAGCGGTAGATGAGGCCCTCGCCGTCGTCTTCGGTCTGATAGACGATCCCCGACGCCGAGTCGACCGCGATCGCCTCGTGGTTGAAGCGCCCCATCGCCCGGAGCGGCACCGGGTCGACGAGTGGGGCGTCCCAGACGGCGGGCACCTCGAAGGTGTAGCCGTGGTCGTGCAGGGTGCGTCGTCCTGCCCGGTCGGTCGCCTCCTCGCAACTGATCCAGCTCCCCCACGGCGTGGGACCGCCGGCGCAGTTGCGGATCGTGCCGGTGAGCGAGAGCCGGTGACCGACGAGCTGCTGCGTGCGCGTGTCGAAGAGGAGCGTCGTGGTGCCGCCGACGGCAGGGTCGTCGCCGGCGGGGCCCGCGTCCCATATCCGCGCGCGGTGCGCTGCCGTCAGGAGCCGGTTGCCGGATCCCCAGGGACCCTCCTCATCTCCGTGCCGAAGTTCATGATTCCGGATGAGGAGCGTCGATCCCCCGGGTCCGGGAAAGGCGGCCATACCGTCATGTGCCGCGGGCACGAGGAGGCCGTCGTCCATCGTCTCGCCGAAGCGCGACACGATGCGGTATCTGAAGCCTTCGGGGAGCGCGAGGATCCCGGTCGGGTCGTCGATGAGAGGCCCGAAGGGATCGGTGGGCGCCACCGCGAGGAGGCCCCGCGCATCGAAGAGCGATCGGAGTCCGGCGAGGCCGAGGGTGACGGCGGTGGTGGTGAGGAAGGCACGACGAGAAAGAACCACGACTTGAACCCCGGTGTTGGTGCGACGAGGCGGACGCCCCAAGATAG
>JAVVEY010000122.1:3352-7513 GCA_032250675.1 Longimicrobiales bacterium | reverse complement strand
GCCCGATACGGGGTGGTCGATCGAGCACGGACAGCGCGTGCGGGTCCACACCGGGACCGCCGAGGTGATGGCACGGTGCAGCGTGCTCTCCGGGGGGGAGGACCGCTCGGCCCCCCACCTCGCGCCCGGGACCGGGGGGTGGGTGCAGCTGCGGCTGGAGGCTCCGGTGGCGGCCCGGGTGGGGGGGCGCGTGATCGTGCGTGCCTGGTCGCCGGTGACCACGATCGCGGGCGGAGAGATCGCCGAGGTGCATCCACCTCGCCGTCGCCGGGGGAGCGCGGCGGAGGCGCCCGAAGTCCTCGACCGGCGCCTCTCGCCGGAACCGCTCGAACGGGTGCGGGCCGCCCTCGCGGCGGCGGGGCGGCGGGGGATGCCGGCAGCGCGCTTCCCGCTCGAGACGGGGCTCGCCCCGGCCGCGGTTGAAGCGGCGTGGGAGAGAGCGCGCGCGGTCGGGGCCGTCGAGGCCCCCGACGGTACACGCTTCGATGCGGAGGTCGTCGATCCCTTCGCGACCGCCCTTCGCCGGGAGGTGGATCGAGTCCACCGTGAGCACACCTACCTCCCCGGTCTCGATGTCGCCAGGGCGCGCGCAGAGGCGGGCCCCGGGGCGCACAGCGCATTCGCCGACACCGTCCTGGCACGCGAGATCGAACGCGGCACACTCGAGTTGCGCGACGGAGCGGTGCGCCGGCCCGGATTCGAGCCGACGCTGAGCACCGATCAGGTCGCGCTGAGAAACGATCTCCTCGCCCTCCTCGAGGCGGCGGGTTTTGAAGCTCCGCGTCTCGATGACCTCCCGGAGCGGCTCCGCACCGACCCCGCCTTCCTCTCGATCCTCCGAGCGCTCGAGGCCGACGAGCGCGTCGTCGCGCTCGAGGACGATCTCTACATCGACGGCGCCACCCTCCGCCGCGCCGTCGACGAAGTCCGGGAGCGCTTTGCCGGACGCGAGGATCTCGGCCCGGGCGATTTCCGGGAGGTCATCCCGGTGAGTCGGCGGCACCTCCTTCCGATTCTCGCCTGGCTCGACCGCAGCGGCGTCACGCGCTTCGACGGGAAGACCCGGTGCGTGCGCGCTTGATCCGTGCGCGTGCGCTTGACCTGCGTAGGATCACGCCTCAGGTTGCAGATGGGTGGTGAAATCCACCCGCCACATCTCACGTACGACAGGATTCTTTCCCGCGCACCACGGCTACCGAACCGCACGAGAATGTGCAGAGGACCGGCATGCGACGCCTCATCCGCGCCATGTCCGTTCTCCTGATGATGTCCGTACTCCCCTCCGCCCGCGCTGCTGCGCAGGTGACGATCGGGAGTGCCCAGGAGACGGGTGGATTCACCCTCGAAGACAACTATTCCAATCCGTTCGACCCCGAGACGAGGATCCCCTTCGTACTCCACGAGGATCTCTTCGACGACGGGCGTGCTGCCGTCGTGACGATGCGGATCTACAACCTCATCCGGCAGCCCGTGGCGGTCCCCGAGGTGCTGATCCCGCCGATGGGAGAAGCCCGGCCCCTGGTCCAGCTTCGCTACAGGCGACCCGGGCGTCACGAAGCCTACTGGGATGCTCACGACTTCGCGGGTGCGAAGGTCGCGTCCGGCGTGTACTGGGTGCAACTCACCGTGAATGGGGTGAGCAAGGCCCGGAAGATCATCGTGACCGAGCAGACCCTTCCCGAGACCGAGCCGGTCCTTCCCGAGACCGAACCCGCTCTTCCCGTGACCGAGCCGGCCAGTCCCCGGTAATCGAAGGCCTCAGACGCCGCGTTCGTCGAGGAGTTCGAGGAAGGCCTCGGGCGAGTCGATCTCGAGGAGCTGCCTCGGCACCTCGGGGTCCTTGGCGAACTGCGCGATTCGTCCGAGTACGGGGAGGTACTGGTTCGAGACCTCGAGCGGGGGTGCGACGATCAGGAAGAGGTGGTGCACCGGCGCCTTGTCGATCGCGTTGAACTCGACGCCCTCGACCTTTCGGCCGTAGACGAGGTGGAGGCGGTTCACCACCAGGGAACGGCAGTGCGGGATCGCGATCCCCTTGCCGATCCCGGTGCTCCCGAGATTCTCGCGCCGCTTGATCGTCTTGAAGAGAATCTCCTCGGAGTTCTCATCGAGCGCGAGGGTCGCCACGAGCTCACGGAGGAGCTCGTCCTTGCCACCAGCCGCCAGATCGAGGACGACGGTCTCGGGAGTGAAGAAGTCCCTCAGCTTCATGCCGGCAACTCGGGGTTCAAGGTTCGGACAGGGGTGAGCCTCGAAGCTACGATGGCGGGACGCTTTCCCCAAGATGTGGACGTGAGATGCGGGCGTGGGAGGCGTGCGCGCGTGAGCGGCGCGCGTCGGCGGCACCCGCCGGCGTGGCGGTACACGATCCGACGGCGCTCCGGTAGCTTTGAGAATGGTCAACGATCCGAAGCGGGACGCATCCGCGTCCGATGTCGTGGCGCTGCTCCGGAGCGGGTGGACGCCGCTCTATCTCGCGCCCCAGGCGGGCGTGAGCGAGTCGCCCTTCCGTCGGCTCTGCCGGGAGTTCGGGGCGGATGTCGTCGTCTCGGAGTTCGTCTCGGCCGACGGGATCATGCACGGCAACCAGCGCACGCTGGACTACCTGCGCTTCGACGAGGCCGAGCGACCGATCGGGGTCCAGATCTTCGGAGCTGATCCGGCGATGATGGCCGACGCCACCGCCTTCGTTGCCGAGACCTTCGCCCCCGATTTCGTCGACATCAACTTCGGGTGTCCGGTCAAGAAGGTCGTGAAGCGCAACGGCGGAAGCGGGTGTCTGCGCGACCTCGACCTCGTGCAGGCGATCATCCGCGCGTGCGTGGACGCCACACCCCTCCCGGTGACCGCCAAGATCCGGAGCGGCTACGACGAGGCGACGCGCGATCCCGTCGCGATCGGCCTGCGCTGCCAGGACGCCGGCGCGCGCGTCGTCACCCTCCACGCCCGCACGCGCGCCGACATGTATTCGGGTCACGCGCGCTGGGAGGAGATCGCGGCGCTCGTCGAGGCGCTCGAGGTCCCCGTCATCGGCAATGGTGATGTGCGCTCGGGCGAGGATGCCCGGCGGATGCGTGACGAGACGGGGTGCGCCGGGATCATGATCGCGCGCGGGAGTCACGGGGATCCGTGGATCTTCCACCAGGCACGCGCCGCGCTCGACGGCCTGCCCGTCCCTCCGGAACCGGAGGTCGAGGAGCGCTTCGAGATCTGCCTCCGACATGCGCGCAACGCGGTCGACTGGGAGCCGGACCGCGGGCGCGCGCTCCTCGAGTTCCGCAAGCACCTCGGGTGGTACACGAAGGGGTTGCCCGACGGGAAGGCGCTGCGCGCCGAGCTCTTCCAGGTCACCCGCCTCGAGGAGATCGAGGAGATCCTCGAGCGATACCAGGAGGCGTGGCGCGCCGGTCAGGTGGCCGGAACGCCTGCATGACGGCGCGGGTATATTCCTGCACGACGGATCTGCGTAACGGAGTGATTTCGTTATATTTACGGTGCAGTTCGGCCGGTGCAGTCCGGCAGTCTGTTTGACAGGCGCGCGCACGACGCGCGCCCTCTGGGGGCGTCACGGCTTCGACGTGTTTCGTGATGTCCGGGTTGCGTGCCGAAGTCCCGGGACTTCGTAAATCCTCCGGGAAACTTTTAGCTGCCAACAACAACATGGCGCTGGCCGCGTAAGCTTTTCGAAGCTTGACGCTGGACCCGTCACCGGAATCGCCCGCCCGAGGCGGCCCCGGTCGACGTCGATGAGTCGGGCTGGTTCGTGGTGATGTCACCGCATCGCGAGCGAGACAACAGGTGACTGGCTGCGTGGACCGGTCGTGTGCTGACCACCCGTAGTGAGATCAACAGCACCCTACGCACGTAGAGACCCGGGTGGACCGTTTCGCGGACGCGGGTTCGACTCCCGCCGCCTCCACTCACGATCAGAAAGCTCCTTCGGCCCTCGCGGGTCGGGGAGCTTTCTGCATATGCGAAGCTGGCCGCTCGGAGTGGAGGCGCCGGGAGTCTCACCCGCGTCCGGGCGCAGCGTGCCGCTGCGCGGACGCGGGTGCTCCTGCGGTCGCCTTCGGCGATCCTCGGAGACTCCGGCTTCGCCTCCGTTCCGACTCCCGCCGCCTCCACTCACGATCAGAAAGCTCCTTCGGCCCTCGCGGGTCG
>JAVVEY010000122.1:0-3252 GCA_032250675.1 Longimicrobiales bacterium | reverse complement strand
GACGCGGGTGCTCCTGCGGTCGCCTTCGGCGATCCTCGGAGACTCCGGCTTCGCCGGGGATTGACCTAAGCACGCGAGGGCAGTATCGATGGAGTCGATGGTCTCAATCGTTGAGGCCCGCGGCTTCAGCGGAGGCTCCCGACGTGGGCGACTCGCTCTCCATCCTGCCCGGCACCGTCGCGTTTCTCGCCCTGAGCGCCATCGCTCGGGCCGGTCCCCTCCACGGCTTCCAGGTCCTTCGGTGGATCAGGGAGACCTCGGAGGGCGACTTCCTCGTGGAGGAGGGGGCGCTGTACCCGGCGCTGCACCGCATGGAGAAGAAGGGGTGGCTCGCCGGGGAGTGGGCGGTCTCGGAGAAGGGGAGGAGGGCGAAGTTCTACCGCGTCACGCCGAAGGGGCGGAGGGCGCTGGCGCGGGAGTCGGCGGAGTGGGAGCGCTACGTCCGCGCCGTGCGGCGGGTCGTTGTGGGCGCCGAGGGGAAGGCGTGAGGCCGCCGTGGAGGGGGGAGGATCTCGAAGCCGAGATCCGGCACCACATCCGGGAGAGTGCCGATCTCCTCATCACGCAGGGATGGGACCCGGAGGACGCCTGGCACGAAGCGGAGCGACGCTTCGGCGATCCCGGGGCGGTGCGAGAGGAGCTGGACGCCATCGGGCGCCACCGCCACCTCGCGGATCGGGTCACCGGTGTGCTCGCGCGCCTCCTGGTTGATTTCCGCGTCGCCCTCCGTGGCCTCAGGCTGCGACCGGGATTCGCCGCAGCGGTCGTGGCCACGCTGGCCCTCGGTGTGGGGACGGCAACGGCCGTCTTCACGGTGGTGGACGCGGTCCTCCTCCGGCCCCTCCCCTATGCCGACGCCGAACGATGGATGGAGGTCTGGGGGGGCACCGCCGAGCGGAGCTCTCCCGTGCAGACGCCGGAGCGCTTCGACGGCTGGAGAGACGCGGGGTCGGCGGTGGCGGACGCCTGGGTGGGCATCACGCGGCAGACTCTGGTCCGCACCGACGGCACCGTCCCGGAGCCGCTCTCCATGGTGGCGATCACTCCCGGGGCCGTCTCCCTCCTGGAAGTCCCCCTCCTCTTCGGCCGGGACTTCGCCGAAGAAGACGCCGAGCCCGGCGCGGAATCGGTGGCGATCCTGACCCGCCGTTACTGGGAGCGGCTGGGGGCCGACCGGGGTGTCCTCGGGACCACCCTCCACCTGGAGACCGGGCCGGCCACGGTGGTTGGGGTCCTCAGGGAGGATGTGAAGATCCCGGACCATGGGCCGGTGGCGGATCTGTGGGTTCCGCTCCGGCGGGACTTCACCGCGGCCGGTCGGGAGGTCCCGGGGATCTACCGGGTATGGGCCCGGCGTCCACCGGGACTCTCCCTCGAGGCCGCCCAGGACCGGGCGAACGTCGTTGCCGCGTCCCTCGAAGAGGCGCGCCCCGGAGACACGGGCTGGAGCCTGGTCCTGCACCCCCTGGGTGAGCACCGCATAAACCCGGGACCGGAACGGGGCGTGCGGATCCTGGCCGGGACCGCGGCGCTGATCCTGCTGATTGCGGTGGTCAACGGCGTCAACCTGATCCTGGTCCGGACCACCGCGCGACGGAGGGAACTGGCGGTCCGGGTGTCCCTCGGCTGCGGGCGTGCGAGGCTGGCGCGCCAGCTTCTGGTGGAGGGGCTGGTGGTGGGGGGGATGGGGGCGATGGGGGCTCTGGCGCTGGCGGCGCTGGCCGTCCCCGGGCTTCGCCCCATGATGCCGGGGAGCATCACCTTCTTCAGCCCCTACCCGGTGACGCTGGAGGGCCGCGCCGTCGGGTTCTGCGTCCTCGCCGCGCTGGCCGCCGGGGCGCTCCTGGGGCTCGTCCCGGCGCTGCGGGACCCGTCGCTGACAGCGCTGACGGGGAGCCGGACAGGGGACGATCCTCCCGGACAACGCAAGCTCAGGCGGGGTCTGGTCGCGGCCCAGGTTGCCCTCTCGCTGACGCTCCTGACGGTCGCCGGGCTCTTCGGCCGAAGCATGGCCACCCTCCTGGCCGTGGACCCGGGCTTCGACGTGGAGCGGGTCGCCCTGGCGCAGTTCACCCCGCCCTCGTCCCGCTACCCGAGCGCGCCCGAGAGGGCCGAGGTTCTCCGCGGGATCGAGGAGCGTCTCCGGACCGTGCCGGGCGTCGAGGCCGTCGGCACCAGCAGCGGGACCGGCTTCTCATTCGGAAGCGCCATCGAGACGGAGGGAGATCCCGCTCCGGAAGAGCAGCCCTACCTCATCCCCTACACCTCGGCGGGAGCCGGCTACCTGGAAGCGATGGGATTCGAGGTCGAGGAGGGGCGTGGCTTCATCGAATCCGACGTGGGCCGCGAGGTGGCCGTGATCGACCGCGACCTGGCCACCTTCCTCTGGCACGGCGGGTCGGCGGTGGGAAGACGTTTCCGCATCGGGGACGACGAATGGATCGAGGTGGTGGGCGTCGTCCGTGAGCTGCGGCTCATGGGCCGCGACGAGCGGGACGGCCCGTACCAGTTCCTCCGGTCGCCCCGGGCGGAGGGCCCCGGGTCGTTCATGGAGCTCGCCGTCCGGACGCGGGGGAGCCCGTCGGCCGTCCTCCCCGAGATCCGGATGGCCATCGCCGCCATCGATCCCTGGATCTCCGTGCACTCGCTGCGGACGGCCGCCGACGCCCTGGCCGAAGAGGAGGGCGAGCCGCGTTTCCTCCTGACGCTCATGGCGGCGTTGGCGGCGGTGGCGCTGGCTCTGGCCTCCGTCGGTCTCTACGGCGTCCTGTCGTATTCGGTGGGACAGAGAGAGCGGGAGATGGGCATCCGGATGGCTCTGGGGGCGGAGAGGGGGAGGATCCGCCGGATGGTCCTCCTGGACGGACTCGGCGTGACCATCCTGGGGATTGCCCTCGGCGTCGGCGGTGCCTGGCTGGCGTCGGACCTGGTGACGAGCCTCCTCTACGAGATCAGCCCCCGGGATCCTCTGGCCCTGGGAGGCAGCGCCATCCTCTTCCTCGCGGTGGCCGCGCTCGCGTCCTGGATTCCCGCCCGCCGGGCTACGGGGGTGGACCCCGCGGAGGTACTCCGGAGCGAGTAGCGGCACCACCCCTCGGAGCGCGCCCCGGAGTACGCGCCCCACAGTACGCGCCCCACAGTACACGCCCCACAGTACGCGCCCCACAGTCGCGGCGTCACACGCACCCCGCGAATCCCGCCGATCTCTGTCCCGATCCGCCCTTGACAGCTTTTTGGTCGCGCTCCGGGGTG
>JAVVEY010000014.1:0-38880 GCA_032250675.1 Longimicrobiales bacterium | reverse complement strand
CGGTCCTCGATCACCCCCTGCCGCTCGAGCAGGTTGAGCAGGCGGATGCGGACCACCTGAAGCACGTCCGCCACGTCCTCGGTGTCCAGGCTGGGCAGCGGGTGGAAGACGGGGGTGCCGTCGTCGTCGAGGCGCTCTGAGCGCGCATGCGATGAGCGACCCCGTCCCCTCCGGTCGCGCCTCCGCCGGTCGCGGAGTCTCGCGTCGCCACTTCGACGAGGTGATCCGTCGCGCGACCGAGCTCGCCGCCCGGGATGCGGACGGCGACCCGGACGAGTTGATCTCCGAGGCGGATCTCTACCGCATCGCCCGCGAGGTCGGGCTCTCCGAAGCACACATCCGTGAGGCATTGAGCGAGGTCGGGCACGCGGGAGCGGTGGGGTCGCTTCCCGCATCGACGTCGTGGATCGATCGGTTCTGGGGGCCCGAGACGCTTCGGGTCACCCGCGTCGTGCCCGGCACGCCGCGCGCGGTCGCCGAAAAGCTCGACGAATACATGGTCGGGGGGCGGCTCCTGCAACCGGTGCGACGCACCCCGCACTTCCTCCAGTACCGCCCCGCCGTGGACTGGATGAGTCAGGTCGCGCGCGCGGCCTCGGGCACGGCGCGCCGCTACTACGTCGCCTCGGCCCGGAGTGTGGAGGTCCATCTCGATCCGGTGGATGAGCACCGTACCCACGTCAGCCTCACGGTCGATGCCGGGATCCGGAACAGCTATCTCTCCGGAGGGATCGCGGGCGGGGTGAGCGCCGGGGGGGCTGCCGGGTTCGGCACCTTCATGCTCCTGATGGCGTCGTCCGTGCCGGTCGCGATCGCCGGGGCGCTCACCGGTGGGGTCGCCGTGGCGGGTGCCTTCGCGGTGGCGAAGGTCATGGCCCACGCCCACCGCGGAAAGGTGACCGACGTCCAGGCCGAACTCGAGGGGGTACTCGATCTCCTCGAGGCGGGAGGGCAGCCCGAGCCGCCGCCGCCCGCGTGGCGCAAGTGGATCGAACGTCGTTTTCACGGTGCACGGCGACTCCTGGACCACGCCGACCCCGTGCTGGTGGAGTTCGTATATGACGACGAGGATGAAGGTGCAGGGTGATCTCTCCGGGCGACATCCGGTCGCCCCGGGTTGCGACATTCAAGTGATCAGATGGAGGAGTACGTGAAGATCGAGAAGGTAGGCGTAGCCGGTGCGGGGCTCATGGGAAGCGGGATCGCCGAAGTGTCCGCGAAGGCGGGGTTCGACGTGCTCGTCCGCGAACTCAACGACGAAGCGGCGGAAGGAGGGCGAGCCAGGATCGAGAAGTCACTCGCGCGCGCCGTCGAGAAGGGGAAGCTGGACGCCGGAGACCGTGACGACGCTCTCGGACGGATCGCCTTCACGACCGAGATCGACGACCTCTCCGATCGCGATCTCGTGATCGAGGCGATCGTCGAGAACCTCGACGCCAAGAACGAGCTCTTCGGACGCCTCGATCAGCTCTGTGGCGAGCACACGATCTTCGCCTCGAACACGAGCTCACTCACGGTGACCGATATGGCCGCCGCGACCCGGCGTCCTGATCGCGTGATCGGGCTGCACTTCTTCAACCCGGTGCCGGTCATGAAGCTCGTCGAGGTGGTCCGCACGATCGCCACCTCCGATGCGACCTTCGAGACCGCGTATGATTTCACGCGCGCGATCGGGAAGGAGCCGATTGCGGCGAAGGACAACTCGGGCTTCGTGGTGAACCTCCTCCTCGTGCCCTACATGCTCGACGCGATCCGTCAGCTCGAACGAGGCGTCGCATCGATCAGCGATATCGACACCGGGATGATGCTCGGGTGTGGGTATCCGATGGGTCCCTTCACCCTCTGCGACTTCGTGGGGAACGACACGACGCTCCGGATCGCGGAGATCATGTTCGACGAGTACCGCGAGCAGCGCTACGCTCCGCCGCCGCTGTTGAGGCGTATCGTGGCGATGGGTCGGTACGGGCGGAAGACGGGGAAGGGGTTCTACGACTACTCGGGGGAGGCCCCGGTCCCTCTCCCGATCTGAAGATCGGTCGCCCCGCGGCGCGGCGGGTGAGTCTCGCCGGAGGGTGGAACGAAGAAAGGAGGGCCGCCGACCCATGTCGGCGGCCCTCCTCCTTCGAAACGTCTTCCCTCGATCTGCTCGGCCGTCTCGGTGACGGCGGAGGATCAGCGGCGCACGGTTGTCCGGCGCTGACGACGACGCTCGCGGCGCACCGCAGCCTCCTTCTTCCGCTTGCGCTGCGCGCTGGGCTTCTCGTAGAAGCGACGCTTGCGAAGCTCGGAATAGAGGCCGGAACGCTGCACTTTTCGCTTGAAGCGACGCAGCGCCCGCTCGAGACTTTCGTTCTCCTGAACCTTGACTTCCAAAGAAACCACCCGTGGGGCTTGAAGATCGTGATGACAAAGCTCTTGAAGATACGATGAGAACTGCGATTGCGTCAACGAGGAGGGACCCGGATGAACCGTGATACCATGCTCGCCCGCATCGACGATCGGGCGGATCCGTGGGACCTCGTCGTGATCGGCGGGGGCGCCACCGGGGTGGGGGTCGCCCTCGATGCCGCAGCGCGTGGCTACGACGTCGTGCTCTTCGAAGCCCATGATCTGGGAACGGGCACGTCGTCGCGCAGCACCAAGCTCGTTCATGGGGGGGTGCGATACCTCCGACAGGGGAATCTTCCCCTCGTCATGGAGGCGCTGCGGGAGCGCGGCATCCTGCGGCGCAACGCGCCCCACCTCGTCACGGAGATGCCCTTCGTCGTCCCCAACTACGACTGGTGGGAGGCCCCCTTCTACGGAATCGGCCTCAAGGTGTACGACGCACTCGCGGGGCAGTACGGCTTCGGATCGTCGCGCCACCTCTCCCGCGACGAAACGATCGAACGCCTCCCCACGATCGAACGGGAGGGACTCCGTGGGGGCGTCGTCTACCACGATGGACAGTTCGACGACGCGCGTCTCCTCATCCACCTCGCGGTGACCGCGGCCGAGCAGGGCGCGGTTCTTCTGAACCACGCGCCGGTCGAAGGCGTGCTCAAGGATGCGCAGGGCTTCGTCTGCGGCGTCCGGGTGCGCGATATCGAGACCGATACCGTGCGCGAGGTGCGCAGTCGAGGTGTGATCAACGCCACGGGGGTCTTTACCGACGCGATCCGCCGCATGGACCGTCCCGGCGTGACCCCGATGATCCGACCGAGTCAGGGGATCCACCTCGTGCTCGACCGCCGCTTCCATCCGGGGGACGCCGCGATCATGGTGCCGCACACCGATGATGGCCGCGTGCTCTTCGCGGTCCCCTGGCACGACCGGGTCCTCGTGGGGACGACCGACACCCCGGTCGATACGCCCGAGATCGAGCCTCGCCCCTTCCCCGACGAGATCCGATACATCCTGCGGCATGCGGCCCGCTACCTGGAGGAAGACCCCACGGAGAGCGACGTGCTGTCCGCCTTCGCCGGCCTGCGCCCCCTCGTCGGCGGCGGCGACGACGACGATACCTCCGCGCTGTCGCGCGACCACACCCTCCAGGTATCGAAGTCGGGGCTGGTGACGATCACCGGCGGGAAGTGGACCACCTACCGCAAGATGGCCGAGGACACCGTGGACCACGCCGCCGTCCTGGCGGGGCTCGACCCGCGTCCCTGCACGACGTGTGAACTCCGGATCCATGGGGCACACGCACACGCGGAACGCTTCGGGTGGCTGTGCGTGCACGGCACGGACGCCCTCCTCATCGAGGGGCTCGCCGAGGAGGTCGAGGGGGGAGACGAGCGCCTCGACGCGGCGCTCCCCCATATCGAGGCCGAGGTGCGATGGGCTGCCCGGGAGGAGATGGCACGCACCGTCGACGACGTGCTGGCGCGTCGGACCCGGGCGCTCCTCCTCGACGCCCGCGCCGCCCTCCGTGCGGCACCACGCGTGGGCGCAATCCTCGCGGAGGAACTCGGCCGCGACACCGTCTGGGAGCGAGAGCAGGTGGCCGACTTCACGCGCGTGGCGGAGGGCTATCTGGTCAACTGAACCGATCGAGGAACACTCCGGGGAGAGTCGCTCAGGGGAGGATTCCCTCGCGGTGAAGCGCGTGAGCGTACCGCCGGTACTCGTCTTCGTGGGCGAGGTAGTCGCGCGCCCACGTCTGGAAGTCGGGGATCGGGAGGCGTCGTTCGATGAACTCCACCACGAGCATCGCGAGCTGGTGCCGGTCGGTGGCCGCGAAGTCGATCCCCTCGATGTCGTCGAGGATCCGGCCCACCGCGATCTCGAAGTCGTCGGGGTGGACGAGATGGATGAAGTGGCAGACCTGATCGAGGCGATACGATGCGTAGAGAGATCGGATCTCCTCGAGGTCGGTCTGCGCTTCCACACGCGTCTCGCCGGCTTCCGCAAGGCGCGTGGCGTTCTCGGTCAGAAGCTCCTCGAACCAGCGCTTCAGGAAGGGAGATCGGTCGTCATTGCGCGCGCGAGTGTGAACCGCCGACTCGAGGAGTCCCGAGAGGAGAGGGCGTCCGAGTTCGCGCGCCTTCCGGGCGATCTCGCTCTCCTCCGATTCGATGAAGATGTCACCGGTGCGCGCCTCGGAGGTCTTGGCCGCGGCTCCCGAGGGGCGGAAGGAGAAGTGCCCCTTCCAGGTGCGGTCTGCCGGATCGAGGAAGGTGACGAGAAAGCACGCCCACTGTTCGTTTTCGCGCTCCAGGAACCCCACGGAACGGCGGCGGAGGTGCAGGCGTCGTTCGGGGAGCGGGAGATCGGGGGGGAGGGAGAGCGGGTCGATCATCTGACGATACTCGCCATCTCCGTTGCCCCGGGTCAAGCAGGGGGAGCGTGACGCAGAGTCGGATCGGTCCCTTCGCTTCGTATCTTCACGGGTCTTCTCACGAACCCCGCAATCGCGGGAGATGACTGGCGCGATCGGGAAACAGATGATTATCATCCTCGGTCATGACTTCTTCCTTCCACCTCGATACGCGCCCCGAGGCGATGGCCGACGTGCCCGGCGTCTGTGAACTGCCGTTGACGCGTGCCATCGTCCAGTACCGTGACGTCCACGAGGCCGAGGTGGCGGGCGGACGGATCCAGGATATCGGCGTGGGACTCGTGCTCGAGGGACGCTACGCGGCGAATGCCGACGTGATCGATCTCGGGAGCGGAGACCTCAAGCGACTCGACCTGAGTCACGAACTGGTGGTGCTCGACTGGGTGTACGAGCCGACGCTCGAGCACGCCGCCAGACTCGTCCGCGATGCGGCGGCGGGTCGGCGCGACGGGGAACTCGAACGCTTCGCCTTCCAGATCGCGCTCCGGGCCCTCGAACGGGTCGGTTTCACACCGCTGACCCGTCCGATCCTCCTTCGCATCGGATTCCGCGACATCTGTCGCGATCTCGATCTTCACGAAGGCACCTCGGTGCGGCTCCAGCTCGGTCCGCGTCGCGTGGTGCGCGTCCACATCGACTACGAGGCCAACGCACTCCATCTGCGGACTCCGACGGCGCACGCCGACCCGACGCTCGAGGAGGGGCTCGCCGAAGCCTTCCCGGGAACCGACCTGCGACGGATGGTTCCTCCTTCGCTCGCACAGGCGGGGGGGTACCAGGTACGGCTCCCGCTCGCCACTTCGCTCGAGGAGCTGCGCGAGCAGATCGGTGCCCTCCGTACCGGAATGACCCGGTTGATCGCGCGCTTCGAGCCCGCGCGGATCCGTGATCTCGACCCCGTCGTGAGCACCTTCGGTGAGCGCGACACCCTCGCCCGGATCCGCGAGGGGGGCGACCCGGTTCAGACCCTCCGGGTACGTCGGCGGACATCCGCGGTTGCCTCGACGGTGCACTGACCGATGCCTCCCGAACTCGATATGGTCACGTCGTCCCCGGGAACGGATCCCCGAGGTGTCGAGGCGACGGCGATCGGCGATGCCAACCCCTCACTCCGGGCGCGCTACGAGGTCTATCGGAGGCAGCAGGGTCGCGACCTCCTCGCCCTCCTCCCGCGGGAGGGTCTGCGAGCGCTCCTTCGCACCAGGGAGGGACGTTCCGAGGGATTCGACGGCGCCACACAGGACGATTTCGAGGCGCTGGCCCGGCGGTGTGCAGAGCTCCTCCCCCTCCCGCCCTTCGAGGTGTGGGCGCGCGACTTCGCGCGAAACCGTGCGGCGTATGGTGGCCCCGAAGCTCCTCCTCTCGCCCCTCCGGCAGGGTCGGACGCCCCGGTCACCGTCGCGGTCGCCGAATTCACATCCGAGCACGGTGAGGAGTGGGTCGCGTCGCTCGAACTGAGTGCCGTGGGTCCACTGTGGGCAGGCACGGTGCGCTTCCACGACTCTCTCGCGTCCGTCACCTGCCGGACGGGTCCGATTCTGCGTGAGACGCACCCGGAGGAGGTTCGGGCGCGCTTCACCGGGTTCAACCGCACCACCCTCAACGCCCTCCTGCGCTCCGCGCTTCCGTGACTCCGGTGGTCGCACCTCGCCGGCGCTGAAGACGCCCTCTCCGAGGTCTCGTTCGATCGTTACAGGGCGAAGGTCATCTTTTCGTGAAAAACGATTTCGGACGACCTGCAGGATCGCTCTTCTTCGATCGGTGGATCTGTCGAGAAGATAGGCACTTCCGGCGACGACGCCTCGGGGGGATTCCGATTTCGTGATCTCGGTTTTCTGAGTTTTGCCCACATGACAGCAAATACGGAATATGGTGCGGCACAACGTCTTACGGTTTTCGTACGGGACACGCCACATCCGCCCTCCGCCTTGCGCACGGCGGGGGTGATGCGTAGCCTCGGGAGACCGTGCCCGGCCCGGCGCGGATCTCGGACGGGGACGAGCGTCGGAGGTCCGAAGCGTGTGATCCGGGGGGGAATTCGCTTCGACGATTCGGCCAACTCAGGAGGTGCCAGCAGATGTGGGATACCCGTTCCGTCCAACTCACCGTTCACCTCCCCCCGGAGATCGCCGACCAGGCGGAGGAAGCGCAGAAGACCGATCCGGATTTCCTCAGCCGGATCGTGCTCTACGGGCTCACTCGCCGATCGATCTACCAGCACCTCCGCAACACCCCGGAGATCGTCGACACCGATTCTCTCCCGGCCTCGCTCGGCACCTGACCTTGCGCGAACCCCGCCGCGCGGCGTCCTTTTTCCGGAGAGATGGTCGTGCCCCCCGAGGGTGAGGCTCGGGAGACGCGAACGTCCGGACTCGCAAGAAGAGACGCTATCTGAACGTCCTCGGGTCCACCGCCCCGCCCTCCATTGCCCAGGGAGCGCGTCGTGACTGCGCATGCGAGACAGCCGAGGTCCGACGGTCCCGACGGTCCCGACGAGCCCCCCGACGTGCTCCGGGCGAAGTACCTGGACTACTGCTCGGCGCAGCTCGCCGACCTCCTCCTCTACCTGACACCGGACGAGATCTTCGTGCTCTCCGAGGAGGTGACGATGTCGTCACCCCGCACCGGGTATGACCGGATCGTCGAGGTCGCCATGGCGTGGCTTGCCGAGCGGGTCACGCTCCCGCCCTTCGAGATCTGGCTCGACGACTACCGCCGTCACCCCGACCGCTACGAGGAATACCTCATGGGGTTCTGGCGCGAGGGCACCGCGGCCGAATCCCCGGAGTAGCGCGACGCTCCGCGACGCACCTCCACCGAGGGAGCGGCGTCGTCACCCCGGGGATCGAGTCAGAAGGGGAGCCCGTCGTCCGATCCCTGCGGGGGAGAGGAGGTTGGCCACGGTTCGTCGGCGGGCGGAGCGGGGGGGGCCTCGCCTCCAGCCTGAGGCCGTTCGACACGCCACGCCTTCACATCGGTGTACCAGCGACCGTTGTATTCACGACTCGCGATATCGATCGAGGCGGTGAGCGCCTCTCCCTCCTGCACGCCGAAGGTGTCGATATTGTCTCCCCACTGCGTGATGCAGACCTGCTTGGGGTACTGGCCTTCGGTCTCCAGGATGAAGTCCTGCTTGCGCCAGGGACCATTCTTTCCCTGGCCAGACTGTTCTTCGAGGATTTGAACGACCTTTCCGGTGAGCTTGAGGTCCATGCCTTTGGGGGGGGGTGCGTGTGGAAGGAGATCAGAAGGGGAGGTCGTCGTCGGGTTCCGAGAGGGGGGCGGGGCTGCTGCCCCCACCGGTGTCGCCGCCGCCTGACGAGCCGCCGCCGAAGTCGTTCCCGCCGTCGAAGCCGCCCGCGCCGCCGCCGCTGCCCCCGAGCATGACCATCTCATGCACGACGACATCGGTCCAGTACCGGGCATTCCCCTGCTCATCCTGCGTCTGGGAGTACTCGATCCGGCCCTCGACGTAGAGTCGGTCGCCCTTCTTCACGTACTGTTCCACGATATCGGCGAGGCGCCCGAAGAAGGTGAGGCGATGCCACTCCGTCTTCTCCTGCGTCTGTCCGTCCCGTCCCTGCCACGATCGGTTGGTCGCAAGCGACACCTTGCCCACGCGGGCGCCGGTGGAGGTGGAGCGGATTTCGGGATCGTTCCCGACATTTCCGATCAGCATGACCTTGTTGAGGGACCGGCTCATGGGTGTGCGGGGTGGGAAGGGAGGAGGTTGTGCCGACGGGGCCGACAAGGTACACCTCAGCAAGGCGCAGGTCCATGTGTCGATCTGCCTGCCACTCCTCACAACCTGACGAGTCGAAGATGTCGTCCACGCCCTCCGCCGAATCGCTGGTCCGTATCGAGAAGGATGACGGGATCGCGATCGTGACGATCGATCGTGCCGAGAAGATGAACGCGCTGAACGAGACCGTGGTGCGTCAGATCGGTGACGCATTCGACGCCCTCCGCCACGATGACGAAGTGCTCGGGGTGATCCTGACCGGCGCCGGAGAGAAGGCGTTCGTCGCCGGGGCCGATATCGGCGAACTCGCGAAGATGAACCCGGCCACGGGCGTCGCCACGAGCCGGCTCGGTCAGGGCGTCTTCACCTCGATCGAACGATTCCCCAAGCCGGTACTCGCGGCGGTCGGGGGCTATGCGCTCGGCGGAGGGTTCGAGCTCGCGCTCGCCTGCCATCTCCGGATCGCCAGCACGAATGCGCGCTTCGGTCTCCCCGAGGTCACCCTCGGGATCATCCCCGGCTATGGGGGCACGATCCGCCTGGCTCGCCTCATCGGCCTCGGTCGGGCGATCGAGTGGACGCTGACGGGAGAGGTCGTCGACGCGGAACGTGCCGAGGCGTTCGGGGTCGTGAGCCGCGTGGTGGAGCGCGACGTACTCATGGACGAGGCCCGGACGCTCATGCGCTCGATCACCCGAAATGGTCCCGTCGCGGTGCGGCTCGCGCTCGAGTCGATTTATACCGCACTCGATTCCAACACCCGCCAGGCGCTCGAGCACGAATCCGCGCTCTTCGGGGTTCTCGCCTCGACCGACGACATGCGCGAGGGGATGACGGCCTTCCTCGAGAAGAGAAAGGCGGAGTTTCGGGGAGAGTAGCGCAACGCGGGGGCTCAGAACACCTTGTCACACAAGGGCTTTGCCGGTGCCCTGGAGGGTGGCGATGAACCCCGGCATTGGGTAGATTGAAGGGATGACCGCAGTACTCTCCCTCACCCCCCCCACGTGCGTTTGACGGCGCTCTCCCTACGTCGATTCCGCAACCTCGCGCCCCACGATCTCGAGATCCCTCGAGAGGGGGTCGCGCTGGTCGGTGAAAACGCTCAGGGGAAGTCGAATTTTCTCGAGGCGATCTACTACCTCGAGACGCTCCGGTCCTTCCGGGGCGCGCGCGACGATCAGCTCGTCGCATTCGGCGAGGAGGTCTTTCGCGTGGTGGGCACGGCCTCCTGCGCCGGGAGTCGACGAGAGGTGGCTGCGGCGTGGCAGCGCACGGGGCGCCGCCGCCGCGTGACGATCGACGGAGAGGAGCCGGAACGGATGATCGATGCGATCGGACACATGGCTGCGGTCCTCTTCTCGCCCGCCGATGTCGCGATCGTTTCGGGGGGTCCGGCGGAGCGACGCCGCTTCCTCGACATCGTCCTCTCGCTCAACCTCGACGGATACGTCGAGGCGCTCTCCGAGTATCGGCACGTGCTCGCACAGCGGAATGCGACGCTCAAGGAGCGGGACGCCGAGCGCACGCTCCACCTCTGGACCGAGCCGCTCATCCGCGCGGGCGCTCGGATCGTCTTCGAGCGCCACCGATGGGTGACCGACACCGCGGACGCGCTCGCCCGATACTCCTCGGAGATCTCGGGCGGCGAGGCCGCCCGGCAGCGATACGTCCCGAACTTCGAGATCCCGGAAGCCCCGACCCATGAAGGGGTGGCGGACGCATTCCGGGAGGCGCTCTCCGAAGCGGTGACGAACGATCTGCGCCTCCGTACGACGACGGTGGGCCCGCACCGCGACGAGGTACGCTTCCACCTCGGCGACGAGCGGGAGGTCGATCTGCGGGAATTCGGATCGGGCGGACAGCAGCGGACGGTGGCACTCGCGCTCCGACTGATCGAGGCGGACACGATCCGGCGGAGGCGTGGGCACGAGCCGATCGTCCTCATGGACGATGTCTTCGCGGAGCTCGATCGGGGACGAAGTGAACGGATCATGCGCCTGATCGACGGGGAGGACACCGGCCAGGTGATCCTGACCGCGCCCAGGGAGAGTGACGTGCGACTGCGCGCCGACGCGCTCCCGCGCTGGTCGATCGCTGCGGGGAGGATCACGGCGTGATCCGGCGCACCGACGGACGGCCTCGGGCCGAGCGGACGGCACGGAGGCGGACGGCCACTCCGGTCCGGGTGAGCGATCTCCTCGGGTCGGTCCTCGATGAAGCCGGGATCCGCGCGGATCTGGAGCGCGTGTCGGCGCTCGCGCAGTGGGAGAAGAGCGTGGGTGAGGAGATCGCCCGCGTCACGAATGCGCGCTCGGTCCGCGACGGGACCCTGATCGTCGAGGTCCGCTCGAGTGCGTGGCTGATGGAATTGCAGATGATGAATCGAGAGATCCTCGGGCGCGTGAATCGGGATCTCGAGAGCGAACTCGACGCGCTCGTCTTCGTTCTCTCTCCCGGCGGTTGACGAGAGGAGTGACGCGATGCGTCGGAGGCGCTGAGAAGGGATGAGATCGATCCGCATGGGGCGGGTCGGCGAACCGGAACCAGGTAGGAACCCGTCGATGGCGGACAAGAAGAAGCAGAGAGCAGAAGGCGAGTACGGCGCGGGCCAGATCCAGGTCCTCAAGGGCCTCGAGGCCGTACGCAAGCGTCCGGGGATGTACATCGGATCCACCTCCTCGAGGGGTCTCCACCACCTCGTCTACGAGGTCGTGGACAACTCGATCGACGAGGCGATGGCCGGATACTGTTCGGAGATCACCGTCACGATCACCTCCGAGAATGGGGTCACCGTACAGGATGACGGGCGCGGGATCCCGGTCGATGTCCATCCCGTCGAGAAGCTCCCCGGGGTCGAGCTGGCGCTGACCACGCTCCACGCCGGCGGCAAGTTCGACAAGGATACCTACAAGGTGTCCGGCGGGCTTCACGGCGTGGGTGTGTCGGTGGTGAACGCCCTCTCGATGTGGCTCGAAGTCAAGGTCGAGCGCGATGGGGAGGTGTATCACCAGCGCTACGAGCGCGGGATCAAGGCGACGGAACTCGAGGTCATCGGCAAGACGAAGAAGACGGGGACCTTCATCGCCTTCGCCCCCGACGACGAGATCTTCACCGAGCTCGTCTTCAGTCATGAGGTGCTCTCGAACCGCCTGCGCGAGCTCGCCTTCCTCAACAAGGGGGTGAAGATCACGCTCGTCGATGAGCGCGAGGAGACGCCGCTCTCGGAGACCTACCAGTACGAGGGCGGGCTCGCCGAGTACGTCACCTGGCTCAGGGGCAGCCGCAAGCCGCTGCATGAGACGATCGTCTACTTCGAGGCCGAAAAGCCCGAGGCGGAGATCGAGTGCGCGATGCAGTACGACGAGGGGTTCAGCGAGAACACGCACACCTTCGTCAACAACATCAACACGCACGAAGGGGGCGCGCACCTCACCGGATTCAAGGCCGCCCTCACGCGCACGATCAACGACTACGCGCGCCGCAACAAGATCTTCAAGAAGGACGAGGCGCTCTCCGGGGATGACGTACGCGAAGGTCTCACCTGCGTGCTGAGCGTGCGGGTCATGGAGCCGCAGTTCGAAGGGCAGACGAAGACCAAGCTCGGCAACAGCGAGGTGCGCGGAGCGGTCGAGACCGCCGTCAACGAGCAGCTCGCCACCTTCCTCGACGAGAATCCGAAGGCCGCCCGGGCGATCATCGAGAAGTCGCTGCAGGCGGCGCGCGCGCGTGAGGCAGCCCGAAAGGCGCGTGACCTCGCGCGCAAGAAGAGTGCGCTCGAGGGGGGCGTGCTCCCGGGCAAGCTCGCGGATTGTTCGCTCAACGAACCGAGCATGTGCGAGATCTACCTCGTCGAGGGAGACTCCGCCGGCGGATCGGCCAAGCAGGGACGCGACCGCCAGTACCAGGCGATCCTCCCCCTCAAGGGAAAGATCCTCAACACCGAGCGGGCCCGGATCGACAAGATCCTCTCGAACGACGAGATCCGTGCGATGATCACGGCGATCGGGGCGGGGATCCGCGACGACTTCGACCTCGACAAGGCGCGCTACCACAAGATCATCATCATGACCGACGCCGACGTCGACGGCGCGCATATCCGTACCCTCCTCCTGACCTTCTTCTTCCGGCAGATGCCCGAGCTGATCGAGGCCGGCTTCGTCTATATCGCCCAGCCGCCCCTCTACCAGATCCGCAAGGGCAAGAAGGAGCACTACGCCTACACCGAGGCCGACCGCGAGATGATTCTCGAGCGACTCAACGGGAAGAAGAGCGATTCGAAGGGAGTCAACATCCAGCGGTACAAGGGGCTCGGCGAGATGAACCCCGACCAGCTCTGGTCGACCACGATGGACCCCGAGTCGCGCACCCTGATGCGGGTCGAGATCGAGGATGGCGCGATCGCCGGCCAGCTCTTCGACCGTCTCATGGGAGACGATGTCGAGCCCCGGCGCGAGTTCATCGAGAAGAACGCCAGGTACGTCCGGAACCTCGATATCTGAGAGGGTGAGGATGGAGGCTCCGGGAGATGCGGCACCCTGCCTCCTCATCGGGAGGGGACGTCTCGCCCGGCACCTCATGCACTACTTCGATCTCCTCGGGATCGCGCACACGGAGTGGGCCCGCGGCGAGGGGGTGGAGGCGCTCCGCCTGCGCGCCGAGGAGGCTCGCGCGATCCTCCTCCTGATCCCCGACGACGCGATCGAGTCCTTCGTGAGGGAGCATGACGCTGACCTCGGAAACGCCCCGCGCGTGCACGCCTCCGGGGTGCGCACGGTGCCTGGCGTCGTGGGGTGTCATCCTCTCGGGAGCTTCGGCGAGACCCTCTTCCCGGAAGCGCTCTACCGCTCGCTGCACTTCGTGGTGGAAGCGGGACCACTCGCCTTCGAGGAGCTCTTTCCGGAGCTGCCCAACCCTCACGTCACGCTCCCGCCGGAGGATCGGGTCCGCTATCACACCGCCGCCGTTCTGGGGGGGAACTTCACGGCCGCTCTCTGGCGTCGGGCGGCGGAGATCTTCGATGAAGTGGGGCTCCCCCCGTCCGCATGGATTCCGTACCTCGAGACGGTGAGTGCGAATATCCGCGCCGATGTGGAGACGGCGGTCACGGGCCCCGCGGTCCGCGGTGACGCCGGCACGATCGCGACCCACCTCGAGGAGCTCGGGGACGACCCCTGGGGGACGGTCTACCGTGCATTCCTCGGCGTGCTCGGCACCCCCGATCCGGCCGCCGCCGCGCGGAGCCCGCAGGCGCCTCGCGCTCCGACCGGGCCGGCGGTGGCGGAGTCACGTCCCGCCGATCCCCTCGCCCTCTTCCGGACCGAGCGACCGATCGTGGCGACGACGGCGTACGACGCCTCGACCGCGGCACTCCTCGACGCACTCCCCGTGGACTTCCTCCTCGTCGGCGATTCGGTGGCGATGGTCGTCTACGGTCACGTTTCGACGCGACTCGCCGATGTCGAGATGATCGTGCGTCACACCGCAGCGGTCCGCCGCGGTGCGCCCTCGAAAGCCCTCATCGCCGACCTCCCCTGGGTCGCCACCCGTGACCCCGAGGCGGGGGTGGTCGCGGCCCGACGGCTTCTCGACGCCGGCGCCGACGCCGTGAAGCTCGAGGCGCTCCCCGACAGCTGGGAGGTGCTCGCCCGCCTTTGCGCCGAGGGCGTCCCGGTCATGGGCCATGTCGGCCTCCTCCCGCAACTCGTCGAGGAAGGAGAGTTCCGGGTCGCGGGGCGGGGGGAGGCGGCGGCGGAGGCGGTGTGCGAGTCCGCCCGCCTCCAGGAAGAGGCCGGATGCTTCGCCCTCGTGGTCGAGTGCGTGCCCTCGTCCCTCGGTGAGCGCGTCACCCGCGAGTGCTCGATCCCGACGATCGGGATCGGTGCGGGAGCGGCCACCTCCGGCCAGATCCTCGTGATCCACGACCTCTGCGGCCTCACGCCAGGGCGCGTGCCCCGCTTCGTGCGTCTCTTCGGAGACGCGGCGACGCCGCTCTCCGATGCGGTGCGCCGCTACGGCGAGGCGGTCCGCCGGGGAGACTTCCCGGGACCGGACGAGTCGTACGGATGAGGCGCCTCGGGTCGCTCCCGGAGCTCCGCGAGGCGCGCGCGGGGATGGCCGGATCGGTCGGGTTCGTCCCCACGATGGGCGCCCTGCACGCCGGGCACCTCGCGCTCGTGGAGCGCGCGCGAACCGAGTGCGAGGGGGTCGTGGCCAGCGTATTCGTGAACCCGACCCAGTTCAACGACCCGCGCGACCTGGAGCGCTATCCGCGGGACCTCGATTCGGATCTCGCGGCGCTCGAGTCGGCCGGTGTGGACGCCGTCTTCACACCGAGTCGGGAGATGATCTATCCGTACGGATACCGCTACCGCGTGATCGAGACGGAGCTCACGACATCGCTCTGCGGCGCGGGACGTCCGGGCCACTTCGACGGGGTGCTGAGCGTCGTCCTGAGGCTCTTCAACCTCGTCCGCCCCGACCGCGCGTACTTCGGCGAGAAGGACTGGCAGCAGCTCACTCTCGTGCGCGAGATGACCGAGGCGTTCTTCCTTCCGGTCGAGGTCGTCGGGGTACCCACCGTCCGGGACGCACACGGCGTCGCGCTGAGCTCTCGCAACCTCAATCTGGGCCCGGACGGGTACACGCGCGCAGTCGTCTTCGCACGCATCCTCCGCGAGGGCACCACCTCCGCAGAGGTCAGGACGGCGCTCGAGAGGGAGGGAATCGAGGTCGAGTACGTCGAGGAGGCGTGGGGACGACGCCTGGCCGCGGTTCATATCGACGGGGTCCGCCTCATCGACAATGTGGAGACCGACGCCGCGCGCCACCCTCCGCCTCCAGCGGTGAGGTGACGGTGAAGGCGGGCAGGCGCCGGGACGTAGGTGGCGAGACCTCTCCTCGCCCCCGATATTGAGATGAGATGAGCATCGACCGCCTCGCCCTCCACGACGATCGTCCGCGAGCGATCGCGATCACCGCGATCGTGATCCTCCTCGCTTTGCCCGGGTGCTCGGGCGGCTCGCGATCCCCCGCCCCCGAGGCCGAGCCGATCTCCACCGATCTCGCGGTCCAGACCTTCGATTCGGCGTGGAGTCGCATCAACACGAGTTACTACGATCCGGAATTCCGGGGCATCGACTGGGAAGGGGTGCGCGACGAACTGCGTCCCGAAGCGGCCCGGAGCGAGACACAGGAGGCGTTGCGGGGGGTGCTCGGTGACATGCTCTCCCGGCTCGGTGAGAGCCACTTCGCGATTCTCCCGGGTGCGCGCGTCGATGCGATCCAGGTGGGGGAGGACGGGACCGGGGAGGCTTCCGGCTCGGGAGAGGGAGATCTGGGGATCGAGGTACGGTGGGTCGAAGGGGCGTTGACGGTCTTCCGCGTGGCGGAGGGGCCAGCGCGCGCGGCCGGGGTGCAACCCGGGTGGATCATCGATGCGATCGGCGACCGGTCGATGGCGGAGTGGGCCGAGATCGTCGAGGAGACCGAAGCGGGGCGAGCGCGCATCTCGGTCGAGACCGAGACGATGCAGGGGGCGCATCAACTCTTCCGGGGAGGGGTGGGGTCGTCTCTCGATCTCACCTTCATCGATGGGGAGGGAGATCGTCGTGAGCTCACCCTCGAGCGCACGCCGGTCCGGGGTGAGATGATCCGCTTCGGTGGACTCCCCGCCATGACGGCGTGGCTCGACCACGAACGCATCGAACGTCCCGACGGCTCGTGCGCCGGGGTGATCACCTTCAATGTCTGGATGCTGCCACTCGTGCCTTCGTTCAACCAGGCGGTCGATGCCCTGGAGGAGTGTGCGGGGATCGTGATCGATCTGCGCGGCAATCCGGGGGGTGTGGGCGGGATGGTGATGTCGACCGCGGGCTCCTTCTTCTCGGAACGGGCCGAGCTCGGGACCCTCCACGCGCGCACGGGCGAACTCGACTTCGTGGCGATGCCGCGCCGCGTGGACTCGCGGGGGGAACTCCGGGACGCCTTCGACGGGCGCCTCGCCGTTCTCGTCGACCAGATGAGCATGAGCACCTCCGAGATCTTCGCCGCCGGACTCGCGTCGACGGGGCGCGCGCGCCTCTTCGGGCAGACGACACCGGGGTACGCGCTCCCCGCCATGACGCTCCGGCTGCCGAATCGGGACGTGCTCTACCACGTCGTCTCCAACCTCACCGACCCCGAGGGTGTGCGGATCGAAGGCCTGGGGGTGCGCCCCGATGTCGAGATCCCGCTCCGTCGCCGGGGCCTCCTCGCCGGGCGCGACGAGGTCCTCGACGCGGCGGTCGCGTGGGCTACCGGAGGCGCGCGCCCCTGAACATCTCTACGCCTCTGCACGTACATCCCGTATCGATCTGACCTGGGCTCGCAGCCCGCTTCGACCTCGAATGGAGAGAAACTCATGCGCTCGATCCGTATCCCCGCTTCCGTCGCGCTCGTGCTGGCGCTGGCGCTCACCACGCCGCCTCCCCTCGCCGCGCAGGATCTTCCTCCGGCGGAGGAGATCATCGATCGATATGTCGAGGCGATCGGGGGGCGGGAGGCCGCCCTGACTCCGGTGTCGACACGCACCACGGGCTCGTTCTCGATGCCCGCGATGGGGGTGACCGGCGACCTCGTCCTCCTCACCGGTGAAGAGAACGAGATGGTCACCCGGGTGACCGTTCCCGGGATGGGCGAACTCCTCTCCGGATATACCGGTGAGGTGGGGTGGTCGGTCGATCCGCTGACCGGAGCACGGCTCCTCGATGGGCTCGAGCTCGCGGCGATGGAAGACCAGGCCGACCGGCGGTACCTGGTGCGCGACCCCGCCCTCTTCGAGCGCTTCGAGACGGTGGGCGAGGAGGCGTACGGGGGAGAGGCGTGTTGGGAGATCGAGTACGTCTGGCGGAGCGGACGGACCTCGCGGGAGTGCTACTCGAAGGAGAGCGGGCTGGTGATCGCCGCCGTGACGACGCAGGCCTCCCCGATGGGATCGATCGAGGTGGTCACCGAGATCTCGGAGTATCGCCGCTTCGGAGAGATCCTGGTCCCGACCTCGATGCGCCAGAATGCGATGGGACAGGAGCAGGTCATGACGATCGAGACGGTGGAGTTCGGGACGGTCGAGGCGGCCGAGTTCGAGCCGCCGGCGGCGATCCGGACGCTGATCAATGCGGGCGGATGACGGGATGGGCTGCGGCTTCCTCCCCCCGATCACGCTCACTCTCGCCATCCGCGCACCCGCCGCTGCACGACGGTGAGAGAGAGCCTTGCGCTCGGTATACACGAAGATTAAACTAGCGCAGATGCAAGTGTCGTCGGAGGCACGTATCGCGGGCAGAAGGAGAGTGGAGGAGAGAATGCCGCACCTTTCGCGATTCACGACCGGTCGAGGCCGAGGGAGATCCCGGCTCGCCGTCCGGCGAGGCGGCGAACTCGCCGTCGTCCTTGCCGCGCTCTTCGGTGTGGGGGGGACGCCCGGCGAGGCGCAGATCGTGACTGTCGGGATCGTCACCGATGATATCTTCGGCATCCCCGCGGCGAATGTGACACTCACCCTCTCGCGGATCGGGGGAGCGGAGGACTCGGTGGTCGTCACCACCGACGAGGAGGGGCGCTTCGCCGCACTCCTCCCCGGCCCGGGCAGATATCAGCTCACCGCCCGTCACCTGCTGTACGAGCCGCTGACGTGGAGTCCGATCGAGACGACCACCGCGCAGGAGACGATCGAGCTCTTCGTCGAACTGCGGCCCCGGGTCACCGAACTCGAGGGGATCGTGATCGAGGCGAAGCGCGAGTTCACCGACCGCCGGCTGGAGCGGAGGGGCTTCTACCAGCGCGAACGGAAGGGCTTCGGAAAGTTCATCACTCCGGAGGATATCGAGCGCCGCCGCATGGTCACGATGTCGCTCTTCCGCGGAATCCCCGGCCTCTTCGTGACGCGGGACGGACGCGGGCTCCGGATGCGCGGAGGCGGATCATTCCTCCTGGGCGGGAGCCGCTGCGCGCCGACGATCTTCGTGGATGGTGCGCCATACCTGGGGGGCACAGAGCTTCTCGATGTCGTCTCGATCCGGGAGATCCATGCGGTGGAGGTCTACCCGCGCGCGATCCAGGTTCCGGCGGAGTACAGGGGGAGGACGAGCAACAACTGCGGGGTCGTCCTCATCTGGACCCCGCTGTGAGCCCCATCGTGCGCGATCACGGGGTCGGGTGATATCATCCCTCCCCGGCGTGAAACTCTCGTGCCTCTTCCGTGGTTTGAGTATGGGACCACCGGGGAATGGAACCTCAATTCAGAAGAACGATGCCCGCACGAAGCCGAACGAACCGATCGCTCTCTCCCGCAGTCACGGGGCTTCTCGCCCTCGCACTCCTCCTCGTGGGGGAGGGAACCCCGCTCCATGCGCAGATCGTGGCCGTCGGCCTCGTCACGGACGAGATACGCGGCGAGCCGCTGGGGGAGGTGAAGATCACCCTTACCCTCATGGGTGCTGCCGGTGGGGAGGGGGCTTCCGTGGTTGCCACCACGGACGATGCGGGACGCTTCGCGGCGCTCCTGCCCGGGCCGGGCACATATGAACTGGAAGCTCGTCACCTCAGGTACCAGCCCCTGATCTGGAGCCCGATCGAGGCGAGGGAGGGGCAGGAGCAGGTCGAACTCATCATCGAGTTGACGCCTGCCGCGGCGGAGCTCGAAGGGATCGATGTCGAGGTGGAGGAAGAGAGGCGACGGAGCATTCTGGAGAGGAACGGCTTCTTCGACCGTGAGCGGCGGGGGTTCGGAGTACACCTCTCTCCGGAGGACCTCGAGTACCGGCGGTACAACGTCAAGCTCGCCTTCCGCGGCATCCCGGGGTTGCAGGTGACGCCGGACGACCGCCTCCGCATGATCGGGGGGTCCTCCTTCACGGGGGCGACGTGTATCCCGAACTACTTCCTCGACGGCACGAGGATGCAGGGGCAATCGGAGCTCCTGGATTTCGTCTCGCTGCAGGATGTCCAGGCGGTCGAGATCTACCGGCGCGCCAGCGAGATCCCGGTGGAGTTCGGCGGAATGACCAGCAATGGGTGCGGGGTCATCCTCGTCTGGACGGGGAGGTGATCCGGGTGGGGTGCGTGTGCGGCGGCTTCAGCGACCCGCTTCGGTGAGCGCGAAGACGTCGACGCGGTCGAGCGCGATGTAGGGCACGGCCACGCGGAGCCGACGCAGGTCGACGGCGATATCGGCGGGACGTCCCTCGGTCGCCTGAATGGGGACGCCCGTCCCGTCCGTCACCAGATGGATCGCCTGATCGACCTGGCTTGCGACGACGATCTGGGAGCCCACGAACTCCACGCCGTCGAAGCGGCCGCCCGGCGTCGTTTCACCCATCGTGAGCGCGCCCGTGGCAGGGTTCCATCGACGGAACGGCGGAGCGTCGCGCCCCCAGATCACGAACACCAGCTCCGAGGTCGCCCGGTCGAGGGCGATCCCATTGGGGCTGCCGAGTTCCTCCCCGGTCAACGCGACCTCCCCCTCTCCATCGACCACCCGAAGCACCTGATTGCGCCCCGTGTCGGTCACGTAGGGCGCGCCGTCGGGCCCGATCGCCATGTCATTGAGGAAGCCGGGATCGTGATCGGTCAGGTCGACGAAGCGGAGGTGCTCGCCCGAGTGGCGGTCGAAGGCATGCACCCCCCGAACGTCCGCTACCCAGAGTTCGTCGCCGTGAATCGCCATGCCCCGAGGCTCCATCAGCGGCGTCGCATCCGGTCCGGTCATGAAGTGGCGCTCGAGGATCTCACCCGTCTCGACCGAGGCCCTGGCGATATAGCCGTCGGGAGCGTCCTCCGACTCGTTCGGCCCGTAGTTGCTGATGAAGAAGACGTCCTGCTCCTCGTCGTACTTGACCGCCTCGGGACCCTCGAGCCCGGTGATCGAGAAGAGCATCGCGTCGGCGGGGCGCGGGGTGGCGGGCGCCGTGAGGCGCACCGATGGGCGCGCGTCGGCGCCGGACGCACCGTCCGCCCTCCTCGACGCGTCGTTCACCTCGTCGGTTCCACCGCACGCCGAGAGGGCGAAGGCGAGGATCATGAGGATGACCGGGGTGGAGCGGGAGGCGAGGTGCATGGCGAGGATCGGGTCGTGGGGGGCGTGGCGACGACGTCGATCGTACGCGCCGGAGTCTGCGTCCACAACCACGTTCCCGACTCGGTCTACTCCTCCGCGTGTTCGACGATCAGGCGGTGCGCCGTGAGACGCAGCGCGTTCACACGGATGAAGCCACGCGCGTCCTCCTGGTCGTACCCTCCGGCCACATCCATCGAACTCAGCTCCCGGTCGTAGAGCGAATTCGGGCTCGAGCGCCCCTCGACGATCGGGTGGCCCTTCAGGAGCTGCAGCCGGACCTCACCGTCGATGAGCGCGGACGACTGCAGGAACGCCGCCTCGATGAAGTCCATCTCGGGCGAGAACCAGAAGCCGTTGTAGATGATCTCGGCAAAGCGGGGAGAGAGCATGTCGCGCAGCCGGCGGACCTCGCGATCCATCGCGATCCCCTCGAGGTCGCGCAGCGCGGTATGCAGGATCGAACCCCCCGGCGTCTCGTAGACGCCGCGCGACTTGATCCCCACGAAGCGGTTCTCGACGATGTCGATGCGGCCGATCCCGTGTCGACCCCCGAGTTCGTTGAGGTACCCCACGAGCTCCACCGGGTCGGTGAGCGTCGTGCCATCTCCGAGGTGCTCGACCTCGACCGGGATGGCGTCCTTGAAGCGGATCACGATGCGGTCCGCCTCGTCGGGGGTGTCTCCGAGGGCGCGTGTCAGCTTGTACATCTCTGCCGGGGCGGTGGCGTCGGGGTCTTCGAGTATCCCCGCCTCCCAGGAGCGGTGCATGAGATTCTCGTCGCTCGAGTACGGCTTCTCCGCCGTGGCCTCGACCGGGATCTCGTGCTCCTTCGCGAAGGCGAGGAGATCGGGACGCCCCTGGAATCGTGCCAGGAATTCGGGGTCCTTCCATGGCGAGATCACCTCGAGGTCGGGCGCGAGCGCGGCGAAGGCGAGCTCGAAGCGGACCTGGTCGTTCCCCTTGCCGGTTGCGCCGTGCGCGACCGCGTGCGCGCCGACCTTGCGCGCGATCTCGACGTGACGCTTGGCGATCACCGGGCGCGCGAGCGCGGTTCCGAGGAGGTAGCGGTTCTCGTAGACGGCGTTGCCCGCGATCGCCGGGAAGATGAAGTCGGTGACGAACTCCTCCTCCAGGTCTTCCACGAAGACATCGATCGCCCCGGTGCGTCGGGCACCTTCGGCGATCGCGTCGAAGTCTTCGAGCTGACCGACGTTGGCGATATACGCCACGACGTCGTAGCCCTTCTGGATGAGCGTCTTGAGGATGCAGGCGGTGTCGAGACCACCGCTGTAGGCGAGGACGACCTTCTGGGTGCTCACGGGCGTCGGGGGTGCAGGGAGGAAGTGGGTCGGTGGAAGAGAGGGTAAAGAAGAAGGGCCGGGGGGTGAAGTTCCCACCGGCCCTTCCTCTGCGGTGCCGCGGAGGGACGCCATCCAGGGCGCACCCCCGGCGACCGCCGCTCGCGCCTTATCGTCGCTGCATCCACCACTCGTCACGGAGGATCGAGGCGCGTGTCTCCCGGCGCTCTCCGTCGACGTTGAGCACGAAGCGGTACTCGCCGAGTGGGGCGTCGGTGGCGATGTACCGGATCTGCTCCTCGCTCAGGCGGCCCCCGAAACGCTCACGCATCCGGGCCTGCTCCCCGGCGTCGCGCTCGGTACGGAGCTGCATGTCCCACGACGCCATCTGAAGACCTGCGCCCGCCTCCGCGTCGACTTCGGCCACGAGCATCTCGCCGCGGTAGACCTCGACGGTAACGGTGCCGGCGTCGCGGCCCATCCAGTAGTAGACCTGGATCGCCGCCGGCTCGTTCTCGCCGCGGAAGTTGTGGGTCGATTCGTGCCCGCGGTCATCGCCGATCCAGCGAACCCTGGACTCCGGCTCGAAGAGGTGGACGTCGGAGGCGAGCACCTCGGGGGTGAGCTGCGCGAGTGGAGTGATGTCGGCGATATAGATCCCGCGTCCGTGCGTCGCGACGATGAGGTCGTTCGCGCGCGGGTGGATCTGCATGTCGTGCACCGGCTGCGTCGGCATCTCGTTCTTCATCGACACCCAGCGCGTCCCGCGGTCCGCCGAGACCCAGACCTGGAACTCACTCCCCACGAAGAGGAGGTCGGGGTTCTGGTGGTGCTCGCGGATCACATTGATCGGCCCGTCGGGGAGGTTGGACGAGATATCGGTCCAGCTCTCTCCGTAGTCGTCGGTCATGTAGACGAAGGGGCGGAAGTCGTCGCGACGGTAGCCGGTGTAGCTGACGTAGGCGCGCCCCGGACGGTGGTGTGAAGCCTCGACCCGGCTCACCCAGTATTCGGGGTTGTTCGGGATGTTGGCGTTGAGGAGGGTCCACGACTCGCCGCCGTCCCGGGTGACCTGGACGTTCCCGTCGTCGGTTCCGACCCAGATCACCTCGGCGTCGAGGTCGGACTGGTCGAAGGTGGTGATCGTGGCGTACTGGATATTGCCGTCGCCGCCCTTCCCGGTCGCGAGCGTCCTCGGGTCGGACTTGGTGAGGTCGGGGCTCGCGTACTCCCACGTCTCGCCGCGGTTCGTCGTGCGCAGAAGGCGGTTGGCGCCGTGGAAGACCACGTCGCAGTCGTGCGGCGACACCTGGATCGGGGCGTTCCAGTTGAAGCGCAGGGCGTCGTCCTCCATCCGGATTCCGACCGATTCCCCCGTCCAGAGATCGGTGCGACGGAGCGGCCCGAACTGCGATTCGTTGTAGAGGTAGCGGTTGGTGCACGTCTCGAAGACGTTGTACATCCCGTCGCCGCCGCCGACGGTTTCCCAGTCCTCGAAGCCGAGATAGGCGCCGCCGGGGTTCGTGTGGTACGCCATGTGCGAGCCGTTGTCCTGCAGCCCGCCCGCGATGCGATACGGATACGACATGTCGTACCCGACCGCGTAGAACTGCGCGAGCGACTGGTCGTCGGGATGCGTCCAGTTCGCGCCCCCGTCGAAGGTGACTCCCATCCCGTGGTCGTAGCCGAGGATCATGTGGTTCGAGTCGTCGGGGTTGATCCAGAGGGCGTGGTCGTCGCCTCCGAACCCGAGCGCGCGTTGATCCCAGCTGCGCCCGCCGTCTTCCGAGAGTATCGTCGAGACGGAGAGGACGAAGACCCGGTCGGGGTCGTTGGGGTCGACCCGGATCTGGCCGTAGTAGTATGCCGGTCCGCCCCCGATCGGCTCATCGTCCGAGTTCGTCTTGACCCACGTCGCACCGGCGTCGTCGGAGCGGTAGATCTCGCCTCCGATCATCCCCCGGCTCGACTGGTGCGTGAGGAGCTCCTGCAGCCGCTCCTCGTCGCTCATCCCCGGCTTGTTGGCGTTCTCGATCGTGAGGTAGACGATGTCGGGATTCTCCGGGTAGATGTCGACGCCGATACGGCCGAGCATCCCCATCGGGAGGCCGCCTTCGAGCATCTGCCAGGTGTCGCCGCCGTCGGTCGACTTGTAGACGCGGCTGCCGGGACCGCCGAGGTCGTAGCTCCACGGCACGCGCACCTTGTCGAAGGTGGTGGCGTAGAGGACGTCCGGAGTGAGGGGGTTCATCGCGACATCCACCACCCCGATCGTCTTGCCGTTGACGACCGGCGCAAGCACCTCTTCCCAGCTGTCGCCTCCGTTGCGTGAGCGGTAGAGCCCGCGTTCGGGGTTCTCGCTGTAGAGGTGTCCCAGCGCTGCGACATAGACGAGATCGGGGTTGTCGGGATGCACCACGATGCGCCCGATGTGGTGAGACTCGGGGAGCCCCTTGTGCTCCCACGTCGCTCCGCCGTCGGTCGACTTGTAGACCCCGTCACCCCAGTAGCTCGAGCGCGAGTTGTTCGGCTCCCCCGATCCGAGGTAGAGGATCTCGCCATTCGAGGGGGCTACCGTGATGTCTCCGATCGAGAAGACCTCCTCGTCGGTGAACTGGATCTCGAAGGTCGTTCCGTGATTCTCGGTCTTCCAGAGATGCCCCGAGGCACTGGCGATCCAGAAGATGCGCGGCTCCTCGGGGTGGACGGCGATATCGACGAAGCGGCCGCTGCGGCGCGTCGGGCCGATCTCGCGGTAGTCGAGGACGGAGGTGTGGTCGGCGGTGAGGTGAGCCGTCTGTGCCCGGGCGGGCGCGGAGGTCGACGGAAGGAGGAGGAGCCCGGCGGTGAGGCCGAGGGCACTGCGACGAAGGAAGGACATCGAGCGAGACTCCGGGGTGTATCGGTTCGGGGACGGGTTCGCCCCGATAGACGTGCGAGCCCCGTCGAATGCTGAAGGTCCCGCCAGAATAGGGTGATCGGGAGGCGGGCGCGAGTCCGGGTCACGATCGTTCGATCCGCAGCCCCCCACAGGTGTGGTCGCCGTCGGGTCCGGGACGGAGGGTGTCGATGGCGGCCGAGTCGCGGCCCGAGGTCGCCTCGATGTAACGGAGCTGGCACTCGGCCCACGGCGTGCCGGTGGCGAGGATCGACCTCATGGCGAGGCCGAGACCGACGATGAGGGCGAGGGTGACCGGGATCCACACGCGGTACCACCCTTCGGGGGGGTCTTCGATCGGGGTCTCCGGAGGCGGAACGTTGAGTGGACGATCGGGGGGTTCGTTCACGGGAGGGCGTCGTGGGGAGGTATGAGGGACGATCGAGGGGTGGTCAAGGGTACGCCAGCGCGGCACGCACGGCGTCTGGATCCGTCGTGGGGGCGTCGCAGCTGTACCCCCGGCAGACCCAGGCGGTCGGTGTGCCGTCGAGGGGATGGCGGTGCGCGAAGAGGGGAATATCCGGCAGGTGCGCGCGTGCATCCGCGTCGTCCGGGTCGTGGCCGGCGATGACGCGCGCGGGGTGCGCGCCGGTCCACGCCGCCCGGAGGAGGGCGTCGCGTTCGGGACCCGCCCGCCCGACGATGACGATCTCCACGGGGTCGGCCACGCTCCGCTCCACCTGCGAGAGGAGATGCCCGAAGGCCGCCGGGATCCGCCGCGCTCGCCCGGATTCTTCCGTGAGCCAGGTGCGCGCACCCTCCGTCCATTCGGGTTCGTCCAGGAGGTGACCCGCCCGAAGGAGGAGTTCGATCGCGAGCGAGGTGCCGGACGGCGTTGCGGTGTCCGCCACATCCCGGGGTCGGAGGATGAGTGCCTCCGCATCGTCGGCGGCGTCCCACAGACGGCCCTCCGGGTCCACGAAGCGACGGAGAAGTTCGTCGACGCACCACCGCACCTCGGTGAGCCACGCCGGCTCGAGCGTCGCTTCGTGCAGCGTCAGGAGTGCGTTGCCGAGCGCAGCGAAATCCTCGAGGAAGGCCGGAACCCGCGTTCCGCCCACCACGCGCCGAAGGTGCCCGTCCGCGCGGCCCTCGTCGAGGATCAGGCGTGCGGTCCGCCGCGCGGTCGCGGTGAGATCGGGCCGTCCGAGCCGCACCCCCGCCTCGGCGAAGGTGCGGATCGTGAAGGCGTTCCACCCCACGAGCACCTTGTCGTCCACGCGGGGCGGCTCGCGCCGGTCCCGCATTCTCCGCAGCGTCGATACGAGGGGCTCGAAGCTTGACCGGAGCTCGTCCTCGGTCGTCCCGGCCCTCGCTGCGTGCGATGCGAGGCTTTCGGAGAGGTGCAGGATCGAGCGTCCGGCCAGGGTGCCGCGCGACGTCACCCCATAGGCCGTCCGGAAGCGCTCCGCCGTCTCCGCGGGAATCCCGGCCTCCACCGCCGCGGCATCGATCTCCCCGGGCGACCAGAGATAGAAGGCGCCCTCCTCTCCCTCCGAGTCCGCGTCGTGCGCCGAGACGAACCCGCCCGTATCGGTGCGGAAGGTACGAAGGAGGTCATCGAGAATGTCCTCGGCGACCCGGCTCAGCGCGGGGTCGGACGCCTGGATCGACGCGCGCAGGTAGACGCGCGCGAGGAGCGCGTTGTCGTGGAGCATCTTCTCGAAGTGCGGCACGACCCAGTGCGCGTCGGTGCTGTAGCGATGGAACCCACCGCCGAGGTGGTCACGGATTCCCCCCCGCGCCATCGCCCGGAGGGTGTGCACCACGATCCGCAGCGCTTCCTCCTCCCCCGACCCCGCGTGGCGTCCGAGGAGGAAGGCGAGGAGCACCGGCTGCGGGAACTTCGGCGCACCCCCGAAGCCTCCGTCTTCGGGATCGAACTGATCGGCGAGTGTGCGGAACGCCTCCGGGAGGAGGGTCCTCGCGAGGTCGTCGACCTCCCCCGTCGTCTCCCGCGCGAGCGAGGGGCCCGTTTCTCCGGGGGTGGGCGGATCCGGTCGGGGGGATGGGGCGGATCCCATCATCCGGCGCACAGCGCCGGTCAGCTCGTCGGCTCCCCTCTCGACCTCCTCACGGCGTTGCGTCCAGGCGTCGTGGATCGCATCGAGGAGCTGCCCGAAGGAGGGCATTCCATGGCGCGGTTCGGGGGGGAAGTAGGTCCCCCCGTGGAAGGGGCGGCCGTCGGGGGTGAGGAAGGCGGTGAGGGGCCATCCCCCCTGCCCGGTAACCGCCTGGACCGCCTTCATGTAGATCGTGTCGAGGTCGGGGCGCTCTTCGCGATCGACCTTGATGTTCACGAAGCGTGCGTTCATGACGCCGGCCACCGCGGGGTCGTCGAACGACTCGCGCTCCATCACATGGCACCAGTGGCAGGCGGCGTATCCGATCGAGAGGAGGATCGGACGGTCTTCTTCCCGCGCGCGCTCGAGTGCTTCGGCCCCCCAGGGATACCACTCGACGGGGTTGTGCGCGTGCTGGCGAAGGTAGGGTGAGGTCTCGCGGGTGAGGCGATTCGGCATCAGATCTCCAGAGCGAGGCGTACGTCCTCGTCGAGCTCCGCGAAGGTGCCACCCCGGGTCAGCGAACTCACGACGAGGAAGACGGCGAGGGAGAGGATGAGGGTGAGCGCGCTCGCCGCGACCCCCTCGGGGATCGTGAGCAGAGGGGAGGCGCCCCAGGTGAGAAGACCGAGGAGGACCGATGTGGCGAGGCCGGTGACGATGCTCGCGACGGCCGCCGCGCGCGTGGCGCCGGGCCAGTTGAGGCCGACCGCGAGTGCCGGCACGAGCGCCGACGCGAGAAGCCCGTATCCGGCGATTCCGAGGAGCGCGACGAGGGTGCCCGAGGTCTGGGCGACGACACCCGAGATGACGGCGAGGACGACGGTGGCGACGCGTCCTGCCGCCAGCTCGTCGGTGACCGGGCGTCCGAGCGCGGTCGGGATGTCGTGCGTGATCGCCGCCGCTCCGACATTCAGGAAGGCGTCCACCGTACTCATCATCGCGGCCGCGATCCCGCTGAAGACGATCGCCGCGAGGAGACGCGGAGTGTGCCGAAGGAGGAAGAGGGGCGCGGTGTTGTCGGTGGGATTCGGAGCGGGAGCCTGGCCGGTCACCACCAGCGCCTTGTAGGCCAGGCCGACCCCGAACATGAGGAGGATCACGAAGGCCATCGCGATCGTCACCAGGAGGGGGTACCACTTCAGTCGATGGGGATCCCGGATCATGAAGAATTTGTGCATCACATGCGGTTGGCCGACGACTCCGATGCTGAAGAGGAGGTAGAGCGAGAGGGCGGCGATCGGGGTGAAGTATCCCCAGGGGCTCATGAACTCCGGGTCGGCGACGAGGATCGTCGTGCTGATGCTCGCGAGGCCGCCTCCGCTGTCGAGGGCGTAGAAGAAGACGAGCACGCTCGCGAACGCCATGAGCGTGCCCTGGAAGACGTCGGTGTAGATCCCGGCGATGATCCCGCCCGATGCGGAGTAGAGGAAGACCACCCCCGTCCCGATCCAGATCCCCCACCCGAGTCCCACCCCGAAGAGGGCGTCGAGCACGAGTCCGAGGGCGAGCACATTGGTGGCCATGTATCCCACGATCCCGGCGAGCACCGCGGCACCCGCCCATCCCTGCGCCGCCCGACTTCCGTATCGGAGCCCGATCACGCCGGGGATCGAGAAGACCGGCCGCACCTCGGTCAGGAGGCGCAGGCGCTTCGCCACGACCCAGACGGTGAAGCCGTTGGTGACGGAGGCCGGGAGAACGAAGAAGATCGCGCCGAGCCCCATCGCGTAGAGGAGCCCCGGACCCCCGATGAAGGTGAACCCCGAGAAGGTCGAGGCCATCGCGGCCATGGTGAGCGCGAAGAGGCCGATCCCCTTGCCGGCGAGGAAGAAGTCTTCGGTGGTGCGCGTCCTCCGTCCCGCCCACACCGCGATCGCGATCACAACGGCGAAGTAGACCGCCCCCACCACGATGACGAGGGGTGAAGCGGCCGAAGGGAGCTCGCTCGCCTGCACGGCACGCAGGAGCGGGATCATCCTTCGGTCCCGTCGTGTCGCCCGGGGGAGGGCGACCGGGCCGGTCGGGCATCGGACTCGCCGCCCCCCGCCGCCGCCTCGACGCGTCGGCGCGCCTCCTCGAGTCGTTCGAGTGCGTCCTCGGGGAGGGTCGTTGAGCGGAAGAGGAAGATCCAGGCGAGGGGGAGGAGGAGGGCCGGACCCACGCCGAGGAGATAGATCATCCAGGCGGCGGGGAGGGGCAGCCCCCCGACGAGCGGAGTGTCGAGGTCGGCGGGCGTGTGCGCGAGGATCCCCGCAAAGCCGAGGGCGACCCAGGCGGAGACGCCCGCGAAGATCCAGCGGGCGTGCGGAGGGGTCCGCCCCTCCTGGCGCGCGCCGAGGTCGAGGAGGCCGTAGAGGAGGAGACAGATCCCTCCGGCCACGCCCCACGACGGCCACGCAGGCGTCGATCCGGGGAGGAGCACGGTGAGATACGCCGCCCCGGACGCGAGAACGCCCGCGGCGACGGCGATCACTCCGCCGGGGATTCGCATCGGCAGGTGGAGAGGGGGATCAGCAGCCGGCTACGCCATCCCCTCGCAGCGGAATGACTCCAGAATCGTCTGAAGCTGGATCATGTACTCGTACTTCTCCTTCCCGGGTGCGTAGAGCCAGGCGTCGATCAGATAGACCCGGTCCTGGTCGGGACAGACGAGGCTGCGAAGGATGAACGGACCTCCGGCGGGCCAGCCCGAGTCCGGGGGATTCATCCAGGAGCCCTGGATCTCCAAGAGCTCGGTCGAGCCCCTGCGGATCGGTCCGGCGCGACCGCCATTCAGATTGATCTCCTGCGGATAGGTGTAGTGCGCCTCGGCGAGAGCCGCGCGCCACGCGAGGATCGAATCGGTCTGGAACTCCACCGGTGCGGAGCCTGCGGTTCGCCATGTCACCGCGATCTGCCGGATGAGCTCCGAAGGGTCGGGGTTGTCGTTGCGGAAGATGAAGACGGAATCGCTCCGGTTCCACTCGTAGACCTGGGGGAGTGTGAGGCTGAAGCCGAACTGCGTCATGAGAGTGTCGGTGAGGGCGGTGTCGGCACCCGAGACGAACATCCGCTGGCGAGCCCACCGTCGGTACTGCTCGTCGAAGAGGGCCGCGAGGTCGTCGAGACGGGCCTCGACCCCGGCGACGGGATCATCCTCGGGGACGACGAGGAGGGTCACGAGCTGATTGCGTGCCCACACATTCCGGATCTGAACGATCTGCGGCGGGGTGAGTTCGTCGACGTCATCCGCCTCCTCCAGCGCCTCGGCCACCCAGCGATTCGAGGCGGGCCCGATGAAGAGCATCTGCCGGAACTTCCGCATATTCCCCCAGATCTCGTCGCCCGGCTCCGTGTACGTCACGGTGAAGGACTTCTCCTGGGTGACGGTGAAGACGGTGGGCTCGAGTGCCGCGTAGACCTGGTCCTCGACCTCGGCCCAGAGGGCGGGGTCTGCGACGGCGACGATGCTGTTGGCGTCTCCCCAGGCGCCGACCTTGTCCCCACACCCCTGGATCATCGGGATGAGGAGGGAGAGAGCGCCGAAGCGGGCAAGTCGGTTCATGGTGGATTCTTCGGTTGTGAGAAACCCCGTGCGCGGACGGAGAAGTCAGGCGGACGGACGGGCCGGCCAGGAGGATTCTACGCGGGCGGCGGACCGAGGTTTCGTTCGATGAGCGCCTCGGGGTCGGGATCCCGCCCCATGAACTCCCGGAAGAGTTCCTCGGGTGCGGCGCTGTCGCCCCGCGAGAGGATCGTCTGCACGTACGCATGCCCCACCGAAGTGTCGAAGACGCCCGCGTCCCGGAAGCGCGTGAAGGCATCCGCTTCGAGCACCTCCGCCCAGAGGTAGCTGTAGTAGCCGGAGGCGTACCCTCCACTGAAGAGGTGTGTGAATGCGGTGAAGTTCTGCGCGCGAGCAAACTCGGCGGAGAAGGCAAAGGGCGCGATCCGTTCCTCGATGAAGTCCATGATCTCGTCCGGTTCGGCCCCTGCGGCCCGAGGGGCGAACTCGGTGTGGAGGTCGAGGTCGACCGAGCCGAAGGAGATCTGCCGCATCTGCGCCCATCCGCCCATGAAGCGTCGTGCGCGCTGCATCCGGTCGAAGAGCTCTTCGGGGAGCGGTTCGCCGGTCTTCCAGTGCCTTGCGAAGAGCTGGAGTGCGCTCCACTCCCGGGTCCAGTTCTCCATGATCTGGCTCGGAAGCTCGACAAAGTCCCACGTGACCCTGATTCCGGCCCTGGAACGTACCGGCACATCCGAGGTGCAGTGATGCAGGAGATGTCCGAACTCGTGAAAGATCGTCTGGACCTCACGGTGCGTGAGGAGAGCGGGGGTGTCGTCACCCGCCGGGGTGAAGTTGCCGCAGATCACGCCCAGGTGTGGATCGAATCCACCGTCGGGTGTGGGCCCTCCCGTGATGAATTCGTTCATCCACGCACCCTGTCGCTTTTCGGGCCGTGGGAACCAGTCGGTGTAGAACGACCCCCGATGGACCCCCGCTTCGTCGAAGATGTCGTAGTAGAGCACGTCGGGATGCCAGACTGCGTCGTTCGGTGCCGCGCGAATCGAGAAACCGAAGACTTCGCGCACGAAGTCGAAGAGACCCCCCATGACCTCTTCGAGGGGGAAGTAGGGCCGCAGGACCTCGTCGTCGAGGGCGTAGCGGGTACGGCGGAGGTCTTCGGTGACGAACGCCACATCCCAGGGACGCAGGGTGTCGAGCCCGAGCGTCCCGGCGTGGGCCCGAAGCGCGGCGACGTCCGCTTCCCAGAAGGGGCGTGTGCGCGCGGCGAGTTCACGCTCGAACTCGCGCGCGGCGGCCCCCGTGCCGGCCATGCGCTCCTCGAGGATGTAGTCGGGGAAGCCGTCGTACCCGAGCGCACGCGCGAGTTGATGCCGCAGGTCGAGGATGCGTGCCATCAGAGCACGGTTGTCGAACTCTCCACCGCGGCATCGGGTGGTCCACGCCTCGTGGATCGTGCGCCGGAGCCCTCGCGACTCCGCGTGCTTGAGCACCGCTTCGACGGAGGGATAATCGAGCGAGATGAGCCACACCTCGCCCTCGAGATCCACGGCTCGCGCGGCCTTGCGATAGCGCGCCCGCGCTGCCTCCGGGATCCCGCGAAGCTCCTCGGCGTCGCGCACCACGTGTCGGAAGGCCGACGTCTCATCGAGAACGTGTTCGGAGAAGCGCTGCTCGAGGCGCGCGATCTCGACCTTGAGCCGTTCGAGGGCTTCGCGCTCGTCGGGATCGAGGTCGGCGCCGGCGCGGCGGAAGGACCGCACCGTCTTGTCGAGGTGCCGTCGACGGACCGGGTCGAGGTTCTGCGCCTCTCCCGAGGCGGCATACGCCTTCACCCGGGCCCACACCCCCTGATGGAGTTCGAGGCGTGACCAGAATGCGGTGACCTCGGGGAGCACCGCATTCCAGGCCGCTCGCAGCTCGGGGCTCTCCGCGGTGGCGACGAGATGCTCTGCGGGGCGCAGGCCTTCCGACACCCGAAGCACCACCTCCTCGAGGGGGGCGATCAGCGTCTCCCACGATGGCGGCCGCGTCTCGGACGCGATCGTCTCGAGGGCGTGCAATCCGTCTTCGATCAGGCGCGCCGCGGCGGGCTCGACATCGGCCGCGCGAATCCGGTCGAAGGGGATTCGGAATCCGCGCTCGAGGAGAGGGTTCGCCTCGGAGGTGGCGGGGGTGCGCCCCGTGTCGGAGGCCGAGCCGTCCGATGGGAAAGTGTGGTGGGAGGCATTCATCTGAGATCGCTGGAGAGAGGAGAAGCCGGGCTCCAGTGCGTCTCGGCTGTGAACCGGAGTACGGACAAGATGGTCGATCCAACGCGCTCGCGCATCACTGCGGGCGCGGACGGCGCATCAGTGTACGCCCGACCGTGACCTCTGTGCCCGGCGTCACCCCCGGTTCGATCCGTGCGCCGGGTTCGGTGAGGATGACGACCGTCGATCCCAGATGAAAGGCCATGAGCTCGTCGCCACGATCCACTCGCGGGGGATCGAGGTAGCGTCGGACGAGTGGCAGAGCCTTGAAACGGTTGGTGACTCCCCGACCGTCCGGCCCCGCCCATTCGGGGTCGAAGGCGACCGAGATCGATCCGACATTCAGCGCTCCCACGGCGACGACCGCTACGCTTCCGATCGGCCCCGCCAGCGTACAGACGAGGCGTTCATTGCGCGCGAAGAGGTGGTCGACCTCGAAGGTGGCCGCTGCGTGCACCGGGAAGAGCCGTCCCGGAATGCGCCGCGCCGTCACCACACATCCCGAGGTGGGTGTGTGCACCCGATGGTAGTGTCGTGGGGAGAGGTAGAGCGTGATGAAGGTTCCACCTTCGAAGGCGCCCGCGAGGTCGGGATCGGCGACGAGTGACGCGGCCGAGTACCACCGTCCCTTCGCCTGGAGGAGGCGCCCCCCGGTGATCCTCCCCACCTCCCCGACCACGCCATCCACCGGGGAGGCGAGCACCCTCGGGTCGCGTTCCCACGAACGGAGCCCGGGGCGGAGGCGTCGCGTGAAGAAGGCGTCGACCGTGGGGTAGGCGGAGAGGGGGTGCTCCGCCTCCTCGACACGCACCCCGGTCGCGCGCGCCCACAGCCCGAGCACCGGACCGCGCAGGAGGGGGGGGAGGGGGATGCGAGCCAGAGTTCCCGCGCACCGGCTCATGAGCCCGAGGGGGAGGAGAGAGAGAGCGGTGAGCGCGGCGCGCCAGCCGAGGGTGGCACGTGGGCGCTCGGGTGCGGACGCGGGAGTCGGGGGTGTGGGCGTCACCATCGATCGTCTTCCGGTGTGCCCTCGGGATGCCACGCATGGATATCGAGTCGGACCCGCCCCCCTTCATCGAAGGCCACCTCCTCGTCCTCGAGCAGCTGTCGCTGGAGGGCGCGGAGTCCGAGGTGAGGTGGGATCGTGAGGGCTCCGGCGCGATTCACCACCCGCCACCACGGGACCCCGCTCTCGACGGTGCCCGAGAGGACGGCGCCCACGCCGCGTGCCGCGCGTGGACTCCCGCAGAAGGCGGCGACCGCTCCGTACGAGACCACCCGTCCCGGCGGGATCGTCCGCACGAGATCGAGGACGCACGTCGCGAAGGGGGTGGAAGTCCGGTTGGCTGAGCGCATCCTCAACTCTATACTCTCGCTCCACGCATCCGCGACCCCACCCCCCCATCCGGCGAGCCCATGACACTTCGGTCCGGTGCCACGCAGCGTGCCCGGGTATTGAGCCTCTCGGTCATCCTCCTCGCCGTCTTCACGGTCACCTGGGGGTCCGAGCTCCTCAGCAGTCCGGGGTACGAGGGCGGTCGGCTCACGGTGCTGACGGGCTTCGTGCTGCTCGCCGCGAGCCTGGCCGGTGGGCTCGCCTCGACCGTCGGGCTTCCCCGCCTGACCGGGTTCATCCTCGTGGGAATCCTCGCCGGCCCCTCGGTTACCGGGATCCTGGGATCATCGAGCGTGGAATCGCTCCGGCTCATCGACGAATTCGCCCTGGCGCTCATCGCGATGCTCGCCGGCGGGGAACTCCGGGTGCAGCGACTCCGGTCGCAGGCGCGCTCGATCGTGCTCGGCACGGCAGGGGTCACCGTCGTGGTATGGGTCGGGATGGCCGGCACGGTGCTCGCGATCCGTCCCTTCGTGCCCTTCCTCGCGGAGCTTCCCTTCGAGGCCGCACTCGGGGTTGCCCTCCTCCTCGGGATCTGGGCCGCGAACTCCTCGCCCGACCTCACCGTGGCGGTCATCGAGGAGACGGGGGCCCGGGGCGTCTTCACCGACGTCGTGCTCGGGATCACGATCGTGAAGGATGTCGTGGTCATCGTGCTCTTCACGCTGACCCTCTCCCTGGTGGCGCCCCTCATCGATCCCTCGCAGGCCTTCAGCGCCGATGTGCTCGGAGAGCTCGCCCAAGAGGTGGGCGGGGCGCTCGTTCTCGGCGCGATCCTCGGGTGGGTCTTCTCGAAGTACCTCGGTGACGATGCGGACCATCCACGACCTCCGATCGCCACCTTCCTCTTCGCGTACCTCCTGGTGGTCATCACGGGTCGGCTTCATGTGGAGCTTCTTCTGACGGCGGTGGCGGCAGGGTTCGTCATCGAGAATCTCTCGCCGGCAGGAGACCGGATGATTCGTGGGATCGAATCGGTGTCGGTCGTGATCTTCGCCTTCTTCTTCGCCATCGCGGGGGCCAGCCTCGACCTCGGAGCGGTGCGTGACTTCGGGCTGGCCGCACTCGTCCTCTTCGTCGCGCGCGCCGCGCTCACCTGGGTCGGGTCGCGGCAGAGCCTCCGGTGGGCCGGCGCTCCGGAGGCCGTGTCGGCCTCGGCCTGGCAGGGACTGATCTCGCAGGGTGGGGTGACGCTCGGCCTCGTGATCATCATCCGCGACGAGTTCGCCGATCTCGGCTCCGGGGTCGTGGCGCTTGCGATGTCGGTCATCCTCGGAAGCATCCTGATCGGGCCGATCCTCCTCAAGCGTGCGCTCCTCGCCACGGCGGGCGATGACGAAGAGTCTTGACGCGCGGATGGAGCGGCGAAAACTTCGCCGGAAGATGCGACGGATTCGCGCCGAATCCGTCGGCCCACCACGTGGATATCGACATGAACGAGCATCGGGATCCGGAGCCGCTGGAGATTGACGGAGGTCTCGCCACCCTCGCCGTCGCGTATGATGACGACGAGGCGTGGGAGGAGCGCGCCTGGGAGGACGAGTCGGACGACGACTGGGACGACGAAGACGACGACTGGGACGACGAGGACGAGGACGAGGAAGAGGACGAGGAAGAAGACGAAGAAGACTGGGACGACGACTGAGGTTTCGGCGTCGCGCTCTGGCCTCCCGCCTCTCGTCGCGACACCTTTCGGGCGCCGCGCCCGATCCCGGTGGCGCATCAATGCAGCCCGAGGAGTACTCCAGAGATGAAGTTCCGCATCCGCGCGGTCACGGCCATCGCGCTCTTCGCTCTCCCGTCCGTGACACTCGGTCAGGGAATTCCCACACCCGAATCGGTGCTCGGTCACGAGGTCGGGGCGGACTTCGTCCTCGCCACGTACGAGGAGTCGATGGCGTACTTCGCCGCGCTCGACGCAGCGTCGGATCGGGTGATGATGCGCGACGTGGGCACGACCTCCTTCGGGCGCACCGCGCGCATCGCGCTGATCAGCTCGGCGGAGAATCTGCGCAACCTCGACCGGCACATCGAGATTGCACACCGGCTGGCGAATCCGATCGGGCTGAGTGATGACGAGGCCCGGGCGCTGGCGCGCGAGGGCCGGGCGATCGTGCACATCGACGGCGGGATGCACGCGACCGAGGTCGCGCATGCCCAGCACACGATCCAGCTCGCCCACGACCTGGTGACCGGCGACGACGACCCCGAGATCGCGGCGGTTCTCGACAACGTCATCCTCCTCCTCTGGCCCTCGATCAATCCCGACGGCCAGACGCTGATCGCCGAGTGGTACAACGGGAATGTCGGCACGCGCTACGAGGTGGCGCCCGCGCCCTTCCTCTACCAGAAGTACATCGGGCACGACAACAACCGCGACGGCTACATGATCAACATGATCGAGTCGCGCTTCATCACGCGGGTGGCCCGGGAATACGAGCCGCAGATCCTCTACAACCATCACCAGACCTCGCCCTTCCCGACGAGGATCTGGATCCCCCCCTTCGCGGAGCCGATCTCGCCGCGGGTTCACCCGCTGATGTGGCGAACGGTGAATCTCATGGGGATGAATATGTCGCACGCCCTCGAGGAGCGCGGGATGCGGGGGGCGACGCACATGGGCAGCGGCTTCGACAACTGGTATCCGGGGTTCATGGACCACGCGCAGAACTTCCACAACATCGCGTCGTTCCTCACCGAGACCGCCCTCTATCGATTCGCGACTCCGCAGTTCTACACCGTCGGTGACTTCCCCTCGCGCGACCGGGAGCTGCGCCCCGGCTCGCTCTATTCCTCACCGTGGGAAGGCGGGTGGTGGCGGATCGGGGACGCCGTCGACTACATGCTCGTCGCCTCCTTCTCGGTCCTCGACTTCGCTGCCAAGTTCCGCGAAGACGTGCTCTACAACCGCTATCAGGCGGGACGCGATGCGGTGGCGACCTACACCGAGGCGCCCCCCTACGCCTGGTTCGTTCCACAGGATCAGCGCGACCCGGTGGCGGCGGTGGAGCTTCTGCGCCGTCTCGCCTTCAACGGCGTGGAGGTCCAGACCACAACGGAGGCGATCACCGTCGACGGGCTCGCCTGGCCCGCCGGGACGTGGGTGATCCGCATGGATCAGCCCTTCGCGAACTTCGTGGCCCAGCTCTTCGATGTGCAGGAGTACCCCGATCTGCGGCAGTACCCGGAGGGGCCGCCCGATCAGCCCTATGACGTTGCAGGGTGGACGCTTCCCTGGCAGATGGGGGTCGAGGTTCACGAGGTCCGTACTCCGCTCGCCGAATATGCCGAAGGGCTGGAGCCGGTCGTGGGTGTGGCGAAGCCGTGGGACTTCGAAGGCGATGCGTCGCCCTTCGACTCCCCCCCCGATGTCGGCTTCGACACCCACCCGGTCGCGGCCGGGATCGTGCCCCCGCCGGGGCGGATCGAGGGCGGGGGTGGTGCGCTCCTCCTCGACGCCGCCCAGAACAACTCCTTCAAGGCGATCAGTCGGGCGCTCGCGTCGGGGGCCCGCGTGCGCTTCGTGCCGGGCGAGACCTCCGAGGTCGAAGGTGATCCGGGCACCACCGGTGCGTGGGCGATCGAGGGTCTCTCCGGGGATCAGCGCGCCGGGCTCGTCGGTGACCTCCACCTGCAGGCGCGGGCCGGTGGGGCGTCCGGCCCCGAGGTGACACCCCGCATCGGACTCTACCGTCCGTGGAATCCGAGTATGGACGAGGGGTGGACGCGCTGGGTGCTGGAGGCGTACGAGGTGCCCTTCACCTCGCTCTACAACCCCGACGTGCGCGCCGGGGACCTGATCGACCGCTACGATGTGATCGTGATCGCCGATATCGGTACGAGGACGATCGTCGAGGGGTGGTCCGAGGCCGAGGTGCCCGGCCGCTACGCGGGGGGGATCGGAGCCGCGGGGGTGCGCGAGCTCGACGACTTCGTGCGGGCGGGCGGGACCCTCGTGACGATCAACGGATCGAGTCACTTCGCGATCGACCGGCTCCACCTCCCGGTGTCGGACGTCGTGCGCGACCTCGACAACGAGGAGTTCTCGCTGAGCGGGTCGGTGGTGCAACTCATGACCGACCCCAGCCACCCCGTGATGACGGGGATGACGCCGCGCGCGGCGATCATGGTCGGGGGCAGCCCCGTCTTCACCACCGAAGAGGGTTTCAAGGGACGCATCCTGGCGCGGTATGCCGCCGAGGGTTCGCCTCTGATGTCGGGATACCTCCTCGGCGAGGAGCACCTGCAGGGGTACGCCGCGGCCGTTGATGTTCGGCACGGAGAGGGGCGTGTGGTGCTCCTGGGGATGCGGCCGCAGTGGCGCGCTCAGCCCTTCGGATCGTTCCGGATCCTCTTCAACGCGGCGATGTACACGAAGGCGGTGGCCGATGCGGTGCCGGGCGAGAGTCTCTTCTGGGAGGCGCCCGCGACGGACGAAGGCGAGACCTCGGAGGAGGAGGAAGGTCGCGGAAGCCCCTTCTGAGGTGGCGAGCGGCCTCACGGCCACGAAGGGCGGGGACGCGCATCTCGCCCCCGCCCTTCACCGTCCGCCCGACCGGGCCGCCCTGGCCCGGCGCCGCCGACCCCTCCGTTCGCCGCCCCTCAGTTCGACGTCAGCATGTCGAAGTAGGTGGTGGCGGAGAAGCCGACGGGGTCGACCCAGTAGAGCTGCCCCCGGGCGAAGTGGCCCGTGGTGGGGAAGTACGGCGGCGGGGCGGTGCCGCCGCAGTTGTCGTAGCTGTAGCGCTTGACGTACCCCGTGCCCCCGACGGC
>JAVVEY010000121.1:0-7575 GCA_032250675.1 Longimicrobiales bacterium | reverse complement strand
CGCAGCTCATGCAGGAGGTGAATCGTGATTCGCGCTCCCGAGGTGGCCAGGGGATGGGTGAGAGCGATCGCGCCCCCATTCACATTCGTCTTCTCCGGGTCGAGCCCGAGCTCCTTCTCGACAGCGGCGTACTGCGGCGCGAAGGCCTCGTTCACCTCGACCAGGTCCATCTCGTCGAGCGACAGCCCCGCGCGCTCGAGCGCCTTCCGGATGGCGGGTGCGGGTCCGATCCCCATGACATGGGGCTCTACGCCCACGAAGGCCCACGAGACGAGGCGGCCGATCGGTTCGAACCCATGCTCGCGAGCCCACTCGTGGTCGGCGATGACCGCGCCCGCGGCGCCGTCCCCGATCCCGCTCGCATTGCCCGCGGTCACGAACCCACCCTCCCGGAAGTAGGGACGGAGCTTCGCCAGCCCCTCGAGCGTCGTCTCGGGACGTATATGTTCGTCGGCGGCGTACTCCACCTCACCCTTGCGGGTCTTCACCGTGACCGGCGTGATCTCCGCCGCGAAGTGTCCCGCATCCCACGCCGCCTGGGCGCGCTGCTGCGAGCGGACGGCGATCGCGTCGGACTCTTCGCGCGTCACCTCGTACCGATCTCCGAGTTCCTCGGCGGTCTGCGCCATCGTGAGATCACAGTGGGTGTCGAGGAGCGCCTCCCAGAGGAGATCCTCGAAGTGTTTCCCGGCAGGCCCGAGACGGAGATCGCCCCATCGCGCACCACGCACCACGTGCGGCGCCTGGGACATCGACTCGGCGCCCCCCACGAGCGCGGTATTCGCGGAACCGAGGAGGATCTCCTGCGCGCCATTCACGATCGCCTGAAACCCGGAGCCGCAGAGGCGGTTGATCGTGTAGGCGGGCGTCTTTTCCGGTACGCCGGCGCGCAATCCCACATGTCGCGCGAGGTAGATCGCGTCCGAAGAGGTCTGCAGCGCATTGCCGTACACCACGTGGTCGATGAGATCGGGGGCGATCCCGGCCGCGTCGAGCGCCGCCTTCGCCGACACGACCCCGAGATCGGTGGCGGAAAATCCCTTGAGGGAGCCTCCGAAGGTACCGAATCCGGTTCGCTTGCCCGAGAGGAAGACGATCTCCTTCGACTGAAATTGTGTGCCCATCTGTGTACGGTGCGAGAGGAGAAATGTGATCGAGGGATCCGTGAGACGCGATCGACCTGAAGTCGCGTCAGACCCCTCCCTGATCCTACATGAAACCCCGGAGCTTCGACTACCCCACCCCCGCCGAAACGCCCCGTCCGCGGGATGCGTTCCTCGTCAGCGGGGTCGAGGACGGGGCCGGGCATTCGGTGGAGAGTAGGGTCATCGGTGGAGGAACGGTCATCGGTCGGCTTCGGCGTGGGGCGGCGCGGAATCTCCGCGCGCCACCTCGTCGGCGATCCACGCGCCCACCTCTTCGGTCGTGGCATCGCCTCCGAAGTCGGGGGTGCGCGGGCCCGCATCGAGACTCATCGTGATCGCCCGCTCCACCGCGTCGGCGGCCGCGTGGCTTCCGGCGTGCTCCAGGACGAGCGCCGCACACGCGATCGCCCCGAGCGGGTTCGCCGCTCCCGTGCCCGCGATATCGGGTGCCGAGCCGTGCACCGGTTCGAAGAGGGCGTGTCGGCCCGGGTGGAGATTGGCGGAGGCCGCTGCACCGAGTCCCCCGGTGATCTGGGCAGCCAGATCGCTCAGGATATCTCCGAAGAGGTTGTCGGTCACGAGGACGTCATATGCCTCGGGACGACGGACCAGCTCCATCGCCATCGCGTCGACGTAGCGGTGATCCCCCGTGATCTCCGGGTAGTCGGCACGGATCACCTCGAAGGTGTCCCGCCAGAGGCGCCCCGCGTGCGGCATCGCATTCGCCTTGTCGACCATCGTGACCCGCTCACGGGCCTCCCGTCGTGCGAAGTCGAAGGCCGCCCGGATGATCCGCTCCACGCCCCGGCGTGTGTGGAGCGATGTCTGCGTGGCGACCTCGTTCTCGGTGCCCGGCGCGAGCCTGCCACCGATCCCGCCATAGGCCCCCTCGGTGTTCTCGCGAAAGATATGCAGGTCGATCGTGGCGGCGGCGTCTCCCTTCAGCGGAGAGAGCGCGGGGTGAAGTACGCGCGCGGGTCGGTAGTTGATGTAGAGGTCGAGCCGTGTGCGCAGGCCGAGGAGGATCTCCCTCGCATGTTCATTGCCCGGAACCCGCGGATCCCCGAGTGCGCCGAGGAGGATCGCGTCGTGCTCCCCGGCGAGCGAGGCGAATTCGTCATCGGTCATCGCCACCCCGCGCTCGAGCCATCGATCGGCTCCGAGGTCGAAGTGGGTGAAGGCGAGGCGGAGGCCGTACCGGATCGACGCAGCCTCGAGCACGCGCACCGCTTCCCGGGTGACCTCGAGCCCGATTCCGTCCCCCGGGATCACCGCGATCCGGCACGCCGTCTCACGATGGGCGGGCGTCGTCATCGTTCCTCCACCACGAGGGCGCCCCGGCCCTCGGCGCCCCCTCCGAGCACGACGTAGGGGTACCGCCCGGCGGGAGCGTCACGGAAGTCGAGGATCCATCGCGTGCCCTCCACCGCGAGGAGGGGAGGGCGCAGAAGGCCGGCCGAATCGGCCCATCGAGCCGCGGCCACGGAGAGTGACTCGCGCTCGAAGCGGATCGAGTGTGCGCGCCGGTCGTGGACCCCGAAGGTCACATGATCACCCTGACGCACGATCACCTCCTCGAGATCGGGTCGCTCGACACCCGCGACGGTGCTCAACCCGATCGCATGCACACGGTCGCGATCACTCAGACCGAGGGAGTCTCGCAACATCTGATCGGGTCGCAGTTCGGGGGGGGCCTTGCACGCGGCGCTCATCAGGGTGGCGGCGGAGAGGAAGAGCGCAAGCCCGAGCCCGCGCCTCATCCCACGACTTCGGTCCCGCACGAGATGCAGAACTGCCAGCCTCTCTCCATCCCCTCCCCACACGACCGGCAGGGGAAGGTCGACTGATCCTCTCCGCAGTGCGGACAGTACCGGAGGTTCGAGCGCGCGGGGAGCTCGGAGCGACACCACCGGCACGCGCCGTCGTCGAAGGATACGGAGCGGTCGGATCCACCCGTGGTGGATCTCGGCGCCACTCCGCCCGTCGCCTCGGGGGAGGGGCGGTCGGCCGATGGCGAAGGCGTCGCGTCGGTCGATGTCGCCCCCGGCGCCGCGCCGGCGGTGGACGAGCTCGATGTCGCGCCGGCGGTGGACGAGCTCGATGTCGCGCCGGCGGTGGGCGAGGCCGATGTCGCGCCGGCGGTGGGCGAGCCTGATGTCGCGCCGGCGGGCGCCGACCCCCGCGTTACCTCGGCCGTGGCCGATTCACCCCCACCGCGCGGCTCCGGAGCGAACTCGGCCCCATCCGGAATCGCGCTTCGCTCGATCTGCACATCGACGGCCGCAAACTCGCGGTAGAGGGTGGTGTCGGGATCCACCTCCCCGAGCTCACTCCGGATCTCGCGGAGGGCGTGCTCGGATTCGAGCTTGAGGTAGCCACCCTCACCCGCCAGAAGACGCAGGAGGAGATGCTCGTAATCGGCATTCATCTCGACCCCGAGTCGGTCACGGTGCGTCCGGTACGGCACGAGATCCTGATAGATCTCCGCCACGGTGAAGGGGCGCGCGAGGTCGGCGGGGCCGCGCTCACGCAGCCCCTCGACCAGCGCCTCATGGAATCGCTCGAGTGCGGGGTCGGTCATGTCAGGGGTTCCGGAACGTGTCGTCGAAGGGGGGATCGTCGTCGAAGGAGGAGTCATCGTCGAAGGGGGTGTCGTCGTCGAAGGGGGTGTCGGGGCCGAAGGCGGAGGTCTCCTCCAGCGAGAGGAGGTGATGACGGGCCGCCGCGCGAAGGAACGATTCGGGGTTCTGGAAGGGGATCGAGACCCCGTACCGCTCACGCCACCCCTCGGCGGCGCGGCGCATGTATTCCTGCAGGGTCTCGTGTCCGAATCCGGCTGCCACCTGGATCTTCCGGACGATCTGGCTCCACGTCCCGTGATGGAGAATCCCGTCCGGAGTCCGGACGGCGTGTGAGCCCTCATCCCGCAACGCCCCGAGAGAGAGCTCGAACTGGAAGCGATCGCCCGCGTCGACGATCTCGTCGTCCATCCTCGCCTCGACCTCGGCCAGCAGTCGCTCGACGGGATCGTCGATCCGTTCGATCTCGTCGAGGCGGCGCTGCCACGGCGCGAGGCGCGCGTCACCCTCCTCCATCTGCCAGAGAACCCGTTTGAGCTCGAGGACGCGCCAGAGCGCGACGGGGTCCCAGTGCTCGCCGGGAGGCACGCGTTCGAATTCGCGCAGCGCGCCCTCCCGGTCACCCCGGTCGTAGAGGATGTGGGCACGGCAGACCCGGGCCTCGTGCAGATCGGGGTCGATCCGCAGCGCCCGGTGGAGGTGGCGGCTCGCTTCCACGGAATCACCGAGGGCCGTCATGCAGTACCCCATCCACGCGTGCGCCTCCGCATGACCCGGTTCGGTCACGACGGCTCGGGCGAAGACCCGCCGCCCCTCCTCGAAGATCCCCTCGCTGACGAGCGCGCGCCCCACCGTCAGCATGAGTTCGATGTCGTCGGCGTAGTTCATCCCCTCCACCTCACGATAGATCTCCATCGCGCGCTCCTTCTCGCCCATGCGCAGGAGGATCTCCGCGAGGCCCACCATCGCGTCCTCGTGCGTGGGATCGAGGACGAGCGCCCGCTCGAAGGCAGCGCGTGCCCAGGCGAACTCCTCACGCGCCAGGCGTGCATACGCCAGACCGACGCAGAGGTCTACCGAGTTGGGGTAAAGAGAAAGGCCCTCCTTGAGTACCTGGAGAGCCCCTTCGTAATCGCCGCTGTCGTACAGTCTGTGAGCCTGCTCGTCGTATTCCCCCGAGGTGAGGAAGGAATCGGGCATGAGTGCTCCGGGTGCGGGGTCCCTGAGTGATGCGGCATGCGACCGCGTATCGTCACGAAGCTAATCGGGGCTCGTCGACTCGGCCAGAGCGGGCGCGGGACTCCGGGACTCCCCGCGATGCGCGGCTCGCCCGAAGAGGTGTGGAGCCGCTTCAGGGACGCCCGTAGCGCACACCGCAGTGGGGACAGACAAGGTAGGGTCCACTCCGAACGAGCCGGTCGGCGGGATCACAGCGCGGGCACGTCGGATCGAACGCCTCCGCCTGCTGCTCACGCACCCGGGCCCGTTCCGAGCGTGTCGCCTTCGGGATGCGCAGCCAGTAGCGGAGCGAGGAGACGAGACACTCGAAGAGCACGATGCCGGTTCCGTCCCCCTCGTACCGGACGAGGAGGGGGTTGAGAGGTCCAGCGAGGGGCGAGTCGATGCGAGACCGCGAGTAGTAGGCCTGGAGAAGCCACTTCTCGGGCTCGAGTTCCTGCCCCTCGAAGCGAGCGGGCTCCTGGGTGTGCCATCGTGCCATGCCTGAGTCCCCAACCGCCCGTGAGAGCGGAATTTCCGAGGGAAAGAGGGAAAAAGGGGCGAAAGTATACCACATTGACGGCAGCGCCGCCACAGAGCGGATCGCGCGTCGCGATGCCCCGAAACGACAACGGCGGGGCAGAGACATCGAGTGTCTCCGCTCCGCCGTATTCCGCCCCCACGCGAGGGTGAGGACGTACGTCTCGATCAGGCCGCTGTGGCGTCCGCCGTCACTCCGACTTCTTCTTCATCGTGAGACTCCGTCGACTCGACCATCTCATCGGTATCCGCGTTGATGGCGTTGTCGCCCCCATGGCCGATCGCCGGCGCGCAGAACCGCAGCCCGATGTTGTGGAGCTGATCCAGGTGGAGGTCGGAGAGATCGGGGTACCGCTCGGCCAGGTAGTCGATCGTCTCGGTCATCCACGTCTTCTGGTCCTCCGGGGATGCCTGGAGAACACCACAGCGATTGATATGACTGAAGAGCTCATCTCGCGCTCGATCCATCAGTTTATCTTGGGGCACGTAGCACCTCCCGGTTGTGCGGCCAGTTGTATTCGGCAAGGGCAGAGTCGCGAGCACCGCCCTCGATCGGTAGATTTCGGACCTATGCGGTCCAGCCATGAAGATTAACTTCCCCCACCCATTGAGCCAACCACCCCCCCACCCGTCTCCCTCCGGTCCCGAGCGCGATCCGGTCCGTCTCGAGGTCTTTCGCCACCTCTTCTCCGCCCTGACCGAGGAGATGGGAGCCGCGCTCCGCCGGGCTGCCTTCAGCCCGAACATCAAGGAGCGACGCGACTACTCGTGCGCGCTCCTCGACGCGGATCTCGACCCGGTAGCACTCGGCGACCACATGCCGGTGCACCTCGGCGCGCTCCCCGCGTCGGCGCGCGCAGCCCGGGATACCTTCGACACGCTCCTGCCGGGTGATGTTGTGATGGTGAACGATCCCTTCCTGGGAGGCACGCATCTCCCCGACATCACCCTCGTCGCACCGATCCATGCCGATGGAGACGCGGACCCCGTCGCGTGGCTCGCGGTGCGCGCGCACCACTCCGATGTGGGCGGGATGAATCCCGGGTCGATGCCACTCGCCCGGGAGATCGTACAGGAGGGGCTGCGCATCCCCCCGGTGCGCCTCGTGCGTGGCGGCGTCCGCGACGAGGACCTCTGGCGTCTCGTGCTCGCCAATGTCCGGACCCCGGACGAACGCGAGGGCGACCTCGACGCGCAGCTCGGTGCGCTTCACGCCGGAAAGGTGCGCTTCGGCGAGATCGTGGCCCGTCGAGGCCTCGACGACACACGCTCGGCGATGCGCGGGCTCATCGAGTACGCGGATCGTCTCCTGGCTGCCGCGATCGAGAAGATCCCCGATGGACGCTGGGACGCGGAGGATGTCGTCGAGGACGACGGATTCGGACACCTCGACCTCCCGGTGCGGGTCGTCATCGAGGTCGAGGGGAGCCGGATGCGCGTCGATTTTCGTGACTCGGCGGACCAGACCGAAGGGGGCGTCAACGCGGTGCGCGCGATCACCGAATCCGCCACGCGATACGTACTCCGATGCCTCGCGGAGGCGCTTCTCGACACCGCGATCCCGGCGGGTGGAGGCTCACTCCGGCGGGTCGAGCTCCTCACCCGACCCGGCTCGATCGTCGATGCGCTCCCCCCGGCGAGTGTGGCGGCGGGAAATGTCGAGACGTCGCAGCGGATCACCGATGTCCTCCTCCTCGCGCTCCAGCGTGCGCTTCCCGAGGTGATCCCCGCGTCCTCCCAGGGGACGATGAACAACCTCACGGTCGGCGGGATCGATGCCCGAACCGGACGCCCCTTCACCTACTACGAGACGATGGGCGGCGGGCTCGGGGGTGGGCCCGCGCGGGCGGGGCTCTCCGGCGCGCACGCCCACATGTCGAACTCGCTCAACACGCCGGTGGAGGCGCTCGAGCACGCCTACCCCTTCCGGGTCGAGCGGTACGCCCTCCGGAGCGGCTCGGGAGGGCGGGGCGCGCATCCGGGGGGGGAGGGGCTGATCCGCGAGGTGCGACTCCTCTCTGACGCCCGGGTCGGGCTCCTCACCGAACGACGCCGGACCGCTCCGCCGGGGGTGGCGGGGGGAGAGGCGGGGG
>JAVVEY010000120.1:0-7658 GCA_032250675.1 Longimicrobiales bacterium | reverse complement strand
GCGGGCGGCCGCTCTCGATCGTGATGCACTGCGTCTACTTCCCCCCCGAGGTGGGGGGGCTCGAGAGCCACGTCTTCCACCTCTGCCGCGCGCTGGTGCAGATGGGCCACCGGGTGGCGATCGTCACCTCACGCTCTCTTCCGGGGCTCCCGCGCCACGAGATCATCGAGGGCGTCGAGGTGCACCGCACCTGGTTTCCGGCGCGTCACCCCCTCGGATGGGGTCTCCACGCCATCTGCTCCACGCCGCGCACCGCCAGGCTCGCGCGTGACGCCGACATCCTGCACGCGCAGGCGTTCGCCTCGGTGTTCCCGATCCTCATGGCCCGGGGAGGGGCCCGGACCCCGGTGGTGACCACCTGGCACACCTCCCACTTCCTCGTGCGCGCCGAGTCCGCCCTCTGGCGTCCGCTCTTCGAGCGCATGCTTCGATCCGTCGATCACAACCTCGCCGCGAGTACCGAGATCGCGCACGTTGGGGAATCGATCGCTCCGGGAATCCGTGTGGAGGCGCTGACCAATGGGGTCGACACCGAGCGATTCGGACCGGGTGCCCCCGCGCTCCCGACACCCGGGGAGGGACGTCGCCGCCTGATCGTGCCGCGCCGTCTCTTCTCGAAGAATGGCGTGGAGTTCGCGGTGCGCGCGCTCCCCCTCATCGCCAAATGCCACGACGTCGAGGTCGTCTTCGTCGGCGACGGCCCCGAACGCGCGCGCCTCGAGGCCCTCGCCGGCGAGCTCGGCGTCGCCGATCGCGTCCGCTTCCTCGGACGCCGTCCCAACCCCGAGATGCCGGGCCTCCTCCGCTCCGCCGAACTCGCGATCTTCCCCTCCCTCATGGAGGCGACCTCGGTGGCCGCCCTCGAATGCCTCGCCTGCGAGGTTCCCGTTGCCGCCTCGCGCGTCGGCGGCCTCCCCGAGATCATCGACGACACGGTGGGCGGGCTCTTCGAGCCCGCCGATCCGGTGGGTCTCGCGGCGCGGGTCTCGGAGCTCCTCGACGACCCCGCCCTCGCGGACCGAGGCCGTGAAGGCCGCCGCCGGGTCGTGGCGCGGTGGAGCAACCGACGGCTCGCCGAGCGCCACCTCGCGCTGTACCGTTCCCTCCTCGTCTCCGATTCGACCCGCCCCATCGATCATCCCGAACTCCGATCGTGAAGAGATTCGAATGAAGTCACGCTGGCTCCCCCCCGGGCTCTTCGCCCTCGTCACCCTCTTCCTCTTCCGGGACTTCGTCTTCTCGAATGCGATGCTCTTCGGGCAGGACACCGAGGGGCTCGGGTACGCGGCGCGCGCCTTCTTCGCGGAGGCGCTCCGGAACGGCAACTTCCCGGGGTGGAATCCGTACATCCTCGGAGGCACTCCCTTCCTGGCGTCGCTCGCCGGGGGCGATTCGCTCTACCCCCTCTCGGCGCCCCTCCTCCTCGTCATGGAGACGTACCGGGCGCTCGGGTGGAAGCTCGTGCTGCACGTCTTCCTGGCCGGGGTGGGGATGTACGCCTTCACGCGGGCGCTCGGCGTGGGGCGGTGGGCCGCCACGATCGCGGGGCTCGGCTACCTCGTGGCGCCCTACTTCGTGACCCTCGTCTATCCCGCGCACGACGGGAAGATCTTCGTCACGGCGCTCACCCCCTTCCTCTTCCTCGCCGTCCATCTCTGGGTCCGCGACCGCCGCGCCGCCGCGTGGACGGGGATCGGCGTCGTCGTCGCGCTCGCCACACTCACCACGCACTTCCAGATGGCCTACTTCCTCTTCCTGGCCGCGGGGGCGTGGGGGCTCTTTCTGGCGATCGGAGAGGCGAAGGCGGGGAAGGGGAGGCGACGCGCCGCGACGGGATTCGGGCTCTTCGTCGCCGCCTCGCTCCTCGGGGTGGGGGCCGCCGGCGTGCAGTTCCTCCCCGCGCTCGACTACATCATGAGCGATTCGCGCCGCACCGCCACCACGACGGGAGCGGACGCCGAGGCGAACAAGGCGTACGCCTCGTCGTGGTCGCTGCACCCCGAGGAGGGGCTCTCCCTCGTGCTCCCCGAGTTCGTCGGAAACAACGCCGGGACGTCGGAGTGGACGACGGGCACGTACTGGGGGCGCAATCCCTTCAAACTGAACCACGAGTACCTCGGATCGGTCCTCCTCCTCCTCGCCGCGGTGGGCTTCGTGGCGCCGGCCGCGCGACGTCTCCGCTGGTACTTCCTGGGGATGGGCGGACTCGCGCTCCTCCATGCGCTCGGTGCCCACACCCCGGTGTGGCATCTGGCGTACGCGCTCCTCCCCGGCGTCTCGCTCTTTCGCGCGGCAAGCATGGCGATCTTCCTCACCGGCTTCGCCGTCACCGTCCTCGCCGCCTTCGGGGCCGATCGCCTCATCGCGCACGCGGAAGGTGCGACGGACGCCGGGGAGCAGCGGATCGATCTGCGCATCCTCTTCGGGGGCGCGGGAATCGCGGGCGTCCTCTTCTTCCTCGCCGCATCGGGAGGGCTCGCGTCGATCTGGACCTCGACCCTCTACACATCGATCACCCCCGAGAAGCGCGCTGCCCTCCTCTCCGCAACGGAGTTCATTACGCGAGGTGCCCTCGTCCTCGCGCTCCTCGCGCTCGCCACCACCGCGCTCGGATGGTACGCCACACAGCGGAAACTTCCCTCTGCGCTCGTCTTCGCGGGGCTCGCCCTCCTCGTGACCTTCGATGGCGCGCGGGTGGACGCCTCCTTCATCCGGACGAAGCCCTTCGAAGCCTTCGGCGCTCCGGAGCCGATGGAGGCGTACATCGCCGAAAAGGTCGGGAAGGAGTCCCCCTTTCGGCTCTTCGACATGCGCGCGGGCGACGGGAGCGTGCGCGGCGCGACCTTCGGGATCGAACTGACGTGGGGACATCATCCCAACGACCTCGCGCGCTACCGCACCTTCATCGGCTCGGATCGGGGTGGGCTCCCGCAGAACCTCCTCCTCTCCGAGAACCTCCTCCGCCTCACGAATACGCGCTACGTCCTCTGGCCGAGCGCCCAGTACGGGGATCCGGTGGAGCAGGGGGTCGCCGCCCTCGCGGATGCGACCGCCGAGACGGCGTCACAACTCCCGGATGGGCGCACGTATGAGACGCTCTACCGGGTCGACGACCTCCCGCGCGCCCGACTCGTCGGCGAGGTGCGCGTCGCCCCCGACGCGGAGGTGGTGGGGGCGCTGATGCAACCGGACTTCCCGGTGGATCGCGTCGTGATCGTGCCCGAGGATCTCGGGGTGGAGGTGGCAGGCGGTGACCCGATCGGCGAGGTCGAGTGGCTCGAACGCGACGTCGACGCCAGTCGTCTTCGGGTGAGCACCGATCGCGCCGCGCTCCTCGTCCTCGCCGAGAATTGGTACGACGGGTGGCAGGCGAGCGTCGACGGGGAGCGCGCGGAGGTGCATCGGGTCAACCTCACACAACAGGCCGTGGCGATCCCCGCGGGAACCCACGAGGTCGAGATGGTGCATCACGACCCACGCGTCCGCGCGGGTTTCGCGATCTCGGTGGTGAGTTCGCTCCTCCTCTTCGGCGTGGCCGGGATCGGCGCGCTGCGCCGCCGGCGCCTTCCGACCCATTCGTCCGGGGCCCCCGAGGCCGCGCGTGACGACGTCTCCGAGGCGTGACCGCGGGCGGCGAGCTCTCCGGCTCGCCGTCCAGATCGTCCTCACCGGAACGGTCACCTGGTTCATCGTGGACCGCGTCGGCGTCGACCTCTCGCGACTCGCGCGCCTCGATGTGGGAGCCTGGGAACTCCGATGGCAGTGGATCGCGCTCTCCGTCGTCACCCTCACCGCCGGATACATCCTCTCCGCCGCGCTCTGGGGTCGGATGGTGGTCGAACTCGGGGGGGCGCGAATCCCGCCCGCCCGCGCGGTCCGGATCTTCCTCGTGGCGAATCTGGGGCGGTACGTGCCCGGGAAGGTCCTGCAGCTGGCCGGGCTCACCGTCCTGGCGGCCCGCGAGGGCGTGCGCCCCGCAACCGCCGCGGTCTCGGCCGTGCTGGGACAGGGGGTGGCCCTCCTCGGCGCCACACTCATCGGCCTCGCCGCCTTCTTCGCGCCCGGCTCCGGGATGCGGGTCTGGGGGTGGTTCGGGCTGGCGACCGTCGTCATCTTCCTCGTGCTCGGAAGCCTTCCCGCCGCTCGACGAATCCTTCATGCGCTCTGGGCGCGTTTCGCGAAGCGGGACCCGCAGGTCCCGCCTCCCGTCGCCCTCGCCGACCCGACCTTCGTATGGCGCTGGACCGCCTACTACGCGCTCAACTGGGCGCTCTATGCAACCGCTTTCTGGCTCCTCTTCATCGGAGTGGTGGGTTGGACTCCCTTCCTCGAAGCTGGACCCGCCTTCGCGGCGGCATACGTGGGGGGCTACATCGCGCTCTTCGCGCCGGCCGGACTCGGTATTCGTGAATCCCTCCTGACCGTCTTCCTCACCCCACTCGTGACCCCCGAACGCGCCCTCGCCCTCGCCGTGATCGCCCGACTCTGGACCACCCTCGTCGAGGTGGTGCCCGCCCTGGCGCTGGCGCCGCGCACCCTGAGAGGGCTCGCGGAAGTCCGGGCGGCCCCGCCGGAGACGGCACCATGAACGTCGCTCGCGTCCTGGTGATCATCCCCACCTACAACGAACGCGAGAACCTCCCACGGATCGTGCCGGAGGTGCTCGCCGTGGATCCGCGCGTCTCGATCCTCGTCGTGGACGACGGTTCTCCCGACGGGACGGGGGACGTCGCTGACGCCCTCGCCACGGAGCACGAGGGCCGCGTGCACGTCCTGCACCGCACCGAGAAGGAGGGGCTCGGCCGGGCCTACGTGGCGGCCTTCCGCTGGGGTCTCGAGCGGGACTACGACGCCTTGTGCGAGATGGACGCCGATCATTCGCACCAGCCGAGCGATCTTTCCACCCTCCTCACCGCCCTCGAGGAGCACGATCTCGTGATCGGATCCCGATACGTGGGAGGGCGGGTCAATGTGGTCAACTGGCCGTTGTCGCGCCTCCTGATCTCCATCAGCGGAAGTCTCTATGCTCGTGTGATAACACGACTTCCGGTGCGTGACGCCACCGGAGGGTTCAACCTCTTCAGAGCCGACGTTCTACGACGGATCGATCTCGATCGGATCGAGTCCAACGGCTACACCTTCCAGATTGAACTCAAGCTCCGGGCGTGGCGGAAGGGCGCGCGACTCACCGAAGTACCGATCGTCTTCGTCGAGCGCGACAGCGGCGAATCGAAGATGTCCGGCGCGATCGTGCGCGAGGCGGTGTGGAAGGTCTGGAAGTTGCGCTTCCTCGATCTCCTAGGGCGACTCTGAGGACGATGACCTCTCCGAAGCGAATCGATCAGGCGTGGTACGACGAATCCGGCTACTTCGAAGCCGGCGCCGCCGCGCACCTCCTCGATCCGGAGAGCCGCTTCCAGCGCTACCGCGTGCGGATGGTCACGGCGCTCGCCGAACCGCGACCCGACGACGACGTCGTCGATCTCGGGTCGGGGTGGGGGACCTTCGAGCTCGCGCTCTCGCCCTCCGTCCGCTCGATCGTCGGGGTCGACTTCTCTCGGCGCAGCGTCGAGCTCTCGCGTGAGCTCCTCGACCGCCAGCGCGCCGACAACGTCTCCTTCCGGCAGGCGGACGCGGGCGACACCGGTCTCGAATCCGGCCGCTACGACCTCGTGATCGCAGCCGACCTCTTCGAGCACCTCTACCCGGAGGACTCCGCACGCGTGGCGCGCGAAGCGTACCGAATCCTCCGGCCGGGGGGACGTTTCGCCGTCTGGACGCCGCACCGGGGTCACATCGTGGAGATCCTCAGGAACCACCGGATCCTCCTCGAACCCGATCCGGCGCACGTCGACTACAAGTCGATGGATCGGATGCGGGAGCTCTGCACCCGCGCCGGATTCGAGATCGAGCATGCGGGGTACGTCGAATCGCACCTCCCGATGCTCCGGACCGTCGAGCGCTTCTTCGGGCGGTTCGTGCCGCTCCTGCGCCGACGAATCGCGATCCGGGCCATCAAGCCTCACCCTCGGTAAGGGAAAGGCTCCAGCAAACAGCTCGAGGGAACGGCTTCGGTACTTTACATAATATATATTATACGCTTTCGTGGAGAGTGTGGAAAAGGCCGCACAAAGTGAGGAAGTGCGCGGTGTGGTCGTGCGGGGGGACGGTGCGCTGAGCGATGTCAGCGCCGGCCCCTACCGAGCGCATCGCCGCGAGCGCCGACGCTGAGGAATGTCAGCTGAGGAATGTCAGCTGAGGAATGTCAGCTTTGGAACGGCCGTTCGGAGATGACCCACCCCGAGTGCCGGCGTGGAAGGAAGCTCACACCCTCGGGACCGCCGCACGGGGCTGGCTACCCCGCGCGCTGACGTTGGCGCATCTCGGCCGCGCGCATCAGATAGACTCCCTGCCGGGTGTCGGACGGCGCGAGCTCGGCGGCGAGCTCTTCCCAGATCTCGGCGGCGAGGGCGTACTCGCCGCGCTCCGCGCGGATCCGCGCGGCATCCTCGAGTGCGGTGCGGCGCTGGAACTCGTGGTTGGCGAGATTCGCCAGGCGCAGATAGACCTCCTCGGCCGCCTCGAGATCGCCCCTCGTCTCGAGGGCCTTCGCCTCGAGCGCGAGGAATTGCGGCCCGAGCGGATCCCCGGGACCGGAATTCGCGCTCCGAATCGTGTTCAGCGCCTGACCCGGAAGATCGGTTTCCAGGTAGAGGACCGCGAGTGTGAGGCGGGCCTCGTCGCCGTACGGGGTAGCCCCGAATTGCTCCACGTAGGCGCTGAGCTCCGCCTTCGCCTGTTCGGGATCGGCCGAGTTCGCCACGGCGGTGACCTGCTCCAGCTCCACGAGCGCCCGGCGCGACCGGTTCACATTGGTCGCCACGAAATACCACCCGACCACCACGACGACGGCGAGCGCGATCCCCCCGGTGACGAGTTTCTGCCTGTTGTCACGCGCCCAGTTCGACGCCTCGAGGACTCCGGCGACGAAGGCGTCGTCGTCGTGCACCTTCGAGGAACGCCTCGGAGCGTTGGGGCGGCGCTTGGTCATCTGCGTCTACCTTGGGGGAAGTTCAGCGATACGGTGTGCCCCCGCGTTGTACCTGTGAGGAACGAGGGGGCCGAGCATCAAAAGTTACCCGGCGGCATGGCAGGGGTCAACGCAGGCGCGCCATGGGGTAGCACACGACGCCCGGCCGCCCCATCATGCGGGGATCGGCGGTCCCCCCTCTCCGGGTCGACCCCCTCCCTCTCTCCACCCTCCCATGCGCTCATTCCACCCTCGCCCGCTTCGGTCCGGGATCCTCTTCATCGCACTCCTCGCGCAGGGATGTGCGAGTTCGACCCCCGAGATGCAGGCCGATCCGATCCGCGTTCCGCCGGCGGGGTCGGGCGAGATCGAAGAGCCCCTCTTCCCCCTGACGAACCGACCGGATGTGCGCGGGCTGCACGGCGCCGTCGTCTCGGATCACCCCCTCGCTTCGCAGGCGGGAATCGCGGTCCTGCAGGAGGGTGGCACGGCGATCGATGCCGCGATCGCGACCGCCGCCGTCCTCGCCGTCGTGCTCCTCGCCGCGTGAAGCCTCGGGCCATGCCCTTTTCCAGGCTTCTTGCCACGGTGGTGGCCGGCGCGGCGCTGGCGGTGCCCCTCGCCGCCC
>JAVVEY010000119.1:0-7700 GCA_032250675.1 Longimicrobiales bacterium | reverse complement strand
CCGTCTGCTCGTCTTCCTTCCACTTCTTCTCCTTCCGCCACTCGTTCGTCCGCTCGTCGCCCAGGATCTCCCGGTCGAATTCGAGCTGGTGGGAACGATCGGGGTGAGTCAGGGTGATCCGGAGGAGGAATTCGGGCAGATCAAGGCACTGACACGCCTTGATACATCGGACATCATTCTGATCCTCGACCCGTATCGAGGAAGGCTCTCCGCCTTCGACCGAGACGGCACCTTTCTCGCGTCGACCGGGAGACTGGGTCAGGGCCCCGGTGAGTTCCGGGTGCCGCGTGCCCTCTCTTCGATGCGCGAGAGGATCTTCGTGTACGACCCGGCGAATATCCGGATCTCTGAGTATGCCTGGAATGCGGAAGGCGCCGAGCTTGCGTTGCAGCGGGAGAGCCGAGCGCCCTTCGAGGCCAAGGGGATGTGTGCGGCGGAGGACCGTCTCTACTTTCTCGCGTATCACGAGGGACGGATCGTGCATCAGCTCGATCCCGATACGGGCGAGCTGGTCTCGTTCGGTTCCCCATTCCGGTCCGGGCACCCCAACGTCGAGTGGTCCAGCACCAATGGTCTGATCGGCTGCAACGAGGAGACGCGAAGCGTATACGTCGGCGGATTCGTGACACCGATCGTGCGGCGGTATGATCTGAACGGTGAACTCATCTGGGAGGCCGAGATCCCCGATTTTCCCGCCGCTCGGATCACCCCCAATGAATACGGGGGTGTGAGGATGAGGATGGCCGAAGGTGAGGACCGCTCACTCACCCTTGTGTCGTTGGCCATGGTCCCGACGGTGGGACTCGTGGTTCAGTACGCGGATGCTGCCGCCGTTCGCATTCGTGCGATGGAAGACCTGATCGATGTGCGTACCTCGATCTTCTCCCTCGACGACGGCTCGCTCCTCGCTTCCGGGATCACCTCCCTTCCGCGCATTGATCTCGTCGATGGCGAGTTCGCCTACTCCCGAGGCAACGACCCCTTCCCGCGCGTGAAGATCTACAGGTGGTCGCGATGACGATGCCGTCGTGGAGGCGATGGATTCTCCTGTGGGGCGAATCAGGTGGAGGGGTTCCACGAGGCGGTCCGGGCGATCCCCACGCTCGTGGATGAGCACCTGAGGGACACCCCGACCTCGACGGCGGAACTCGATCTACGCAGCCACCAGGAGCACACCGACGTTGATCGCGGTGTTCAGGGCGCCAGCCATCGTTCCGCCGAGGGTTTTTCTCTTCGTCTCATCGCTCTTCATGGGCCCCCTCCCGGACCGCCGCGCAGCTCGTAGCGTCTGATCAGATCGATATCGGTCACCGGATCCTTCTCCACCGCATAGAACGCCCCCGGCTCGCCGAAGGCATCCGGGAAGGCCGGAAGCGTCACCGTGGTGGCCTCGCCGGTGGCGACATTCACGATGTCGACGATGAATGACCCGTCTTCCGAGTGCGGCTGCCACGGCCGAATCCAGAGGTTGCCGTCGGGGTCGACGGCCAGCCGGTCCCAGCGCTCCAGGGCCGTCGGGAAGTGTATTTCGGCTCGCACGGAGCCTGCGGCGCCTGCCGCCCGGAGACTTTCTTCTCCGGCGGCCTTGGCGCGCTCCAGTTCTTCCTCCGCGACGTCCGGCACGTTGTGGTGCAGCAGGTCGAGCGTGTCGGTGACGCCCGAGGTCAGAACATGACGAAGTGCCCAGTCCGATTCGCCATCGGAGAAGAAGATGCAGCCTCCGTATACATCCCACAGCGGGTGTGCCTGACGCGGGGGGCGGATGACGACGCCATCCTCCTGAGCGAGCGGTGTCAGGGGAAGTTCGAACACGAGCCGTGAGCTGTCCTCGGCCGGTTCGAGGATCTGAAAGGTCCGCATTCCCGGCCGAGCGGCGTCGGACTGATTGTAAGGAAGAATATCATGAGGAAAAAGAAGGTGCCCGGGCCCCGCGCGAAGCTTCTGTACGGAAAAAGCAACTCGCGTGCCGCTCGGGACCCGACTCATGTAATCCAGAAACTCACCGTTCAGGGTGAAGCGCCCGAGGCGCTCGATGTCGTACACATACACGAGGGAATCAACGACTTCGATCCAATCCTCTCCCTCGATCCAGTGATTGGGGAAGTAGGTCGAGAACTCCCCCGGACCCTCTCCCTCACGTCCGAAATGTCCCACGCGCGACAAGTTCGAAGAGAGCACGACGACGTGGCCCGCCATCAGGTCCAGCACGAAGACACGACCGTCGTCCGCCCTCGCCACACCCGCGACCGCACCGAACCACTCGGAATCATCGCGGCCGTACTCCCGGACCGCCGTGTACTCCCCAGAATCCGGCACCCAGCGCGACCCGCCAGGGCGCGGCATGCATTCCGCCGCGCCCTCGGCGAAGTCGGTTCGCACAGAGGGGGTCCCTTCGTCATCGACTCCGCAGCCGACCACGCCAAGTGCGATGACGAGGGCGAGCAGTGTGCGATTCATCGGAGTCTTCCGTGGCCGGTCGCAGGGGGTCAGCAGGTGGTCAGCAGCTGGCCATCACAGATGATGTTGGTGCAGGTCTCGCCCCAGCACGTGGTACCTTGGCAGGTGCAGCAGTCGCCGTCGGGATCGCACGAGCACGAGCCCGACCCCTCCGCCGACGCGGGAGCCACCGCATAGAGGGCGAGCGCCGACGCGATCACGAGATTCCGCAGCAGGGTGATGGACTTCATGATTCCTCCGGGGGTCATGTGGATGGGGTCGGCAGCATCCCGGTCCATCAAGAGAGGTTTGACTCTGAAGAGCCGAAGACGCAACCGTTTCGTACCTATCTGTCTTTGCACCTGCCGTGCCAGAGATTCCCTCTTGGGCCACGCACCCCCGCAACCCCTTGCCTCCCCGTGACTTGGCTCACCGGAATGACGCAGGATCGCAAAGCAGCGTCGAACCTGCACCGGCGGTATGCCGCCAGTGCGGTGGCGGCATCTCGCCACCGGTGGCGAGATATCGCCAGCGATTCGGTGGGGGTGTTACTCATCGGCTCGAGGTGTCGCGTCTCATCCCGAGCGCCTTCATCCGGCTGCGAAGCGTACTACGCGCGACGCCCAGCAAGCGTGCAGCCTCGGCGACGTTCCCATCCGTCTGGCGCAGCGCGAAGGCGATGTGGAGGCGGTCGGCTTCCTCCAGCGTCAGCACATTCCCATCCGGGTCCACCCACGGCACGGGGGATGTCACGGACCTGGCGGCCCGGGGTCCACCCGTCCCCACCCCCGCAGGGACCTCTCCGCCGCCGGCGGCGCCGTCCCGCCCACCTTCCCCATTCACCGATTCGAGTTCAAGGTGTGGTGCGAGGATCACGTCGCGCGGCGCTTGCACCACCGCCTGGTGCAGACAGTGCGCGAGCTCGCGGACGTTGCCGGGCCACGTATGTTGGCGGAGCCGGAGGAGGGCGTCAGGCGAGAGGGTCATGCGCCGCCCTCCTCCGATCTCCGCCGCGGCACGGGCCAGGAGGTGATCGACGAGTTCCTCCAGGTCCTCCATCCGCTCGCGGAGCGGCGGCAACCGGATCACCCCAGCCTTCAGCCGGTAGAAGAGATCCTCTCGAAACCATCCCTCCTCAACGCCGGCCTGGAGATCGCGGTGGGTCGCGCTGATGACCCGGGCACCGACGCTCCGCACGGTGTCTCCACCTACCGGTGTGAACTCCCGCTCCTGGAGCACGGCAAGAAGCTTCGGCTGAACCTCCAGCGGCAGGTCACCGATCTCGTCCAGGAACACCGTCCCGCGTCCGGCCCGTTCGAAGGCGCCCCGACGGTCGTGGTGGGCCCCGGTGAACGCACCCTTCACATGCCCGAAGAGTTCGGACTCCGCCAGCGTCGCGGCGAGCGAGCCCAAGCGGACGTCCACGAACGGTTCGCCGGACCGTTCGGAGTGCTCATGAAGGAGGCGCACAACGACTTCCTTCCCGGACCCATTTTCCCCGACGACGAGGACCTTCACATCGCTTCGAGCGAACTTCGCGATCTGGTGGCGCACCTCGGCCATCGCCTCGCTGGAGCCGACGAGGCGAGCTTGCGTTCCGGATTCCACCTCCGCGGGCAGCGGCGGGTTGATTGATGCCCCCTCCTCCCGGATCCGTGCTACCGTCAACGCCTCCTTCATTGCGCGCTCCAGCTCGTCGGCGTCCGGCGGGTCGCCCGGAACTACCCATGCTCCGAGGCGATGTGCTTCCATCAGAAGCTCGATCGCGTCGTCGTCGGAGAGAAGGAGTGCCTCCATATCCCCCTCCTCCCCTTCCTGTCGCAGGATCGTCACGAGTTCGATCCCGCTCATCTCCGGCAACCGTCGTGCGGTGAGGAGGAGATCCGGAACATTTGCGCGCACGAGCGCGAGGGCCCCGCGTGCGTCCCCGGCCGTCCGGATCGTCCGCTGCTCCCGCTCCAGCGTGCGGGCGAGGTGCTCCCGGAGCTCCGGATCGGAGTGGACGATCAGGATCGACGCAGGCGTCATGGATGTCAGTTGCCTCCTTGGCGTCATCGTGATCCTCCTCTCCGGGGTCGAAGCGCGGGAGGCACCCGGACGCCCTCTTGTGTCCCGTAAGTATTTTTCGGGCCACGACTTACGGCCACTCTCAGGGAGAGGCATGGTCGCCTGCCACCGTGTACGCTCGCTGCCGATACGGTGGCGGATGGAACGCGAAACGTCGGATCGTCGCGCGAGCGGTCGGAGCGGATCGTGCGGTGCCCGCCGAGTCGGCGAACGAAGAGCCACGAGACACCGTTCTCCCGATTCCCCTCCCCTCCGCCGGCCCCGCCCCCGCCTCCCGCGCGCGGGGCCGGATCCCCTACCTTGTCGCATGCCCCTCCTCGACCCCGCCGCGCCCCCCCGCTCGATCGTGATCGTGCGCCTGAGCGCGCGCGGTGACGTGGTCTTCGCGACCGCGCTCATCCCCGCGCTCCGACGCGCCTTCCCCGATGCCCGGATCACCTGGGTCGTGGAGGAGGCCGCGCGCGACCTCGTCGAGGCGAACCCACGCCTCGATCGCGTCGTGGTGATGCCGCGCGCGCGGTGGGGCCGCGACCTCCGGTCGGGCCGACTCCTCTCCGCACTCGCGGGCGTCCGCGCCTTCGTGCGTGAGCTCCGCTCGGAGCCCATCGACCTCGCGCTCGACGTGCAGGGGATCCTCCGGAGCGGGCTCGTGGCGTGGCTCTCGGGGGCGAAGCGTCGGATCGGGCTCGGCTCGAAGGAGGGCTCGGGCGTCCTGATGCACGATGTGGTCGCGAGCGAGACCCATGGCTTCGTGCGCGTCTCGTCGGAGTACGTCCACCTCGCGCGCGAGCTGGGTCTCGAAGCGACGAGCTTTCCGATGGATGTCGCGCCGGCGCCCGAGGCTCGCGCGGAGGCCGATGCGAGGCTGCGCGCCGAGGGGCTCGAGACGGGGCGCTACGTGGTCTTCGCTCCCTTCACGACGCGCCCGCAGAAGCACTGGTTCGCGGAGCGCTGGGCCGAGCTCGCGGGCCGGGTGGCGGCGCGTTTCGGGCTCCCGGTCGTGGTGCTCGGTGGCCCCGGGGATCGGGCTGCGATGGAGCGGATCGCGGACCTCGCCGAAGCGGGGGTACACGACTTCGTCGGAGCGACGCGCCTCGGGGAGGCCGCCGAGGTGGTCCGGCGCGCCGCGGCGGTCGTCGGGGTCGACACCGGTCTCACGCAGATCGCAGTCGCCTTCCGCCGCCCCACCGTTGCCCTCTTCGGCTCCACCCTCCCCTGGCTCGAAACCCCCGAATCGGTGTCGCGCGTCGTGCACGAGCCGATGCACTGCTCGCCGTGCCGGAAGCGCCCGACGTGCGGCGGGGCGTGGAGCTGCATGCGCGCGCTCGGCGTGGGCCGCGTCGAGACGGCGCTCGCGGAGGTGCTCGCGGAGTCGGGTGCTCTGCCGGAGGCCTCGGCGTGAACGCCCCCACGCCGAAGCGGTACGCGGGCGAAGCGCTCGGCGCGGCGCCGCGCATCGCCGTTCTCGGCTCCGCCAAGCTGGGCAACTTCATCGTCACGACGCCGCTCCTCCGGGGCCTCAAGGAGCGCTGGCCCGCCGCTCGTGTGGACTTCTGGGGGAGCCCGGTGACGCGCGCCTTCGAGGCGGCGTGCCCGTGGATCGACTGGAGAGCGGAGATCGTTCCGATGCGCGACGGGCGGCTGGACGAGGTCGAGGCGCTCCTCACCGAGCGCGCCGCGGAGGGCGCCTACGCTCTCGCGATCAACTGCGACGGCTTCAATCCGTACACGACCCGGCTCGTGACGATGACCGGCGCCCGTTATCTGGCGGGCAACGCCCTCGCCCCGAACCTCATCGACCGCCTCGAGACGGGCAACCACCCGTGGCAGCGGATCCTCGACGAGCCCGACTGGACCACGCCCGACTTCCTCGCGCGCTACGCGGGGCACCTGAGCAGCAACTACATCGCCGAGCTCTTCTGCCGGATGGCGTTCATCGAGACGGACTTCTTCGATATCCGCGTCGAAGCCGAGCCGCCCGACTTCGCCGTGCCCGACGTCCTCGTGCACGCCAACGCGACGCGGTCGGCGAAGCTGTGGCCGGGGGACCGGTGGCGGGAGTTTCTCGACGGATGCGCGGAGCGTGGCCTCTCGGTCGGCCAGGTGGGGGTGCTCCCGGAACGCGACAACGCGGCGACGCCCGGGCTCGCGATCGAGGCGGTGATCGCGGCGCACCCCGCCGTGACTGATCTGCGCGGACGCACCTCGCCGACCAAACTCGCGGGCGCCTTCCAGCGCGCGCGGGCGTGCGTCTCCGTCGACTCGGGGCCGCTGCACGTCGCCGCCGCGGTCGGGTGCCCTACGGTGGCGCTCGTCGGCAACGACCGCGACGGAGTCGGCGCGAGCCCGCTGGCGCTCTGGCTCCCCCGGGGCCCGCACATCCGACGCACCGTGTCGGAGCGCCGCTGCGACGAGTGCCTGGCTCGACGGTTCCGGAATGACCACTGCGTACTCGACGAACACGCATGCATGCTCGGAGTGTCGCCCCATCAGGTACTCGAACTCCTGGATGCCGCGCTCGCCTGACACCTGCGTTCCACGATCGGCTCGCCCACGGGCGCGCGGCGCGCACGCGGGTCGCCCCTTCGATTCGGCTCGCGCGATGCCTATCTTGGGCGCACTGGAGGGGTGGCAGAGCGGTTCAATGCACCGGTCTTGAAAACCGGCGGGCGCAAGCCCTCGTGGGTTCGAATCCCACCCCCTCCGTTCCAGAATCTTCTCGGCCGAAGGGGCCACGCACGTCCCGTCCTCCCCCCGCTCGAACCCACGCGACTTCCGGAGGAAGGCGCCTCGTGGGGTCGACCCGGAGCGAGCGCACGCGAGCGGAGGGGAGCGAGGCACGGCGTAGCCGGGCCGCAGCTCAATCCCACCCCCTCCCCGCCGATTTCGGCAACGGAATCACCCGCTGTCGAGCGCCTCCCGCGCCCGCGCCTCAATCTCCCACGGGATGTCGCGATCGTGGCGCCAGTGGGTGGTGGGACCGGGCCAGGGGGAGGCACCGGCCGCGCCGATGCCCGCGGTCGCGGTCGCATCCGCGCTCGCACCCGCGCTCTTCGTCGCGGGCGGGGGGAGGGGCGCGGAGTCGGCGGTCGCCGGATTGGCGCTCGCCGGGTCCGCACTCCGGGGCATCCCCCTCCGCGGCGCGTCGAAGACCGCGCGCCCCGTGCGGGTGAAGAAGACCGCCCGGCCCTCGCGAT
>JAVVEY010000013.1:0-39864 GCA_032250675.1 Longimicrobiales bacterium | reverse complement strand
GCCCTCCCCCCCCCCGCACATATTACGCAGACGAGACCGAGTGGCCTAGCAGTACGGGATGTGCCCTACGTGTTGGTCGCTCAACACAAGGAGGTAATATGGAACGCGCGACATCGATCATGCGGCTGGTCTTGGCCGTCGCCTTCATCGCGGGCGTCAGCGCGCCGTGGGTGACTCCGGCCGTGGCTAGCGCCCAAGACTGGAGTTACTGCGATGAGAGCCCACTCCCGTGCACGGAGAATGGGAGGGCGTGGGGAGAGCCGGGTACTCTCTGTCAGGAGACTATCTGCTTTACGACGCTGGAACTCTGCTGCCTTCCCGGAGTTGGCGGCTGACGAGATACCGGTGGGGCCGAACTCGGTCCCACCGGTTTCTTTTCCTTCACTGGGGACCAAGCGATGTCACACTCTTCGATCCCACTCTTCCCTCTCCTTCTGATCGGGGCAGCATGCGCCGGGAATGATGCCTCAGAACCCGGCGGTTCCTTCGCGGAGCTCTCAGAGATCACGACGGCGTCATCTGTGGTGCTCGAGGATCCGGCCGAGCGCCCGTTAGGAGATGCCGGCTTCCTGCTTGAACTTGATGACGGGTTTGTGCTCGCGGACCGCCTGACTCGAGAGTTACGGAAGTACTCGCGTCACGGTCGACTCCTGGCCCGTCATACTGCTTTCGGGGAAGGACCATTCGAGTTCCGCGGGATCGGCGGGCTTGGGCGATTGCGCGACGGTCGTGTTGTCGTGATGGATCCCCAGAACGGACGGGTTACCTACTTCGGTCCGGATCTGACGCCAGACACCCTCTTTTCACCAGACTTTCTGCCTTCCGGTCGAGTCTACCCTGCCGGGGACGGATTTCTCGCTGTCACCAGGGGCGGCCCAGACGTGAGGCTGAGGTCGCTGTCGAAGGTGTCCCACGACTGGGTCGAGGAGTGGAGCGTCCCCGAACCGTCCCCCGGTTCGATCTTCGAGTATCCGTACTGGGGTTCGTTCTCGAGGTTTTCGATAGCCGCGCGGGGAGACCGCGCGTGGATGGTCTACGGCTTCCTCTACTCGATTGTCGTCGTTGACGTCGCCGGTGGTAGCGTCGTGGATACGGTGCATATTGAGGCACCGGGGTTCGATCGCGCCTCGGTTCCGAAGGCCGGTGCATTTACGGGAGAAGTCGGACGGGAATCGCTCGACCGCTGGCTGGCATCGTTCGACATGTTGCCGCGGATCGATGTCGTGGCCGACTCGTTCCTTGTCGTGACCCGGGGGCGGATCAAGAGTGACTCCAGCCTGCGGTTTATCTACGACCACACCGCGATCGACGTCTTCCGTCTGGAGGATCTTTCCCCACTCTGGTGGGACGTCCAGCTTCCCGAGGGTGCGCGCGTGCTGAGCGGAGGCCGGAGCCTGCATGTGCTGACCGGATCCGCACCCGATCCGCTCGAGCTCACCTCGTTCGACTTCATCGGGAGGCACGAATGAAGCTGAAGCGGATCGCGGATATCGCGGTGGTCGTGGCCCTCGGCACGGGGCTGCTCTCGGCGATCGGCCTTACCAGGTACTCGCGGCGTCTGGAGACCGCGTTGGATGCTGCCGCGACGACTCACGTGCGTGCGGCCTTTCGCGACCGGATGATGGCGGCCTGGGTCGACCTCAGCTACCTCGACCTGGATTCCGTCGACCGACCGACGCTCTACTGGCACGTCGATTTCGACCGGTGCGACGGCTGCTTCAACTCGATCGCAACCTGGAATGCGCTCGCGGCCGACGCGCGCATTCGCACGGTCCTGAGCTACTCGGGAACGCCGGACGCGTCCGGCCTGCGCGCCATCCGGACGATGACCGACACGGATGTGTTGCCGGTTCCTGAGCGTGATGTTCAAGGGACCTTCGGCGGAAGTTTGGCGAGCTCCAAGCTGCTCCTCGATCCTGCGGGTGTCGTGCTCTTGGCGGATACTCGCTACGGGAGCCAGGTGTGCGGTTGGAGCTTCGATGACGCGGTGATGCAGGTGCTCGATCTGCACGTCGATGAAAGCGCGTCACGGGCGAGCGTATCGATGAGCCTCTCCCTTCCCGAGTGGGAAGCCCCTCCCGAGTCGCGGACCCCGCGCTACGCATCCCGCTCCGGCCCCGGATCACCGACCCCCTCGTCCGAAGGCCCCGGCCATTCCGAGCGCCGCCCCGACCACACCAGGCCGGGTCCCGCGGCGCCCAACACCGCCCCGAAGATCATGCCGATCCCCGCGCCGAGAGCGATCTGACGCTCCATCAGCGCCGCTCCACCGGGTAGCCGGCCGCCTCGAGTGCGGCGACGAGGCTGTCGTCGCCCACGAGGTGACCGATGCCCACGGCGACGAAGTACACGCCGGTCTCGGTCGTCAGGACCTCTTCGAGCTGCGCCTGCCATGTGGCGTTGCGCTCCAGCAGCACGGCGGTGCGCACCACCTCGTCCGCCCACTCGCCCTCGCCGTGGAAGGTGGCGGCCAGGGCGTCCACATCTCCCGCGGCCCACTGAGCCAGGGTCCGCGCGGGCGCCTCGGGATCGTGTTCGAGCACGTCGATCGCCTGCCGGAAGATGCGCACCTGGCTCGCCTCTGGCAGATCACCCATCGCGTGCAGCAGCGTGGTCGAGGCCTCCAGCCAGGTCACCGGCGTGCCCGCGCTCGCGGCCTCGGCCGAGATCACCGCCGTGGGGGACTCGGCGCCCACCAGCCCGGCCTGCTGCAGCGCGACGCCCTGAAGCTGGTTTGCCGCCAGCCAGGGCCTGAGTGGATTCAGCGCCCGGGGCGGCAGGCCCAGCGTCGCGGCCAGCGCCTGGGTGCGCGCCCACAGATCGTCGCCGACGACATCGTGCAGGGTGAGGCCGTCGCCGAAGATCCCGAGTTCCTGCGCCGCCTGCTGCATCGCCATCCGGGCCTCGGGGCTGGACCGGTCCGCCTCCAGGATGACGACGTCCGCCTGCGACAGCGCAGCGTCGAAGGCGGTGGTGCGCCACTGCGTTTCGCCGTCCATCAGATTCGGCAGACCGAAGAGGAAGATCGTGGTGTCGTCATCGCCGACCCGCCAGAGGGGCGGACCCTCCGCGGCTTCGAAGGCGAGGGGATGCGGGGCGCCGGCGATCATCGTTGCCGAAGCCACGAGGAGTGCCGCGATTCGGGACGTGCGGGTGTGATGCGTCATGCGTTGTCGGTCAGGCTGAAGACGTCTTCGACGGGGACCTCGAAGTAGCGGGCGATCTTGAGCGCGATCACCGTGGAGGGCGTGAAGCGGCCCACCTCGATCGTGCTGATCGTCTTGCGCGAGACACCGATCGCGTCAGCGAGGTCGGCTTGGCTCATGCGCCGCTCGGCCCGGAAGACCCGGATGCGGTTGGTCAGGGGTGCGCTCACGCGTCCCCTCCCAGCGCGTCGTCGACGCGGCCGAAACGGTCGATGAAGAAGAAGGCGAGCGCGAAGATCGCGAAGGCGAAGGTGATGAGGAGATCGACGGTGGTCTCGGCCGAGAGATGGGCCAGCACCCTGCGCTCGAGAACACTCAGCAGGATCATGACGACCACGGTGATGGAGAACGCCGTCGAGGAAGCCCTTCGAACCAGGGCGCCGAGATAACTCCCGCCGTCTCCGTGTCCCGCCGCCGTGCTACCACGCTTCTTCAGACGAATCAGCATCGGTGCGAAGAGCAGGAGGATCAGGATTCCGCCCGCCAACTGGAGATGACCCAGGAGTGCCGCGGTGCCTTCCGAGACGAAGACCTCAATCACATTGACCGATTGAACGAGAGCGGCCACTCCGGCCGCAGCCGCGGTCAGCGTTGCCCGTGCGTCATCGGCCTCCGGTGCACTTCGGGGATTGAGAAGAGACATGTCGCGACTCCGGTGGGGTGAGTGAAGTGATACCGTGAGTATACGAAATAATACCCGAAGGTGTCAAGATGGTACGGACACATCCCTATCTTGCGCTTCACGTCCCGTGCTATGAGGTCGCTGCCGGTCTGGAATTCGCCCCGATGAGGCCCCCCTCCGCACGCAGGCCGCCGATCCAACGAGGCGTCACCCCGCCGGGCAGAAGCGCGTGAGCGTGCCGGCCACGGCGGTTCCGGAGAGGAAGACGGTATGGAGTCGATCGTATTCGTCTTCCGCGATGGGTTGGACGGGATCCGCGCCCAGCGCCTCGACGAGACGGGGGGTGGTGTTCGAGTGCCCCACGACTAGCACCACCCCACCCATCCCGTCCAGCGACGCGGCGAAGGAGCCAAGCGATCGCGGATCGTAGGTCTCCACCTCGAGCCCGAGGCGCGCTGCCACCGGTCGTGCCGTGTGCATGGTGCGGAGGTAGGGTGTTGAGAACACGCGCGTCACCCCCGCGTGGGCCAGCGTCTCGGCAAGACACTCCGCGCGGGAACGCCCCCGGTCCGAGAGCGGCGGGTCGGGCTCGCTTCCGTCGTCGGCGCGCTCGGCGTGCCGCACCAGAATCACCACCGTCGGGGTGTCGGACTGCGCCCACGACGCGGCCGGGGTGCCCGCAGCCACCCCGAACACCAGGGCGCACGCCACGATTCGGCCCCACCCTCGTCTCGTCATCGTCTCTCCTCCGGTGAACCCTCCCTGCGGGAACCACGGGCAGAATGTAGGACGATGGTGGTATCGAGGCACGCGCCGTCGAGCGATCGGCGTGCTTGTGTCGCCGCGCGCCCTGCACCCATTATGGGCGGGAGCGTATCGGTGGATGGGCCAGCGCAGCGCCGCGAACCGCGCCTCACCCCCGGAGGGACTCGAACGCCGTGAACGACACCGCCCGCTTCGCCCTCATCCAGCGCGACAGAGAGTCGCACGACCCGATGGCGCTCGCCCGGGCTCTGGCCGCGGTTCGCGAAACGCCGGTCCAGGATCAGGTGCTCGCCGCCAAGCGGGCGTGGGGGATCGTGGCGGACGATCTGCCGGAGAGCGAAGCGAGAGCGCTCGGCCGCGCCCTGGGGGCATCGGGGGTGGAGTGCGCCGTGGGCCCCACGGGTGCGCTGGCCGAGCTGCCTGCGCTCGAGGCCGTCCGGACCGTCGATGCCTTGCCGCCCGCGCACCCGATCCTCATCGCGGTGGCCGGTCTCACCATCACCGCCCCGACCACCCGGGCCGAGGCAAAAGGCCCCAGCGGGGCACAGAAAGCCGCGAGCGCGGCGATCATGATGACCACCGGGCTGCCGATCAGGATCGGAGGGAGGAAGCGCCCGGTGGAGAAGACGCATGACGAGCCGAGCCTCGTCTTTTACGCGGACCTCTATTACGCGAACCCGCCTCGAGGCGTGCGGATCGACGCCTCCAACTTCGATTTCTCGTGCCTGGAGACACGCATGCTCTACCAGGCCCAGGGCAACCTCAAGCTCCTCATCGGTGACCTCGCAGGCGCGGCCCCCGAAGCGTGGACGAATCACGGCGCGCGGGTCCTCCTGGAAGGACGACCGATCCGCACGATGGGCTACGCAACCCTCGACGACCTGGAACGAGAGGCCCGATGGCTCCTGACGTTGCGCGGGTCCGGAGCATGATCGAATCTCTGCACAGGAGGCAGACGTGTTGACTGAATTCTCGAGTGTGGCGCCCGACCGGGCCGCCTTCACGGGGTGGGCGGCGCGGATCGTGGCGCTCCTGGCCCTCTCTCTATCCGGGTGCCGGCCCGGAGACCTCGGGTTCGAAATCGAGGAGATGCGGTCCGCGCCGGACGCGATCGCCGCCGGCGAGGTGGTTCCCGACATCGAGATGCTTCCTCCTTCCCCCTCGCCTTCCCGGGCCCGGCAGGTTGCCCCTCCGCAGTCCCGGCTGATTCGATCGGGATCGGCGCGGGTCGAAGTGTCGGACGTCGAGGTCGCGGATGCCGAGGCGCGCCGGATCGGGGACGCGCTGGGCGGGTATGTCGCGAGCAGCGACTTCAGGGAAGGCGAAGAGGGAGCGAGACGGGCATCCCTGGTGCTGCGCATCCCGGCCGACTCCCTCGACCTCCTCGTCGAGTCCCTCCCGGAACTCGGCAAGCTCCTCTCGGTGTCGATCTCGACCGAGGACGTCTCGCGAGAGTACGTGGATATCGAGACCCGCCTCGCGGTCCAGGAAGAGACGGTCCAGAGACTGCGAGAGCTCGCGGCTCGGGGCGGCAGCCTCGCCGATCTCATCGCCGCCGAGCGGGAACTCGGGAGAGCGGTGGGTGAGCTCGAGAGCTTCAAGGGACGGATCCGCTACTTCGATCAGCGGATCGCGGAGTCGGACTTTCGCCTCTCGCTGGAGGAGCCGGGGGCGGTGGCGGACCCGGGAGCCTTTCACCCGGTGATCGTGGCGTTCCGGAGGTCGGTGGAGGTCTTCGCCAACTCCTTGGCATGGATCGTCTACGCCGTGACCTTCGCGCTCCCGTGGGTGGTCCTGGCGCTGGCGGCGGTGCTCGTCATCCGGCGGCGGTGGGCGACGCGCCGCGAGCGACGTGCCGCGGAAGCGAGTCCATGATGATCATCGTGCCGGCGCTCGTGCTCGGCGTTGCCCTGGGGGCAGCGGGGTCTCGCCTCCTCGAAGGACTTCTCTACGGTGTCGAGCCGATCGACCCCGCCACGTATGGTGCCGCAGCCGTGCTCCTCCTCGGGGTCGCGACCGCCGCCACGGTCGTGCCCGTCGTGCGTGCGGTGCGCATCGATCCATCCGAGGCTGTTCGGTCGGAGTAGGAGGATGCAGCGCCCGATCCGCTCGCCTGGCTTGCACCGGTGTGCGGTGGGACCCATCATGGCCGAAAGGTGCGGAATCTGGACGGAGATCCCTGGGCATGAAGCGAGTGCGGGCCGATCGAGCGACGCTGAAGACGCTTCAGGCGATCCCGGGTGTCGGAGAGGCGATCAGCCGTGACCTCCGGGACCTCGGAATTCGCTCGGTGGAGGAGCTCTCGGGCCGCGATCCGGACCGGCTCTACCGACGCCTGTGCGAGCTTCAGGGTGCCCCGGTCGATCGCTGCATGCTCTACGTCTTCCGATGCGCGGTCTACTACGCCTCGGAGGCCGAGCATGAGCCGGCGCTGCTCCAGTGGTGGAACTGGACGGACGCGCGTATGGAGGCCCGTGAGGCCCGCCGACAGGACCCTTCTCTCACCGTCACGCTTCGGGGGTTCACATGAAGAGAGTCACGGGCATCGGTGGAATCTTCTTCAAGGCCAGAGATCCCGCAGCACTCGGCGCCTGGTACAAGAAACACCTGGGCATCGACGTGCAGGACTGGGGAGGCGTGGCGTTTCGTTGGACCGACGAAGAAGGCATGCCCAGGGCGGGCACGACGATCTGGTCGATGGCCGCCGCCGAGAGTGATCCGTTCGCTCCCGGCACGGCTTCCTTCATGGTCAACTATCGGGTCGCCGACCTGCACGATCTGCTCGCGGCATTGCGCAGCGAAGGCTGCGACGTGCTGGAGAAGACGGAAGACTCCGAGTACGGGAAGTTCGGCTGGGTCATCGACCCGGAAGGCAACAAGGTCGAGCTCTGGCAACCGCCCGAAGGGCAGTGAGTCACGCAGGACCTCACATGAACAGACCGACGCCTGACCCCTCAAGAGGGACAGTCTCGTCACGGTGCCGCGGCGGAGGGAGCCCGCGTCAGGGGTTGACGGAGGTAGTACTCAGTACTATGTCTGCTGGACACAACCGAAGGAGGCCAGATCGAATTCGTCGCGACGGACAGCTTCGAGGCGTCGGCCAAGAAGCTCCTGACGGAGGAGGATCGTCGGGAGCTGGAACTGCTCTTGTTGGAAGATCCGAGACGCGGTCAGGTGATTGAACGAACCGGTGGTTTTCGGAAGGTCCGGTTCGCCCGCCCGACCCGGCGCGAAGGGAAGAGCGGCGGCACTCGTGTGATTTACTATCTCCTCGATCGAAGGGACCGGATCTACCTGCTTCTCGTGTATGCCAAGGGAGTGAAGGACAACCTCACACGGGGTGAGGAGAATGAGCTCCGGCAGCTGGCGAGGGCACTGGAGGACGAACCGTGACGAAGGCACAGAAGAAGGGGACGTTTGGCGATCGGCTCATCGAGTCTGCACGAGAGGCGGTGCGGATCGAACGCGGCGAGGCGGTGCCGGCTCGTGTAACGCGGTATACAGCGTCGGAGGCCAAGGTCGAACCGCCTCCCCAGTATGTTTCCGAACGAATCAGGGGAATCCGGGATCAGATGGCTCTCTCGCAACCTGTCTTCGCCGCGGCGCTGAATGTCAGCCCCGAGACGGTACGGGCGTGGGAGCAGGGCAAGCGGGAGCCGGATGGCGCCACGCTGCGACTCCTGGAGGTGGCGGAGTTGCATCCCGAGGTGCTGCTGAAGAAGGTCCGTCCCCGAAGGCGAGAGAAACGGACCCGGACCCCCGTGGGCTGATCCCCTTCACTCCCGCCCGGGACTCCCGGCGCCGGGGAGATTGTCGGGCGGGGCTCCGACACCGCCCCCCTCCTCGTCCAGAAACCCGGGCCGGGGCGCCACCTCCCCTGGCGGAAGGACCTCGAAGACCGCCTCCCGCTGCGTCTCCAGCGCCAGGCGAAAGCGCTCGTCCTCCAGGAGGAAGCGCGAGAGGCGCGGGTTGCGACGCGGCTCTACCAGGACCCACCGCGCGCCGAAGCGCTCCCGCATCGCCTCCCAGGTGTCCTCCACCTGGTCCGGAGTGCAGTCGGCGTGGGGGCAGGTCACGGCGGTAGCCACGTCGGTGGAGAGGTGGTGGTAGGTCCAGTACGCCTCGGGATCGCGGGCGAACTGAAAGATCGGATCCATCCCGCCCAGGTAGTGGTTCACCCGATTCCGCGCGAAGAGGGGGCCGAAGGTGTCCCAGTGCGTGTTGAAGACGAGGTCCCCGGGCTCCGAGTGGTCGGCGAGCCAGAGCGCCACCTCCTCCAGGTAGTCCGGCGCCTTTGCCACGTACTGCGCGTTGAGGGCGTTTCGCCAGAGGGACCAGGTGAAGAGGAGGGGGACGGTCAGGAGGAGGACCCGGCTCACGGCGTGACGCTTCTCCCGCGGCGTGAGATGCGTCACGACCAGCGCCACCCCCACCACCGCGAAGGCCGCCCACTGCACGAGGGAGCGGCGCGCCACCAGCACCGTGAGCGCCAGGAACCCCGCGCCGATCAGGGTGGTGCTCCAGAGGAAGATCCGCTCCCGCGCCGGGATGCGCTTCACCCGCTCCGGCTCCTCCTCGGCCGTGAACCCCAGCCATGCCAGGCCGCCCAGCCACGCCAGGAGGAGGGGCCACGCGGTGGAGAGGAGGGACGCCATCGGGAGGGGAGCGAGCTCCACCGCGAAGGTGAGGGGGGTGTCGCCCGTCTTCTCGAAGAGGAGCTGGGCGATCTGGATCCAGGCGAGGTGAGCCGCACCCATCGGGTTCGGCCGCAGGAGCCAGCCCAGCGCGGTGCCGGCCACGACCAGGGCGAGGAGCCACCCGGTCCGTCCCGCCCTCGCCGCCTCGACCCGATCGTTGTGGCCCGGGCGCTCGTCGCGTGCCGGGCTCGGCGTCGCACCTCGACCGAGAACCCTCCGGTCAACCCACGTCGCCCCGGCCCACACCACCGCCATCCCCGGGGCCAGCCAGAACATGCTCAGGTGCACCCAGGTGATCGCCGTGGCGAGCGCCAGCACGAGCCACGGCTGCCGGCGCACCAGCGCGGAGAGGAGGAGGAGCGCCAGGGGGATCGAGAGGACCTCGGGGCGGACCATCAGGTAGCGGAAGAGGACGTTGGGCACGGCCACGAAGAAGAGGACGGGCCAGAGCACGACGCCGAGGAAGGCGTGCCGGAAGGCGAGCCAGGCCACGCCGCCGAGCGCCGCGATGGTGAACGCGCCCGCGGCCACGCGGATGGCGGCGGCCACCTCCCCGCCGGCCCCGCTCCCGCCCACCCCCGTGAAGGGAACGAGGAGGGCGTGAAACCCCCACCAGAGGTCCGCCCCCGCCTCCCCGATCGCCGAGAAGGCGGTCCAGGGGAAGCGGGTGTCCAGGAGGGAGGTCCCCGCGTAGTGGAGCGCGTGGCCGAGGTGGTAGAAGCCGTCCGCGTCGCCGATCCGGGGGTGGAGGAGGAGGTGGAAGGCCAGGGTGGCGCCCACGATCAGGAGGGCCGCGACCACGCCGTCCCGGACTCCCGGACGATCCGGAAGGGTCGAGCGCTCCGGTTCATCCACTTCAGCTGTTCGTCCCATCTCGCCTCCTCTCCTTCCGCATCGGGGTCGCGTCGACCGTGCCGGAGTGTCCTCCGGAGGTCGGCGTCGAGGTTGGCGGGGCGACGCGCTCCGAGCAAGGACGCGCGGGAGGCGCGGACCTCCCGCACCGGGCGGGACCGCGGGGTCACGACGGAATCGTTGCGAAGATCGAGCCCGACCCTGAAGATGGGGGAGGATCAGGAGCAGGCGGCGTGCCGGTACCAGGACGTCGAAGGCCCGGTGATCGATTCCTTGGCCGTGCCGGTCCGGAGGCAGCGTGCCGCAACGGTTTGATCCCCAGCGGAGAGGTCATCGGTACGGATGAGCACGGTAGAGCATGTCGTCATCGCGGGCGGGACCGGCTTTCTGGGTCTGAATCTCGCGCGTGTCCTTCGTCAGGAGGGGCATCGCGTGACGCTGGTGTCGCGCCACCCCCCCACCGAGTCCGGGTGGGATCATGTCGAGTGGGACGGTCGTGGCCTGGGGTCCTGGGTGAAGGTCCTGGAGGGTGCCACCGGTCTGGTGAATCTGGCGGGGCGTTCCGTCGACTGCGTGAAGACGCCGGAGAATTGCGACGCGATCCTGAGGTCGCGGGTTGAATCGACCCGGGTACTCGGAGAGGCGCTTCGCCGTATCGACCGTCCACCGGGGGTGTGGGTGCAGATGGCGACCGCCCATCGCTACGGCGATCCTCTCGAGCGCGTCTGCGATGAGGACTCCGCGTTCGGGTATGGCCTCGCGCCGACCGTGGGGCAGGCGTGGGAGGATACGTTCGCCGACGCCCGCCCGCCCGAGATGCGCGGCGTCATCCTGCGGACGAGCTTCGTTCTGGGCCGCGAGGGAGGCGCGCTCCCCCGGCTCGCCATGCTCGTGCGGATGGGGCTCGGGGGGCGAGTGGGTCACGGTCGCCAGGGCATCAGCTGGATCCACGAGACCGACATGAACCGACTCTTCGTGCGGGCGCTCACCGACCCCACGATGTCGGGGGCATACCTCGCGACGGCGCCGGAACCCGTCTCCAACGCCCGGTTCATGCGTGCGCTCAGAGGCGCCATGGGCGTTCCCTTCGGATTGCCGTCGTTCGGCTGGATGGTTCGTCTCGGTGCGCCCCTCCTGATGCATTCGGACCCCGAGCTGGCGCTGTACGGGAGGTACTGCGTGTCTCGGCGGCTCCGCGAGGAAGGGTTCGGATTCCGGTTTCCTGACGTGACATCGGCGCTCGAGGATCTCTATGCGGCCCGACGGCGTGTCGGGTGATAGCCGGATGAAGAAGCCTCCAGCGCAAGTACTTGAGGAGGGAGCCGACCTGCTCGGTGAGCTATTGGAACCCGCGGGCTTCGTGTTCGAGTTGAGGGGCGGCGGTCCTTCCTCGGGTGGTCCGTACGCATGGGGTGAGTTCCGGAACGGGAATCGGTGCATTGAACTGCATGTCCGCCATTCCCTCGGCCTGGTCCGCTACCACGTCGGAAAGGTCAGCGTATCCCATGAACGGTGGATCGAGTGCCGTGCCGGTGCCGGCCGTCGTGGAGCGTATCCCGGGTTTTCCGAAAATCCCTTCCGGGCGTTCGTGCACCTGCGATCCGATCTCGAGCGGTATGGATCCGATTTCATCACCGGGACGGGCGACTCGATCCGTGACTGCGCTGAGCGCTCTGCACCCAAGACGGGGCTGAGGCGCCTCTCGGAGTTCGAGTCCGCGGGTGAGGGCCAGCGGTGATGGAGGGCACGACGCGTTCGAGCGTGGCGAACTCACGCTGGTGCTGTCGGACCTCGCGACCGCCTACGGCGCAGATGGCGCGCTCGGGGCGCGCATGCGGGCAGATGCGCTGCGCATTCCCCTGGCCACGGTCAACCTCAATAGAGGCCACCCGCTCCTCACGAGACGTTCCCGCGGGAACGAGGTGGCCACATGACCAACCGTAGAGGAAGACTTCGTGGTGCGACGCGATGCCTGCGGCCAGCCCGCGCGGTTCCTTGTGACGATCCTCGTCCTCCCCCACGCGCGCGCCTGCTCCGACGGCCGCGAAGCGGGCCCCCTCGCCCCCGATGAGATCCGCACCCCGGCGGCTCGACTTCCGGGCCGGACCCAGCCCTGCGGACGCTGTTCGATTGGGAGCGGGGGGCCGCTCCCTGGCCGGGGTACATGCTCTCACCGGATCGGATCTACCGCTGGGAGCGGAAGGGCCTCTTCGAGACCGGGATGGCAAACCAGGACGACTTCAAACTCGCATCGGGAGACAACGCATGCATCGCTTGATGAAGTGTCTGGCCATCACGCTCCTGGCCGGATCACCCTTCGTCCTGATCCCCGACACCCTGGTCGGGCAGCGGAGCGAGACCCGGATGGAGGCGGTAGGCCCGTGCGGCCCTCTCGCCGACGATTTCCGGCAACTGCTGCTGGAGCACTACACCCCCCTCTTCACCGAGGTCGAGGGGAGCGACGCCCTCTTCCAGGACGAGCTCGGGCTCGAGTTCGTCGGACCGGAGGAGCCCATGCACGTCGTGGCGAGCCCCGCCGACTGCGGCCCGGTCGTGGCCGAAGCCTTCCGCCTCATCAACGCCGAGCTGTCGTTCCCCTTGACCCGCGCGAGCACGGAGTGGGGGGTTCTCCGAATCGGACCCTACTACGTGGTCCCCATCACCCCCCGTTCGGGGGGAGCCGTCAAGGTGGATCAGTGGTCGCAGGTCCTTGTCTTTCTGGTTGACGACCTGGAGCTGGTGACGAAGTTCTTGGGTTGACCTCCTCCCGCCGGCCCGTTCCCGGTGGGGACGACGATCTCCTTCCGCCTTCAGACGTCCTCGGGTCGGTCGGGCATACGCATCACGGGCGCCTTCCCCACGTGGACGGTCGGGAGACAACGCATGCATCGCTTGATGAAGTGTCTGGCCATCACGCTCCTGGCCGGATCACCCTTCGTCCTGATCCCCGACACCCTGGTCGGGCAGCGGAGCGAGACCCGGATGGAGGCGGTAGGCCCGTGCGGCCCTCTCGCCGACGATTTCCGGCAACTGCTGCTGGAGCACTACACCCCCCTCTTCACCGAGGTCGAGGGGAGCGACGCCCTCTTCCAGGACGAGCTCGGGCTCGAGTTCGTCGGACCGGAGGAGCCCATGCACGTCGTGGCGAGCCCCGCCGACTGCGGCCCGGTCGTGGCCGAAGCCTTCCGCCTCATCAACGCCGAGTTGTCGTTCCCCGCGACCCGCGCGAACATGGAGTGGGTGGTTTACCGGATCGGACCCTACTACGTGGTGTCCATCACCCCCCTTTCGGGGGGAGCCGTCAAGGTGGATCAGTGGTCGGACGTCCTTGTCTTTCTGATTGACGACCTGGAGCTGGTGACGAAGCTTCTGGGTTGACCTCCTCCCGCCGGCCTCATCGTCAGGCCGAGCGACGGACGAGTGAACCGCCCCGGGTTCATCGACGACTCGCCTGTCAACGGCTCGCCACCGTCCCGGCGGTGGTCCTCCTCGGTCCGCGCCAGGCCGGGTGAAGCTTGCGGGGCGCTCCGTCGACTGCGTGAAGACGCCGGAGAATTGCCACGCTCGCCTCGGTTCACGGTGGCGACACGACCCATGCGCCGAGCTTCGGAAAACCTTGACTTCATAGGGAGTGCGCCAGAAGGTTTGTCGGGGTAGTCGCGCCGGGAGAGATCTCGAACGCCTTCACGGGATGGTCACGATCCTCCCGAAGCAGGAGGAGGTGATCCTCCCTCCCGTTCTCGGGAAGGATAGCGTGGTCGTCGGCGATATCATCTTTGGTTGCAATAACTGGTCGGCGGGCGTGGCGCCGCTCCAGGACCAGCTGGTCGTTGATGTGTTCTTCGGGCGATCGGGACCCTCTGAGCCCGACGACCGCCCTCTCCCGGATCAGCTCGCGCAGATTCCTTCCCTCGGGGGACGCGTCCTGCACCAATTCAACTTCCCGGCGGCCCGGGCCGTCCTGCCGACCCGGAGCATCCCCGAGCTCGATGCGAATCATGTGCGCGAGGTCCCTTTCGGAGACCGTTTCGACTGGTCCGTGGGCGTCGGACTCCGACGCGCGCTGGAGCCCGGGGACACGATCCTTTTCCGTTCGCTGGGCGGAGAGCCGGGGGATGTCCTCCTTGAGGGGACGATGTTCTTCGGACGTCTGCCGGATGACGGGATCGCAGAGTTGAGAACCCACCCGCAGATCGCATGGGTTGACGCAAATGGGATCTTCTGCCTCGCCGGGTCCTCGGAGGGCTGAGAGGCTGATTCGGACAGCTGCGTAGTCGGAGGACCTCCTCACGAGACGTTCCCGCGGGAACGCGGTGGCCGCATGACCCTTGCGGCTCGGCTCCGCATGACCCTTGCGGCTCGGCTCCGTCGGAATATCTTGGCCGACACCATATACGACGTCTCCACCGGAGGACCCATGCGTGCGTTCGGATGTGCAGCCCTGCTGACGATGGCTCTCTCGGTGCCGCTGGCCGCCCAGGACCAGGATTCGCTCGCCGTCAGCCAATTCGAGCAGTCCCTCCACTACGAGACCGGCTCGATCGAGATCGGCGACGACCTCGCCACACTCGCCATCCCGGATGAATTCCGTTTCCTCGGGCCCGAGGACTCCCGCCGACTCCTCGTGGACGGGTGGGGAAACCCCCCGCGGGAGGCACCTCTGGGGATGATCCTGCCCTCCGCACTCAGCCCGATGAGCGAGGAGGGGTGGGCGGTCGTCCTGACCTACGAGGAGGACGGCTACGTCGACGATGAAGAGGCCGGCTCGATCGACTACACCGAGCTCCTGCGCGAGATGCAGAAGGACATCCGCGAAGAGAGCGAAGTGCGCACCGAGGCCGGTTATGAGCCGATCGAGCTCGTCGGCTGGGCCGCCCCACCGCACTACGACGCGTCCACGCACAAGCTCTACTGGGCACAGGAGCTGAAATTCGGCGACACCGACGTCAACACGCTGAACTACAACATCCGGATCCTGGGCCGCCGCGGGGTGCTGGTCCTCAACGCCGTGGCCGGAATGTCGGAGTTGGCGCCGGTCGAATCCGGGATGCAGGACGTGATGGCTTTCGTGAACTTCAACGACGGACATCGATATACGGATTTCGTGCCGGGTACCGACAAGGTCGCCGCCTACGGCATCGGCGCCCTCGTGGCCGGGAAGGTCGCCGCCAAGGTCGGACTCTTCAAACTCCTCCTCGCCGGGCTCCTGGCCGCCAAGAAGCTGGTCGTCGTGGCGGTGGTGGCGATCGCGGCCTTCCTCAGGCGGCTGATGGGCGGGAAGGCGGTGGAGGAAACGCCGTGAGGGTGCGGGACGCATCGAGGATGTGTCCGCCCCTCACGCAGGGGCGGTGGCGGTGAATTGGGTAGAGATCCTTCGCACGTGCTTCGAGCAGGACCGGGTTTTTTACTCCGGGCATGCTTGTCCTGGGGCGAACGGCGTCGGATCGCCCCCTCCATCTCGTGTGTGCGTATGACGAGGCTGGTGACACCGCGATCGTCGTTACGGTGTATCAGCCCGACCCGGCACGGTGGGACGACACCTATCGGAGGAGACGAGGATGATCTGCATTATTTGCCACGGGGATAGCATTGAGACGACGGAGGTCCGTGAGGAGATCCGCGTCGGTCAGGACATCGTGCACGTCCTGCTCGAGGTTCCCGTGTGCCGGACGTGCGGTGAGCGGTACTACAGCCGCCAGACGATGCGCCGCCTCGAGGAACTCGAGACGCAGTTGAAGGCCGGCGAGCTGTCGCTTACGGAGGTCGGTCGCGTTCTTGAGTACGGATAAGTCAGCGCCCTGCGGGGCGCTTCGTCTCAGAATGGCGATGCCTCCCTTCCTGACGGCCGAATGGCGGCAGCTCGTGATGCTGAATTTCGTCGTCGATCCCGGATTTCTCACCCCCCGGGTGCCGAGCGGGACCGAACTCGACACATGGCGCGGGCGCACCTACGTCAGCGTCGTGGGATTCCTCTTCCTGGGCTCGAGGCTCTGGGGCGTTCCCGTCCTGCCGTGGCCGAGGTCGCGCGCCGGCTCTACGGAGAGCCGTACACGGCGTGTCCCACCGAGCATCGGATCGAGGTGGGGCCCGGCGAGGCCGGACGGGTCGAGTACCGGTTTCGTCGACGCGCTGACGCACGAGCCGAGATCGGTCTTCGTCGCCGAAGGCTCCTCGGCGACGGTGCACCGTGGATGGGTGGTGTGACCAGGGCGGTACGCTGATCGAAGCTCCAGAATCCGGAGGAAGTTCATTGATTGACGACGACGGTTCTCTTCGTCTACCGGGCGAGATCTCCAGGCAGGTGCTCCACAGTCTCGGTGAAGGCGTCAGTGTGGCGAACGCCGAGGGCCGTATCGTCTTTTCCAACGCGGCCGCCGACCGGATCCTCGGCATCGGAGCCACCGATGCATCGCCCGAGGCGTGGTCGGACCACTTCGGGGTCTTCCTCCCGGAGGATCGCACCACGCCCTTCCCGACGGACCGGTATCCCCTCGTGCGAGCGCTGAGCGGCGAAGACACCACGGACGTCGAGATGTGGATCCGGAATCCCGGCCTTCCGGATGGAGCACTCGTCGCCGTCACGGGGCGCCCTCTCGAAAACGATGATGGCCGAATCGTGGGAGCGACCGTGGTGTTCCGGAACATCACGGCTCTTCGGAAAGCCCAGGACGAACTTCGGCGCACCAACGAGAGACTCAAGGAGGTTCAGCGCCATAAGGATGAGTTGACGGCCTTCGTCGTGCACGACCTCAAGAGTCCGCTCACCAGCATCATGCTCTCCGCCAGGCTGCTCATCGACCGCTCCGACGTGAGCGGTGAGGAGCTCGAGGATCTTCAGGCGATCGACCACTCTGCGGAGACGATCCATCGGATGGTCCTTGACCTCCTCGACATCCGACTCGCCGAGGACGGCCTCCTCCGTCCGCACGTCACCCCCGTCGATCTCGGGTCGCTGCTGAAGGACGTCACGAAGACGCTGCGAGGCAGGGCAGGGGACTCCGGCACCCACCTGGACGTGGCCGACAGCGGTGACGATCTGACCGTGCCGGCCGACCCGGAACTTCTCCGGCGCGTCGTCCAGAACCTGGTCGACAACTGCCTCAAGTACGCGCCCGGCGGGACGATCCGGCTACGTGGTCAACGTCCCACGGCCGCGTCGCTTCTCGTGACCGTCGAGGATGACGGACCGGGCGTTCCGCCCGACCTGCGAGACGAGATCTTCCGGATGTGGACCCGGACCGAGAGGGACGACCGGGGACGGCACCGCGATTCTCGTGGCGTTGGACTCTACTTCGCCCGGCTCGCCGTTGAAGCGCATCGGGGTCGAATCTGGGTCGAGGACTCGGATCTGGGTGGCGCTCGCTTCTGCATCGAACTCCCCGGCAGGATCTGAACGGCCCACGGCGTTCCCCCGGGAACGTGACGGCATGATTGCGGGTGAGACCATGGGGTCTCATCTTCTCATACACCTCCAGGGAGATCGTATCATGCAGAGAGTCTCGATCATTGTCGCCGCAACACTCCTCACTGCGGGCTTCTCGTTCGCCCCGCAGGAAGCCGCCGCGCAGAGTGACCGGATGAGCTTCTTCCTCACCAGCGTCTCGCCGGGCCACGGCGCGGATCTCGGCGGGCTCGAGGGCGCGGACGCCTGGTGCGACCACCTCGCCTTCGCCGTGGGCGCGGGCGACCGTGGCTGGCGCGCCTATCTGAGCGCGGCTCCCGACGGCGGCGCCGACGCCGTCCACGCGCGCGACCGGATCGGCTCGGGCCCCTGGTACAACTGGGCCGGCGATCTCATCGCCAACGACGTCGACGAGCTCCACGGCGACGCCGCCAACCTGACCAAGTCTTCCGCCCTGACCGAGCAGGGGACGATCGTGCGCGGTCGCGGGGACTCTCCGAACCGACACGACCTCCTGACCGGATCGAATCTCGACGGCACCCTCTTCGAGGGAGATGGGGACACCACCTGCGCCAACTGGACGAGCAGCTCGGCGGACGGGAGCGCGCGCGTCGGGCACTTCGATCGCACCGGCGGCGGCGAGAACCCGACCTCGTGGAACTCGGCTCACGGGTCCCGGGGCTGCGGCCAGAACGATCTGCGCGGCACCGGCGGCGACGCGCTCTACTTCTGCTTCGCCACCGAGCCCCCGGAGATGTAGTCGACGGCGGGAAACCCTTGCCCCGAAGAGGAGAAGGTCCGATGAATCCGATCCTGCTCGTCCTCGTTTTCCTCCTCGCAGGCGCTCCGCTCGGTGCTCAGGAGCTGCCGGAGGACGTTCGCTCACGAAGGCTCACGGTCACGGGCGGCGTCGGCAACGCCATGGGGTGGCTGGGGGTTCAGGCCGAACGGTACTTTCACCGTGAGCGGATCTCGGCGTTCGGCGGGCTGGGCTATACGCCGTCGACCGATACGAATGATGCGAACGGTGCCACCTTCGCCGCGGGCCTCCGTGGCTACACGCCGGGAAGGAATCACCGCGGCTTCCTCGAGCTCTCCGTCTCGCAGGTCGCCATCGAGGACACCGTCCACTTCGACGAATTCCGCCGCTTCACCTTCGACGAGGATCGATTGTACGGACCGGGCGCGTCGGTGGGGTATCAGTACGCGGCGAATGGCGGATTCACCCTGATGGTGTCGGCGGGAGTGGGGTACGCAATCGGGGCGGATTTCGACAATTCATTGCAGCCACTGGTCAACCTGGGATTCGGTTTCACCCGGCGGAGGTAGGCGTCGTCCTCGACCGATTCCGACCCGTCGCGGCGGGGTCAACATATCAACCAGAGCTGATATATTGGGCCATGGTCAGATTGAACACGGCTCCCGCTCCCACCGCCGTCCTGGGCGTATTCCGGGCCCTGGCGGACGAGAACCGCCTGCGCATCATCGAGGTGCTGCGGGAGGGGGAGCGGTGCGTCTGCGACATCCAGTCGTCGCTCGACCTCGGCCAGTCGCTCCTCTCGCACCACCTCGGCGTGCTCCGCGAAGCGGGGCTGGTCCGCGCACGGAGAGAGGGTCGGTGGGTCCACTACGCGCTCTCCGACGAGGTGCTCTCGATGGCGGAAGCGTGGCTCGCCGAGACGCGTGAGGCCTCCGCCCTCGCGTACCCGCGCAGAAGCCGGTGCTGATCCTCGCCCTGCGTGGCCTCTCCTCGCGCGAGGTGGCCTCTCCTCGCTCCGGGTGGTCTCGTTCCGTGGGGGCCTTTTTTTGTTCGCATGCATCAATCACGATTGATATGATAAATCCCATCACGCGGCTCGACGCGGACGACAGATGAGCACGATCTCCCGGAAGCTCTCCCTCCTCGATCGGTACCTGACCTTCTGGATCTTTCTGGCAATGGCCGTCGGAATCGGGGTCGGATCGCTCTGGCCCGACGCAATGCAGGCGCTCAACGAGAGCACGCAGATCGGCACGACCTCGGTGCCGATCGCGATCGGGCTCATCCTCATGATGTACCCGCCTCTGGCGAAGGTGCGCTATGAGGAGCTCGGCGACGTCTTCCGGAATGGGAAGATCCTCGGCCTCTCACTGGTGCAGAACTGGGTGATCGGTCCGGTGCTGATGTTCTCGCTGGCCGTACTCTTCCTGAGGGACTACCCGGAGTACATGGTGGGGCTGATCCTCATCGGGCTGGCGCGGTGTATCGCGATGGTCATCGTCTGGAACGACCTGGCTGAGGGGGATCCGGAGTACGCCGCGGGGCTGGTGGCCTTCAACTCGATCTTCCAGGTGCTCTTCTACAGCGTGTACGCGTGGTTCTTCATCACCTTCCTCCCCGGACTGCTGGGGATGGAGAGCATCGTGGTAACGATCACGATGGGCGAGATCGCCCGGAGCGTCTTCATCTACCTCGGGATCCCCTTCCTGGGCGGTGCGCTCACCCGTTTCGTGCTCATCCGGATGCGGGGCGAGGAGTGGTACCACCGGCGCTTCATTCCGAGGATCTCACCGCTGACCTTCGTCGCGCTCCTCTTCACGATCGTCGTGATCTTCTCGATCCAGGGCCACGCCATCATCCGGGAGCCGGTGGGGGTCGTGCGGGTCGCCGTACCCCTCCTGATCTACTTCGTGGCGATGTTCGCGGTCTCCTTCTTCATGAGCCGGCGGGTGGGCGCGAACTATCCGACGACGGTGACGCTCTCCTTCACCGCCGCCTCCAACAACTTCGAGCTCGCGATCGCCGTTGCGGTCGCCACCTTCGGGATCGGGCATGGGGCCGCCTTCGCCGCCGTCATCGGTCCCCTCGTGGAAGTCCCTGTCCTGATCGGCCTCGTCACGGTGGCGCTGCGATGGCGCGCGCGCTACTTCCCCGGCGCCGACGAGGGGATCGCGGGTGTCTCGAACTGCGCCGTGCCCGCAGGCGTCCGCGCTCCCGGAGGAGGGGGCGGGAACCCGGGCGGCGTCAGGTGAAGATCGTCCTCCTCTCCGATATTCACGCGAACCTCCCCGCGTTGCGCGCCGTGCTCTCCGATATCGACGCGCGAGGAGACGCCGACACGGTCCACCATCTCGGCGATCTCGTCGGCTACGCACCCCGGCCCGATGAGGTGGTCGAGACCCTCGCGCAACCGAGGGGAGGGCACACCGCGAGCCCGGCGGTCCGGGCGGGCGACACCCCGCCCCCGCACACCCCGCTCCCGGGTGTACTGCCAAGACGGCAGTTTCATTAGATTCCGTGGCCCCGGCGCTCGCCGGGCGTAATCCCCCACACGGAGCACCCTTTGGAGCGGAAGATTCGCGCCACCACCGTTGTTGCCGTCCGCAAGGACGGCCGCGTCGCGCTCGGCGGCGATGGACAGGTCACCCTCGGCGAAACCGTCATGAAGACCCGCGCACAGAAGGTGCGCGCGATCCGGGACGGCCAGATCCTCACCGGGTTCGCCGGGGCGGTTGCCGACGCCTTCACCCTCTTCGAGCGCCTCGAGCAGAAACTTGAACGCTCGCCCGGCAACCTCACGAAGGCGATCGTCGAGCTCGCCAAGGACTGGCGAACCGATCGGTACCTGCGCCGCCTCAATGCGCTCCTCGTCGTCGCCGACCGCGATCACCTCTTCCTCATCAGCGGTGAGGGCGACGTCATCGAGCCCGACGACGAGATCGCCGCGATCGGCTCGGGCGGGAGCTACGCCCTCGCCGCCGCCCGGGCGCTCGTGCAGAACACCGAGTTGAGCGCGGCCGAGGTGGTCCGCAAGTCGCTCGAGATCGCCGGAGAGATCTGCATCTACACGAACCAGGACATCACTGTTCTCGAACTCGACGCCGGCACTGACGGAGGCCGGGAATGAGGGGCGACAAGAAGGGAGGGAGGGACACCTCCGCGCGGAAAGACGATCCGCCCGCACCGGAGCGCCCCGGACCCGACGCCACCTGGGAGGAGTGGGACGCCTGGCTCACCCCGCGTCAGATCGTCAAGGAACTCGACGGATACATCGTCGGCCAGGACGACGCCAAGAAGGCGGTGGCGATCGCGGTCCGCAACCGCTGGCGGCGGCAGCGCGTCGACGCCGATCTGCGCGACGAGATCACCCCTTCGAACCTCATCCTGATCGGCCCGACCGGGGTCGGGAAGACCGAGATCGCGCGCCGGCTCTCGCGTCTGGCGGGCGCGCCCTTCGTCAAGGTCGAGGCGAGCAAGTTCACCGAGGTCGGATACGTCGGTCGCGACGTCGAATCGATGATCCGCGACCTCGTCGACAACGCCGTCAACATGGTCCGCGCCGAGCGCGAGGACGAGATGGAGGAGGTCGCCGAGGCGCGCGCCGAGGAGCGCCTCCTCGATCTCCTCTTTCCCGCCGACGAAGAGGCCGCGAAATCCGCCGGCACCACCGGGCTCGGAGACGAGGGACCCGCTCCCTCGGTCTTCGTCGCGGGACCGGGCGGTGTGCGTCGCGGGGAGGAGGAGTCCGAAGACGACGCCACCACCACCCTCGGTGAACGCCGTGCGCGCACCCGCGAGAAGCTCCGCGGGTTGCTGCGCGACTCGAAGCTCGAGGACCGTGAAGTCGAGATCGAGGTCACCCAGTCGCCGAATATCGACGGGATGATGATCCCGATGGGGGGTGGGGATCCCGGTGGCGGGATGGACTTCAACTTCACCGAGATGCTCCAGGATATGCTGCCGAAGAAGACCAAGCGGCGGCAGGTCACCGTGGCCGACGCGCGTCGGATCCTCGTCCAGGACGAGCTCGACAAGCTCGTCGACATGGACGAGGTCGTGAATGAGGCGCTCAACCGCACCGAGGACATCGGGATGGTCTTCCTCGACGAGATCGACAAGGTGGCCGGGACGCGCGGCGGCGCGGGCCCCGATGTGAGCCGCGAGGGGGTGCAGCGCGACCTCCTCCCGATCGTCGAGGGTTCGACGGTACAGACGAAGTACGGTCTCGTGCGCACCGACCACGTCCTCTTCATCGCCGCGGGAGCCTTCCATACCGCGAGTCCCTCCGACCTCATCCCGGAGCTGCAGGGACGCTTCCCGATCCGCGTCGAGCTGCACTCGCTCGGCGAGGAGGATTTCGTTCGAATCCTCAAGGAGCCTCGCGGCGCTCTCCTGACCCAGTACCGGGCGCTGATCGAGACCGAGGGGGGGACCCTCACCTTCGACGAGGAGGGGGTGTGCGAGATCGCGCGGATCGCCACCGAACTCAATGAACGGATGGAGAATATCGGCGCCCGCCGACTCCAGACGGTGATGACGACACTCCTCGAGGATGTGCTCTACGAGCTCCCCGAGCGCGAAGAGCGCGACATCGTGGTCGACGGGGCGTGGGTGCGCAGCCATCTGGACGAGATCGTGAAGGACGACGATCTCAGGAAGTACATCCTGTGACCGCCTCGGACGGGGAGGCACCGGCCAAGCGGGACTTCCTCTCGCTTCGCGATCTCGATCGCGGAGCACTCGATCGGGTGCTGCGACGCGCGACGCGCCTGAAGTCCGGAGAGGAGGGCGGGCGACCCCTCGCCGGGAAGACGCTCGCGATGATCTTCCGGAAGAGTTCGACGCGCACGCGCGTGAGCTTCGAGACGGGGATCTTCCAGCTCGGCGGGCACGCCGTCTTCCTCTCCGACCGCGACTCGCAGATGGGCCGCGGGGAGAGCGCCGAAGACACCGCGCGCGTCCTCTCGGGCTACGTCGACGCGATCATGGTCCGCACCTTCGCGCACGCCGAGGTCGAGACGCTCGCGCGCCACGCGACGGTGCCGGTCATCAACGGACTCACCGATCTGCTGCACCCCTGTCAGCTCCTCGCGGACCTGCAGACGATCGTCGAGGAGTTCGGGGAGGAGCTGGCCGACGTGCCGGTCGCGTGGATCGGCGACGGCAACAATGTGCTGCACTCGTGGATCCACGCGGCGGCGCTCGTCGGGTTTCCGCTGAGGGTCGCGGTTCCGGAAGGGTACGACCCCGACCCCGACCTCCTCGCGTGGGGGCGCGAGCACGGCGACGTCGAGCTCGTGCGCGATCCGCGCGTGGCGGTCGAGGGCGCGCGGGTCGTCACGACCGACACCTGGGCCTCGATGGGTCAGGAGGACGAGGCGACCGATCGCGAAGCCGCCTTCGCCGGCTTTCGCGTCGACGAGGAGCTGATGAGTCGTGCGGTCGACGACGCGATCTTCCTGCACTGCCTCCCCGCCTACCGGGGCAAGGAGGTGACCGCGGCGGTCATCGACGGTCCGCGCTCGCGCATCTTCTCCGAAGCCGAGAATCGCCTCCACGCCCAGAAGTCCCTCCTGATCGAGCTGATGGGATGAGGTGTCGCACCTCCACCCCATCGGCTCCCTGCACCCTCCGCCTCCTGCCTTCCCGATGAACGATACACTGCGCCACACCCCGCTCCACGACCGCCACCTGCGCCACAACGGCAAGATGGTCCCCTTTGCCGGCTATTCGATGCCGGTCCAGTACCCGACCGGGATCCGCGCCGAGCACGCCGCGGTGCGGGCCACGGCGGGGCTCTTCGACGTCTCGCATATGGGCGAGTTCGCCGTGCGCGGCCCCGACGCTCTCGCGCTGATCCAGAAGGTGACGATCAACGACGCTTCGAAGGTGGCGGTGGGACAGGCACAGTACTCGGCGATGGTCAACGAGGATGGGTTCGTCCTCGACGACCTCATCCTCTACCGCTACGACGCGGCGTGGATGATGGTGGTGAATGCGGCGAATCGCGCGAAGGACTGGGCGTGGGTGACGCGGCACGCCGAGGGACTCGATGTGGAACTGCACGACACCTCCGACGAGATCGCGCTCCTCGCGCTCCAGGGACCGAAGGCGCGAGAGATCCTGCGGCCCCTCGTGAGCGTGGATCTCGACGCGATCGGGTACTACCGCTTCGCCGAGGGCGAGGTGGCCGGGGTGGCCGGAACGATCTCGGCGACGGGCTACACCGGTGAGGACGGCTTCGAGCTCTACGTGCCGGCGCCGGGTGCCGGGGAGATCTGGGACGCACTCCTCGAAGCGGGTGCGCCGCACGGTCTGATGCTCGCGGGACTCGGCGCGCGTGATTCGCTTCGGCTCGAGGTCGGCTACGCGCTCTACGGCAACGACCTCGACGAGGAGCACACCCCACTCGAGTCGGCGCTCGGATGGATCACCAAGCTCGACAAGGGCGAGTTCGTCGGGCGCGACGCACTGGTGGCACAGAAGGAGCGGGGCGTCGAACGCCGTCTGGTCGGGATGCGCCTGACGGAACGCGGGATTCCCCGGCCCGGCTACCCGATCCGGGTCGAGGGCGAGCCGCGGGGCGTCGTCACGAGCGGCACGATGAGTCCCTCGCTGGGGGTCGGGATCGCACTCGGATATCTACCGGTCTCGCACGCCTCGGGGGGATCGGAGGTAGCGATCGAAATTCGCGATTCGGCGATCCCCGCAGTGGTGCAGCGGCCCCCCTTCTATACCGAAGGGTCGATCCGACGGTGAGTCTCCGGGTGGGCGTGCTCACGGTGAGCGACGGGGCGTCGCGCGGCGAGCGCGAGGATCGCTCGGGTCCGGCGATCGCGGCGTGGGCGCGTGAGGCGGGGCATCGCGTGACGAAGAGCGCGATCGTGCCCGACGAGCCAATCGAGATCACCCGGACGCTCCTCGACTGGGTCGACGGCGACGACGTCGATCTGGCGATCACCACGGGCGGCACGGGGTTCGGTCCGCGCGATCGAACCCCCGAGGCGGTGGCGCCGCTCCTCGAGCGCACGGCCGACGCGGTGGCCGAGGCGATCACACGCGCAGGCGCCGCCTCGACGCCCTTCGCGGCGCTCTCGCGCGTCACCGTCGGGACCCGCGCGACCGCGGTGATCGCGTGTCTCCCCGGGAGTCCCGCAGCGGTGGCGGACGGCCTCGGGGTGCTCGCGCCACTCCTCCCGCACCTGCACGATCTGCTGAAGGGTGCGACCGCGACCCATCCGACGCCTCCAGCGCGCTGAACGATGGCCGACCGCGTCCTGATCTCGACCCACGACCTCCAGCGCGCCGGCGCGCTGCGCAGCGCCTTCGAGCGGGCCGGTCTCGAGGTCGAGTTCGTCACCCCGAAGGAGGAGATCGGCGAGACCGACGCGCGTCTCCTGATCCTCACCACGAGCCCCCGTGCCGGCCGCGCGCTCACCGAGCAGCTCGGACCCGAAGGACCGCCCATCCTGGCGCAGACGCCCGATCCGCCCTCACCCGGGGAGGCGCTCCCCGACGGGATCGCCGAGGTCTTCGGTCCCGACGCCGATCCCGACGACGTCGCCCTCGTGGGGCGCGCGCTCGTGCAGCGTCACTGGCTCCAGGAGACGACCGGGATCGTCGGACAGACCGACGAGATTCGCCAGGCGCTCGAGCGGATCGTGCAGATCGCGCCCGTCAACTCCACCGTGCTCATCACCGGGGAGTCGGGGACGGGCAAGGAACTCGCCGCGCGGGGGATTCACGCGCTCTCCCCCCGCCGCCACAAGCCCTTCATCGCCGTCAATGTCGCGGCTCTCTCCGATACCCTCCTCGAGAGCGAGCTCTTCGGCCACGAGAAGGGCGCCTTCACCGGCGCGATCGACTCCCGCAAGGGACTCTTCGAGCTCGCCCACGGAGGGACGATCTTCCTCGACGAGATCGGCGAGATGCCGCTCTCGACGCAGACCAAGCTCCTCCGTGTCCTCGAGCATCGCGAGTTCATGCGCGTGGGCGGCGAGAAGTCGATCCGCATTGACGTGCGCATCGTGGCGGCCACGAATCAGAACCTCCGCCAGCTCGTCGCGCTGCGGGAGTTCCGGAAGGATCTCTTCTACCGGCTCAATGTGCTCTCGATCGAGCTCCCTCCGTTGCGCGAGAGGAGGGCCGACATCCCCCTCCTCATCCGACGGTTCGTGCGAGAGGTGAGCCGCCGGCACGATCTCGAGTTTTCGGGGATCTCGGATGCCGCGATGCAGACGCTCATCGAGCACTCCTGGCCCGGCAATGTCCGCGAGCTCCGCAACCTCGTCGAGAGCATGGTCGTGCTCGCGCCGGGACGGCAGATCCAGCCCGAGGACATCCCGTCCGAGGTTCGCAGGTCCGGGAGCGAGGGCGAGACGCTCCCCGCGCTGATCCCCCGTGCCACGAGTGACGAGTCGCGCGAGCCGCTGCGCCCCGAACTCGAGTTCATCTTCCGCACCCTCGTCGATCTGCGCGTCGACATCGACGACCTGCGGAAGGAGTTCGAGAACTACCGCGAACGCCGGCTTCCCGGAGAGAGCTCCCGCGTCCCGGCCGACCTCCCGCGGCGCGAAGTCCGATCCGAGGTCCGATCCGAGGTCCGGCGCGCGCCGGGAGGGATCGAACTCGGTGGATGGGGCGGGGAGGAAGGCTCGCAGAGCGCATCAGCGTACGACGACGCCCGGATCGTCGATGTGGACCACGAACCCGGAGATGAGGGTGTGGTGGTCTATCGCGAGGGGATGACGATGGAGGAGGTGGAGCGCGAAGCGATCCGGGTCGTCCTCGGGCAGGTCGGGGGGAATCGCCGCATGGCGGCCGAGGAACTCGGGATCGGTGAGCGCACCCTCTACCGCAAGATCAAGCACTTCGGACTCGACCAGTAGGCGAGCCCGCCCCGATCTGCCGGTCGGGCCGCCCCGATCCGCGACCCGGACCCGCCCACCCCGATCCGCGGACCCACCCACCTCGGTCACGACGCGGGCCTTCCCGCTCCGTCGAGGAGACCGGTGATCGCGCCGAGGAGGGCGTCGCGCCCCTCGCCCGTCTTGCTCGAGAACGGAACGAGCTGCTCCGACTCGATCCGCAGATCGCGCGCGGCCGCATCGATCGCCACCGCGCGGGCCTTCTGCGACTTGAGCTTGTCCATCTTGGTGAGCACCACGAGGGCCGGGAGTTCCACCCCCGCCAGGTAGTCCAGCATCTCGAGATCGAGATCGGTGGGAGGTCGGCGGGCATCGACGAGGTGGACGACCCCGACCGGGCCCTCCTCGCTGCCGAGGTACCCCTCGATCAGGTGCTTCCATCCTTCGCGCATCTTCTTCGGCACCTCCGCGTACCCGAAGCCGGGGAGGTCGACGAGGAAGAATGCGTCGTTGACCGCGAAGAAGTTGATCGCCTGCGTCTTGCCGGGTGTCGCCGACACCCGTGCGATCTTCGCATTGGTGCGCCGGAGGAGGACGTTGATGAGCGAACTCTTCCCCACATTCGAGCGTCCCGAGAAGGCGACCTGCGGGAGCGCGCCCGGACGGGGAGCGTCGGGGTCGACGATCGTGCCTGCGTACTCGACGGTGCGAATCTTCATTGCGAGATCGAAATCCCTGGATCGGAGGGGAGGCCCGGGCCCGATGGGGGGTGGCTGCCCGCACCGGGTCGGCGCTGAAGCACCGCCTCGATCACGGCGTCCATCTCACTCACGACGCGGAAGTCGAGACCCTCGCGGACCTCGTCGGGGAGGCGCTCGAGGTCGGGTTCGTTGGCGTGGGGGAGGATGACCGTCCGTACCCCGTGACGGAGCGCGGCCACCGCCTTCTCCTTGATCCCGCCCACGGGGAGCACGCGCCCGCGCAGGGTGATCTCCCCTGTCATCGCGACGTCGGGGCGGGTGCTGATCCCGGTGAGCGCCGAGATCAGCGCGACCGCCATCGTGATCCCGGCCGAGGGGCCGTCCTTCGGGGTGGCGCCCTCGGGGATATGGATGTGCAGGTCGATCTTCTGGTGGAAGTCGGGGCTGAGTCCGAGTACAGCGGCGCGCGACCGCGCGTATGTGACCGCCGCGTGCGCGGATTCCTTCATGACCTCGCCGAGCGTACCGGTCAGGCGCACCTCTCCGCTGCCCGGCACGACCGCGACCTCCACATCAATCACCTCGCCCCCGGCCGCCGTCCACGCGAGTCCGTTCGCGATCCCCACCCGGTCGGTGTCGCGGTCGGTCTCGGGAGGGAGGTAGGGGGCCGGACCCAGGAGCGCCTTGAGATCGCCCGGGTCGATCACGCGCCTCCCTCCCGGGGGGTCGCTCCGGCCCTCGACGGTCTCACGGGCGAGCTTGCGCGCGATGCGCGAGACGCGCTGGTCGAGCTCCCGCACCCCGGCTTCGCGCGTGTAGCAGCGGATCATCGAATCGATCGCGCTCTGCGAGAGGTGCACCCGTTCGGTCGAGAGGCCGTGCCGTTCGACCTGTCGCGGCCAGAGAAACCGCTCGGTGATCGTGCGCTTCTCGGTGTCGAGGTAGCCCGGGATGCGGATCACCTCCATCCGGTCGCGCAGCGGCTCGGGGATCCCCTGGAGTGTGTTGGCGGTGGTCACGAAGAGGACGCTCGAGAGGTCGTAGTCGACCTCGAGGTAGTGGTCGGTGAAGGCTGCGTTCTGCTCCGGGTCGAGCACCTCGAGGAGGGCGGCCCCCGGGTCTCCGTGGAAGTCGCGCGCGAGCTTGTCGACCTCATCGAGGAGGAAGACCGGGTTGAGGGTGCCCGCCCGCCGCATCCCCTGCACGATGCGCCCCGGCAGCGCGCCCACATAGGTGCGCCGGTGGCCGCGGATCTCGGCCTCGTCGCGCACACCGCCCAGACTCACCCGCACGAATTCCCGCCCCACGGCGGTGGCGATCGAGCGGCCGAGCGAGGTCTTGCCGACCCCGGGTGGGCCCACCAGGCAGAGGATCGGTCCCCGCAGCTCGCCGACGATCGAGAGGACGGCGATGTGGTCGAGGATGCGTTCCTTCACCTCGTCGAGCCCGAAGTGCGCCTCGTCGAGCACGACGCGGCCCCGCGCGACGTCGTGGTGCTCCTCGCTGCGCGCGTGCCAGGGCAGCCCCACGATCCAGTCGAGCCAGGTGCGGATCACCGCCGCCTCGGGTGCGACCGGGTTGAGGGTGCGCAGTCGGCTCAATTCGCGGTCCGCGCGCGTGCGCACCGCCCGGGGGAGTCGGGCGGTCTCGAGGGCGTTCTCGATCTCGGACCACTCGCCCGGGTGGGACCCGAGTTCCCGGTGAATCGCCTTGAGCTGTTCGTTCAGATAGAGCTGCTTGCGCTCGGAATCGATCTGCGAACGGATCTGATCGTCGAGCTTCGCCTCGATCCGGAGGATCTCGAGCTCACGCGCGAGCACCTCGCACAGAAGCCGGAAGTGGCTCGGCAGATCGGGGCTCTCGAGCAGCTCCTGCTTTTCGGCCGGTGCGAGGACGAGGTGGCCCGAGATCAGGTGCGCGAGGCGCTGGCGATCGTGCGTCCGGAGGATCGACTCGGGGAGTTCGGTCGCCATCCCCTCGTGCGCTCGCGCGTACTCGGTGAAGTCGCGGCGCACCGTGCGCACGAGAGCCTCGAGCTCCGGCGGATCGGCGCACTCGTCTCCCTCGCGATCGGGCGCGAGGTGGGGCTCGATGAGGGCGTGGAAGTAGTCCTCGTGCGGAAGGAAGTGGCGGATCCGGACACGCCCCATCCCTTCGAGCACGACCCGGGCCGAACCGTCGGGGAGGCGGGTGACCTGCACCGCGCGGGCCAGGGTACCGACCCGATGGAGGTCGTCCTCGGTGGGCGACTCGATCGCGGCGTCCTCCTGGGCGACGAGGAGGATGTACCGTTCGTCCGTCTCGGCCGCCTCGAGTGCGGCGAGAGAGCGGGGCCGCCCGATGAGGAGGGGCAGCACCATGTACGGAAAGAAGACGAGATCCCGGAGCGCGACAACCGGCAGGCGGTCCTCTACGGAGATCTCCTCGTCGACGCGCTCGATTCGGGGCATCCCGGGGCGCCGCGCCTACGCCTCGAGCCGCTTGTCGGCCGAGGGGTGCAGGACGAGGAGGGGGGGGACGCCCTGATCGACGCTCTCCACCGTGACCACCACTTCGCGCACGTCATCGCGTGAGGGGATGTCGAACATGACGTCGCGCATCACCTCCTCGATGATCGAGCGGAGGCCACGCGCGCCGGTCCCCCGTGCGAGCGATCGGTGCGCGATCGCCCGGAGCGCGTCCCGGTCGAAGGTGAGCCCGACATTCTCGAGCTCGAAGATCTTCGTGAACTGCTTGACGAGGGCGTTGCGAGGCTCCTCGAGGATGCGCACGAGGGCATCTTCGTCGAGTTCGTTGAGCCCCACCAGGACGGGAAGACGTCCCACGAGCTCGGGGATGAGTCCGAAGCGCTGGAGGTCCTCGGGCTCGGCCTGTCCGAGGAGGACATCACGGACGCGCGCGCCCTCCTCCTCTCCCTCGCCGAAGCCGATCGCGCGTTTGCCGATGCGGTCTTCGATGATACGCTCCAGGCCGTCGAAGGCGCCTCCGCAGATGAAGAGGATGTTGCGCGTGTCGATCTGGATGTATTCCTGCTGCGGGTGCTTGCGTCCTCCCTGGGGCGGGACCGACGCGACCGTCCCCTCGAGGATCTTCAGGAGAGCCTGCTGCACCCCCTCGCCCGACACATCACGGGTGATCGAGGGGTTCTCGGACTTCCGCGCGATCTTGTCCATCTCGTCGATGTAGACGATCCCGCGTTCGCAGTCGGCGATATTGTAGTCCGCCGCCTGGAGGAGACGCACGAGGATGTTCTCCACATCCTCCCCCACATAGCCGGCCTCGGTGAGCGTCGTCGCGTCGGCGATCGTGAAGGGCACATGCAGGATCCGGGCGAGCGTCTGGGCCAGGAGTGTCTTGCCCGTCCCCGTCGGTCCGACGAGGAGGATGTTCGCCTTGTCGATCTCCACGTCGTCGAGCACCCCGAGGTTGTTCACCCTGCGGTAGTGGTTGTAGACCGCCACCGACATCGCCCGCTTCGCCTCGTCCTGCCCGATCACGTACTCGTCGAGAATCGCCTTGATCTCCTGGGGCGTGGGCGCCGGTACACTCTGGTCCGACTGCTCCCGATCCTCCTCTTCCGCGAGGATCTCATTGCAGAGCGAGATGCACTCGTTGCAGATGTAGACCGAAGGACCGCTGATGAACTTCTTCACCGAGTCTTTCGATTTGCCGCAGAAGCTGCAGCGCAGGTGTTTGTCGCTCGACATTGTCGCCTCCAGCGAGGGGGCCGATCGGGGCGTGTCCCGTCGTCAGTCCTTCGCGTCCGTATTCAAGGTGGTGGCATCCCGGGGTTTTTCGCCACTCCCCAGAGGTCGGGAGAGGACGCGATCGATCAATCCGTACTCCACCGACTCCTCCGGGCTCATGAAGCGATCGCGGTCGATATCCTCGGCGATCTTCTCGACCGGCCGCCCGGTGTGCTTCGAGAGGATCCGGTTCATGCGATCACGAATGTCGAGAACCTCGCGCGCCGCAATTTCGATATCGGCCGCCGTCCCCTGCGTTCCGGAGGACGGCTGATGGACCATGATCCGCGCATTCGGAAGCGCCCCGCGCTTCCCCTCGGCTCCGGCGGCGAGGAGGATCGCGCCCATCGACGCCGCCATCCCCACGCAGTAGGTGGAGACGGGGGCCCGGATGTGCTGCATCGTGTCGTAGATCGCCATCCCCGCGTACACGCCCCCGCCCGGGGAGTTGATGTACATATGGATGTCCCGTTCCGGGTCTTCCGCGTCGAGAAAGAGAAGCTGCGCCACGATGATGTTCGCCACCGTGTCGTTGATCCCGCTCCCGAGGAAGACGATGCGGTCCATGAGGAGGCGGCTGAAGATGTCGTAGCTGCGCTCGCCCCGGTTGGTGCGCTCGATGACGTACGGAGGGTAGGTCGACATGGAGTTCGGTTCGGGTGTCGGTTCGGGTTCGCTCATACCGGATTCGTGGAGCCGGGCCTCACGACGAGGCCGGCACCACCTCGGAGTGCTGGAGGAGCCAGTCGAAGACCTGGCGCTCGGTGATCTCGTGCTCGATGCGCTCGAGGGCGCCCTCCTGCTGGAGCTGGGCGTAGACCCTGGCGGGCGTGGTGTCGTTGGCGTCGGCGATCTCCTGCACGCGCGCATCGATCTGATCGTCCGTCGCGCGCAACGATTCGTGGGTCGCCACACGCTCGATCACCATCATGCGTCGCACCGCGCGCTCCGCCTCTCCGCGGACGGATTCACGCGCCTGCCGGAAACGCTCGGGATCCGCGCCCTCACCCTCGCCGAGCACCTGGTTCAGATAACGCTCGACCATCGAGATCGGCACATCGAAGGGGTTCGCATCGATGATCGCGTCGAGGAGCTGGCCCCGGACGATCGACTCCGCCTGACTCGCCGCCTCCTTCTCGAGGTCCTCGCGAATCCGTGAGCGCAGGGCATCGAAGGACTCGAAGTCGCCCAGAGAGGCCGCGAAGGCGTCATCCACCTCGGGGAGGTCACGCACCTTGCGGGCCCGGATCTCGAGGCGGAGCTCCTGCGACTCGCCGCGGCGTGCCTCGTTGGGGAAGTCGTCGGGGAAGGTCACGGTGAAGTCGCCCGACTCCCCGACCGCCAGGGTGTGGAGCGCGCTCTCGACGTCCTCGATCGCGTCCCCCCGACCCAGGGTGAGGTCGTACTCCTGCGGCTCCTCGTCGGGCTCACCCCCCTTGAGCTGTGTCGCCGTGATCGAGACGAGGTCTCCCGCTTCGGGGCGCCCCTCCTCGACCGGACGCCACGCACCGTGTTCTTCGCGAAGGCGCTCGATCACGCGCTGGAGTTCGTCCTCGCCCACCTCGCTCGACGGGCGCTCGACCTTGAAGCCGGAGAGGCGCGTGAGCTCGATGTCGGGGCGGACATCGAAGGAGATCTCGAAGCGGAGGTCCTCGTCCGGCTGCCAGGTGATATCCTCGACCTCGCCTTCCGAGATCGGGCGCTCCTCGACCTGGTCGAGGGCGGCCTGGTAGGCGTCACTCACCATCTGGTCGACGAGTTCGCGGTTGACGGCCGTACCGAACCGCTTCTCGACCACCGAAGCCGGGGTGTGCCCGGCACGAAAGCCGGGGAGCTTGACCTGACGGGCGACGCGCGCGGTGATCTTCCTGCGCTCGGCGGCCACCACCTCGGCGGGCACCGTGACCTTGAGGGCGCGGCGCCACGCGGCGCGCTCCTCGATGTCGATGGAGAGAATGGATGCTTCGATCGCCATGGTGCGGGAGTGACTCCAAGGTGGATGGAGAGGCGCGGGGCCTCTGGAATGTCCTGGACTTGAACGACCTCGCCGGTCGCTCGGATGCGAACGGAGGGACTCGAACCCCCACGGCACGGAGCCACCGGATCCTAAATCCGGCGCGTCTGCCAGTTCCGCCACGTTCGCGCTCATTCTGAAGATAACCGGGGGTCGAAGAGACGAGGAAGGGCGGCCCGGGTCCACCGGACCGCCCCTCTCCCGGAATGCGACGCCTCCGGTGCGGGTCTCACGGGCGGGGAGGCGGTGTGTCCGTCCCCCACTTCACCCGGTTCTCACGACGGCATTCGGATGTTCACCACCCGCGACCCTCCACCGGGTTGTCCGAGGAGGAGGCGGACGACTTCGTCCGCGGCGACCCCGGCGAGCGCGCGCTCGACATCGTCCACCTCGGTAATGACGGTGTTGTTGATCTCGAGCACGAGTTCGCCTTCGATCAGCCCTCTCCGCTGTGCGGAGGACCCGGGGAGCACCCGGCTGATCACCACGCCCTGCGCGTTCTCGTAGCCGAGCTCGCGCGCGTCGGCCTCCGTGAGCTCCCGCACGCCGATCCCGAGGCGTTCCACCATGTCGGGGTCGGGGGTCGCGGCAGGGGCGGCCCGCGTGTTGGTCGGCGCCTCGCCGAGCCGCACACTGATCTCGCGCGGCTCACCATCCCGATAGACGGTGAGGGTCACGCGATCGCCGGGGCGGTACATCGCGACCCGGCCCTGGAGCTGGCTGACATAGCCCACCGGCTCACCGTCCACGGCCACGATCACATCTTCCTGCCGGATCCCGGCGTCCTCGGCCGGCCCACCTTCGGTCACCGCCTGGACCATCGCACCCTCGACACGGGGCAGGCCGTAGACTTCGGCGTCCTCGGGCGTCACCTCTACGATATTCACCCCGATCTGCGGGCGGCGCACCCGACCGAACTCGATCAGATCTTCCATGACGCGGCGCGCCAGATTGATCGGAATCGCGAAGCCGTACCCCTGGTAGTATCCGGTCCGGCTCGCGATCGCCGAATTGATCCCGACGACCCGCCCCGACATGTCGACCATCGGTCCCCCCGAATTGCCCGGGTTGATGACGGCGTCGGTCTGGATGTAGTCCTCGATCGCGAAGCCCTGGATATCGGCCGCTGCGGCCCCCATCTCGCGTTGCAGCTCACGCTGGATCAACTGGAGGTTTCGCCCGCGGGCGCTGATGATTCCCGCGGTCACGGTGTAGTCGAGCTGGCTGCCCGATCCGAAGCCCGGGTTGCCGATCGCGAGGACCCACTGGCCCACGGCGATCTGGTCCGAGTTTCCGAAGGAGAGAGTTCCGGTGACCTCCTCCGACGGAATCTTGAGGACCGCCACGTCGGTCAGCGGATCGCGCCCGACGAGCTCGGCCTCGACCCAGTGGCGGTTCGGAAAGTAGACCCGGAGGCTCGACGCATCCGCGACGACGTGGTCGTTGGTGAGGATGTAGCCTTCATCCGAGACGACGAACCCCGACCCTCCGGCCGTCCGCGGGCCCTGGCTCGGGGGGGGACCGAAGAAGTCCTCGAACCCGGGCGGGAGGGCGGGGGTCGGGCGGGCCGCCGAAGCCGAAATCGTGGCTTCGATCCGGACCACCGCCGGTGTGACCACGTTGGCCACATTGACGAAGGCCTCGGAGAGGTCGGTGGCGGGCGCCACCGCCGCTGCGGAGACCTGGGACGTTTCATTGATCACCGGCATCGCCATCGAACTCTCGGTCCACCCGAAGCCCGAGGCGATCCCGATACCGATGAGGAAGGCCGTCGCCGTCGAGAGGACGAGGCGGCTCTTGGTGCGAAGTGGATCGTACATTCTGGCTCTGCGGTTCAGGGAGACTCGTGGTTCACGATCTTCGTTCACGATCTTCGAGATGGGTGTCGCTGTCGAGCGATACACATCGAGGGCGCGGGACGATCCGCCCCGACACACCCGGGTGGGATGCCGGAGCGGACCTCGCGGTTGCCTCGCGCGTCCTCCTACGCGTCCTACTTCTCGTCTTCGACGATCTCGTAGTCCGCCTCGACGACCTCCTCCTCGGCGCCGCCTGCCGCGTCCCCACTCTCGGCTGGCTCGCCGCCGTCGTCGGCCGCCCCGGCCGCCTCGCCCTCCGCCGACTGGGCCTGATACATCTCCTGACCCGCCGCGCTGAAGGCCTGCATGAGCTCATCGCGTGCGGCGTTGAGGCGGTCCGCGTCGTCACCCTTCAGCGCTTCCTTGGCGGCATCCATCGCCGCTCCGAGACGCTGCTGGGTCTCGCCCGAGACCTTCTCGCCCCACTCGGCCGAATCCTTCTCGACCTGGTAGACGAGGGAGTCGAGCTGGTTGCGAGCCTCGACCTTCTCGCGACGCTTGTCGTCCTCCGCCGCGTTGGCCTCGGCATCCTTGACCATCTTGTCGATCTCGGCCTCCGAGAGACCGCTCGATGCCTCGATCCGGATCTTCTGTTCCTTCCCGGTCGCCTTGTCCTGGGCCGAGACGTGCAGGATGCCGTTGGCGTCGATGTCGAAGGTGACCTCGACCTGCGGCATCCCCCGCGGTGCCGGCGGGATCCCGGTGAGCTGGAACTTCCCGATCGTCTTGTTGTCGAGCGCCATCTTGCGCTCGCCCTGAAGGACATGGATCTCGACCGTCGTCTGGTTGTCTTCGGCGGTCGAGAAGACCTCCGACTTGCGTGTCGGGATCGTCGTGTTGCGCTCGATGAGCGGCGTCATCACCCCTCCGAGCGTCTCGATCCCGAGCGAGAGCGGGCTCACGTCGAGGAGGAGGACGTCGGTCACCTCGCCCGAGAGGACGCCGCCCTGGATCGCCGCTCCGACGGCGACGACCTCGTCGGGGTTCACCCCCTTGTGCGGATCCTTGCCGAAGAATTCGCGCACGACCTCCTGGATCTTCGGGATGCGCGTCGAACCTCCCACGAGGATCACCTGGTCGATCTCTTCACGCGAGAGTCCGGCGTCGGCGAGCGCCTTCTCCATCGGCTCGATCGTGCGGTTGATCAGATCCTCGCAGAGCTGCTCGAACTTCGAGCGTGTGAGGCTGATGTTGAGGTGCTTCGGACCTTCCTGCGTGGCGGTGATGAAGGGGAGGTTGATATCGGTCGACATCGTCGTCGAGAGCTCCATCTTGGCCTTCTCGGAGGCCTCCTTGAGCCGCTGGAGCGCCATCGCGTCCTTCGAGAGGTCGATCCCCTGCTCCTTCTTGAACTCGTCGACGAGCCAGTTGATGACCTTCTGGTCGAAGTCGTCGCCCCCGAGGTGCGTGTCTCCATTGGTCGCCTTCACCTCGAAGACGCCGTCGCCGAGCTCGAGGATCGAGATGTCGTACGTCCCACCTCCCAGGTCGAAGACGGCGATCTTCTCGTCGGCGTCATTGTCGAGGCCGTACGCGAGGGCGGCGGCGGTGGGTTCGTTGATGATGCGGAGGACTTCGAGGCCGGCGATCTTTCCGGCGTCCTTCGTCGCCTGCCGCTGGGCGTCGTTGAAGTAGGCGGGGACGGTGATGACCGCCTGATCGACCGTGGTGCCGAGGTAGCTCTCGGCGGTCTGCTTCATCTTCTGCAGGATCATCGCCGAGATCTCGGGCGGCGAGAACTTCTCCCCGGAGTTGGGCAGGTCGACCTCGACGCGTCCCTTGTCATCGGCGTGCACCGGGTACGGAACGAGCTTCTCCTCCTCACGGACCTCCTTCTCCTGCCGGCCCATGAAGCGCTTGATCGAGAAGACGGTGTTCGCGGGGTTGGTGATCGCCTGACGGCGAGCCACCTGGCCGACGAGCCGTTCCCCATCCTTGGTGAAGGCGACGACCGAGGGGGTCGTGCGCCCGCCTTCAGCGTTGGGGATCACGACGGGTTCACCGCCCTCCATGACCGCCACGACGGAGTTCGTCGTACCGAGGTCGATTCCGATGACCTTGCCCATATCATTCTCCTTGAAAATTACGGCGCCGACTGCGACGCGGGTGAAGCCGCTTCGCCGACGGCGTCGGCGCGGCGCTCTCCAGATTCGATTTCAACCGTCCATCCGGACGGGCCACTCCCCGGTGAATGCAACCCCCGTGCCGTCCCGAAATCGGGAGAAACACGAGCTGCGAAGGTACGAATCGCGCCAGAATGGCGGGGCGCGGGGTGCGATACGCCACCTCGGCAGGCCCGGACGAGGGGGGAGAGCGAGACGTGAGGGTGCCGACGCGCCGACGATATCGTAGACTCCTCCGCAGTTGCGGGGTGATCTCGGACGAGAGGATACGGTGACTGGATCGGAGGGACCGATGAGCGACGACGCACTCGACGCCGCGGCGTCGAGTCTGGGCGATCGACTCCACGAGCCCCCCGAGATCTTCATCGTGCTCGGCTCGGGGCTCGGGGGCGTGACCGACGCGGTGGAGGCCGCGGTGTCATTTCCCTTCACGGAGATCCCGGGACTTCCGCCGTCTGCGGTGGAGGGGCACGCGGGACGCTTCGTCGCGGGGAGGCTCGGAGGGCGTCCGGTGCTCATCCAGTCGGGGCGATACCACGCCTACGAGGGACACCCCCGGGACGTCATCGTCGCGCCGGTCCGGATCGCCCACCGCGTGGGGGCCGAATCACTCCTCGTGACGAATGCCGCAGGGGGGATTCGGGAAGGACTCGCGCCCGGCACGATCGTGGCGATCCGCGACCACCTCAATCTCCACTTCGTCTCCCCGCTGCGGGGACGGGTGCGCGCGGGCGAGATCCGCTTCCCCTCGATGACGGAGGCGTACGCCCCCGCGCTGCGCGCGCACGCCCGACGCATCGCCGCGGAGCTCGAGATCCCCCTCGAGGAAGGGGTCTACGCGAGCCTCGCGGGTCCCACCTACGAGACGCCCGCCGAGGTCCGGATGCTGCGAACGCTCGGCGCCGACACCGTCGGGATGTCGACGGTACCGGAGGTGATCGTCGCGCGCGCACGCTCGATGCGGGTCCTCGGATTCTCGCTCGTCACGAATCTCGCCGCCGGGCTCGGCGAGGGGAGACTCGACCACGCCGAGGTGATGGAGGAGGGACGGAAGGGGGGGCGTGTCCTCGGCCGTCTCCTTCGCGAGGTGGTCCGGCGGTGGAACGAGATCGGCGCGCCCGCGTGAGGAGCACCGATCCGATGCGGCGCGACCGCCCCGGCGCGGACGGGGGGGGCCGGAGGGGGTCACTCGGTCGGGACGGTGTGCCGGAGTGGACCGTGTCCCGCGCCGAGGCCGGGGGCCGCCGCGATCGCGCGCTGGACGTACGCGATCGCGCGGGATACGGCGTCTTCGAGGGAGGTGCCGCGCGCGAGGCCCGCGGCGATCGCCGACGAGAGGGTGCACCCGGTGCCGTGCGTGCTGCGCGTGCGCATCCGGGGCCGCTCCCAGCGGCGCACCCGGCCGGCCTCCCAGAGGAGGTCCACGAGGGTGTCGGCGTCGAGGTGCCCTCCCTTCAGGAGCACCGCCGTCGCCCCGCGCTCGGCGATCGTGCGCGCGGCCGCCTCCATCTCGTCGGGGGTGGTCACCGGAAAGCCCGCGAGGATCGACGCCTCGTCGAGGTTGGGGGTGACGAGCCTCGCGCGGGGGAGGAGGAGGGTGGCGAGGGTCGATTCGGCGTCGCGGTCGAGGAGGCGGTCTCCGCTCGTGGCCACCATCACGGGATCGAGGATCACGGGTCCGAGGGCGTGCGCATCGAGTCCCTCCGCGACCGTCTCGATGAGCGCGGCCGAGGCGAGCATCCCGAGCTTGACGGCGGCGGGGCGGAGGTCGAGGGCGACCGCGTCGATCTGGGCGCGTACCACCCCCCCGGGGACCGCATGGACGGCGGTGACCCCGCGGGTGTTCTGGGCGGTGACCGCGGTCACCACGCTCGTGCCGAATACCCCGAAGGCCTCGAAGGTCTTGAGGTCCGCCTGAATCCCCGCGCCTCCGCCGGAGTCGGAACCGGCGATCGTGAGGGCGATCGGGAGGGTGGGGTCGGCCATCGGAGTGATCCGTGTGAGGGGGGAGGGGAAGGGGCGCGGGCGCCCGATCGGCGGAGCACGCGAGTCCCGGGAATCGCGTCGCATCGACGCGGCGCACCCTCCGGGAGCGCACGCCCGTGCTGAGCGAGACCCGTTCCAGACTGATCCGTCGCCTTCATCGGCGGAAGACGCGCGAGCGGGAAGGGCTCGTGCTCGTCGAGGGCCCCCGCGCCGTGCGGGAAGTACTCTCGGCGGGCGCGGAGGTTCGATTCGCCGTGACCTCGC